>DATAVO010000060.1:0-24191 GCA_036267695.1 Frankiaceae bacterium
GCTGTGGACCGAGTGGAACGGCAAGTACCGCGACACCGTCCGCGACTTCTGGCGCGGTGAGGGCTCGACGATCGGGGAGTTCGCCTCCCGGCTGACCGGCTCCTCGGACCTCTACGAGGGCAACGGCCGCAAGCCTTTCGCGTCGATCAACTTCGTGACCGCTCACGACGGCTTCACGCTGCACGACCTGGTCAGCTACAACGACAAGCACAACGAGGCCAACGGCGAGGAGAGCCGCGATGGGGAGAGCACCAACCGCTCGTGGAACTGCGGGGTCGAGGGGCCGACCGACGACCTCGACATCGTCGCGCTGCGCGAGCAGCAGAAGCGCAACCTGCTGACCACCCTGCTGCTCTCCCAGGGCGTCCCGATGATCGTCGCGGGTGACGAGATGGGCCGCACCCAGGGCGGCAACAACAATGCCTACTGCCAGGACAACCCCATCTCCTGGCTCGACTGGGCCGACGTGCAGGAGAACTCGATCCTGCTCGACTTCACCCGACGCGTCGCCGCGCTGCGGACCAACCATCCGATCTTTCACCGGCGGCGCTTTTTCCAGGGTCATCCGCTACGCGGCGCCGGCGGCTTGGACGACATCGTCTGGCTGAACCCGTCGAGTGAGGTGATGAGCCAGGAGGACTGGGACAACGGCTGGGCCCGCTCGCTCGGGATCTTCCTGAACGGTTCGGCGATCCCCTCTCCTGACCGGCGCGGCAACCCGGTGCGCGACGACTCGTTCCTGCTCTACTTCAACGCGCACTTCGAGCCGGTCGAATTCACGATTCCCGACGGGGAGTACGGGGAGGCCTGGGCGATCGCCGTCAGCACCGCCGAGCCGCTTGCCGACCACCTCGACGAGTCGGGCTTCAAGGCGCGCGACTCGGTGGAGGTCGAAGCCCGCTCGATTCTCGTGCTGCGGCGGCAGTACTAGATGTCCACTGATCCCACATTGCCGATGGCCATGCCTGCTCCCCCGCCCACGGGATCCATCCCCACCAGCACCTACCGGCTGCAGCTGACCCCAGACTTCGGGTTCGACGCGGCCGCGGACGTGGTGCCGTACCTGGCGGAGCTCGGCGTCTCGCACGTCTACTGCTCACCGTGGCTGCAGGCCACGTCCGGCAGCCGGCACGGCTACGACGTCACCGACCACCGGCGTATCAACCCGGAGCTCGGCGGCGCCGAGGGCCTCTTCCGGCTGCGGGCGGCGGTCGACGCGGCAGGGCTCGCGATCGTGCTCGACATCGTCCCCAACCACGCGAGCGTCGCCGCGCCCGAGTCGGCCAACCCCGCCTGGTGGGATGTCCTGCACGACGGGCCGCAGTCACGGTTTGCCCGCTGGTTCGACATCGACTGGGAGAGCCGGGACAATCCCGGCAAGATCCTGGTGCCGGTGCTGGGGAGCTCGCTCGCCGAGTGCATCGGCGCCGGGGAGCTGGTCGTCGAAGGCGACCGGCTGCGCTACTACGACCACGTCTTGCCGCTGGCCGCGGGGACCGAGGCGCTCGCCCTCCCCGAGTTGCTGGAAGGCCAGCACTGGCGGCTCTGTCACTGGCGGGTCGGCGGCGAGGAACTGAACTACCGTCGCTTCTTCGACGTGACGACGCTGGCCGGTCTGCGCGTCGAGGACCCGGAGGTCTTCGCCGCGACCCACCGCGAGATCCTCACCTCGGTGGCCGACGGCACCGTCTCCGGGCTGCGCGTCGACCATCCGGATGGCCTGAGCGACCCGCAGGGCTATCTCGCGCGGCTTTCCGAGGCGACGCGCGGCTGCTGGCTCGTGGTCGAGAAGATCCTCGAGGCCGACGAGCAGCTGCCCTCCGAGTGGGCCTGCCACGGCACAACCGGCTACGACGCTCTGAACCACATCACCGGTGTCTTCGTCGATCCGCGCGGCGAGGAGCCGCTGACCCGGCTCTACGACGAGATCAGCGGCGCGGATCTGCGGTGGCCGACGGTCGCCAGGGACGGCAAGCGCGAGGTCCTGAGCAGCGTGCTGGCGTCCGAGCTGAACCGGCTGAGCGAGCTCGCCGCCCGCGCGGCGTGGGCGCACCCGCGCTACCGCGATCACACCCGCCGGGGGCTTCGGGAAGCGCTCGCGGAGCTGCTGATCCAGTTCGACGTCTACCGGGCGTACCTTCGCCCCGGCGAGCGGCCGCCGACACTGGCCCGGGAGATCCTCGAGAGCGCGGCCCTGGCCGCCACCAGCGCCCGCCCGGACCGGGCGGAAGACATCGCCGCCGTTGCCGAACTTGTGGCCACGGGACCGGAGGAGCTCGTCGTGCGTTTCGCGCAGACCTGCGGACCGGTGATGGCCAAGGGCGTCGAGGACACCGCCTTCTATCGCTACGGCCGGCTGCTGGCGCTCAATGAGGTGGGCGGCGACCCGTCACGATTCGGGCTGGCGGTCAGCGACTTCCACGGCTGGGCGGCCGGCCTGCAGGCGCGCTGGCCACACACCATGACCACGCTGTCGACGCACGACACGAAACGCTCGGAGGACGTCAGGGCGCGCTTGGTGCTGCTGGCTGAGGACAGCCGGCGATGGGGGCGGGTAGCCGCGAAGCTGCTGGGGCTGGCGAACAAGTACACGGGCCCCGCCGGCCCGGAGCCGGCGACGCAGTATTTCGTGTTGCAGACGCTCATCGGTGCGTATCCGATCAGCGGGGAGCGGCTTGGCGAGTACCTCGCGAAGGCCATCCGCGAGGCCAAGCTGCACACCTCCTGGACCTCGCCGGACGAGGGCTACGAGGAGGCCGTGCAGGCGTATGCCGCCGGGGTGCTGGCCGACCGGGCGATCATGGCTGCGGTCGACGAGTACGCAGGCGAGCTCGTGGAGCCGGGCCGGGTGAACGCGCTGGCGATGAAGCTGCTGCAGCTGACCATGCCTGGTATCCCCGACTCCTATCAGGGCAGCGAGCTCTGGGACCTCTCGCTCGTCGATCCCGACAACCGGCGCCGGGTCGACTTCGGTGAACGCGCCCGCATCATCTCCGCGCTGGGGCGGCCCGAGGCGACGACCCCGCGTATCGACGACACCGGCGCCGCGAAACTGCACCTGGTACAGAAGGCGCTGCGGCTGCGGCGGCACCGGCCCGAGCTTTTCGGCGCCGAGGCCGGCTACCAGCCGCTCGAGGTCAGCGGCTCGGCAGCAGAGCATGTGGTGTCGTTTTCCAGGGGTCCCGAGGGAAGTGCCAGCCGCGCCGTGACGGTGGTTCCGCGGCTCGTCCTCGGGCTGCGCCAGGCCGGTGGGTGGAAGGACACGGCTGTCGATCTGCCGCCCGGAGAGTGGACCGACGTCATCACCGGAAGGCGTCACGGCGGATCGGGCGGCTCGAAAGGCGAGCCAACTAGTGCGTATCTGCTGAAATTGCTGCGCGACTTCCCCGTTGCGTTGCTCGTCACGAGCGACGCTGCGGGAGACTGATCACGTGAGAGTGTCTGCCCGTGCTGACTACGCCGTCCGCGCCTTGACCGAACTTGCCGCCCGCAGCGGCGAGGCCGTCACCGCTGAATCGATCTCCCGCGCCCAGGGCGTGCCGCTGAAATTCCTGCTGGGAATCCTCGGTGAGCTGCGCCGCGCCGGGCTCGTGCGCAGCCAGCGCGGCCCCTCCGGCGGGTACCTGCTCGACCGCGATCCGAACGACATCTCGATCGCCGACGTCATGCGTGCCGTGGACGGCCCCCTGGCGAGCGTGCAGGACGCCAAGCCCGAAGACGTCAGCTACCCCGGTCCGGCCGCGCGGCTGCAGGACGTCTGGATCGCCGTCCGGGCGAGCCTTCGCCTCGTGCTTGAAGAGGTCACCATCGGGCATTTGCTGGCAGGAAAGCTGCCCGCTGAAGTGGAGGCGTTGACCCGAAGTGAGGACGCGTGGGAACGGCGTTAGCCGGCGAACGAGCGCCCGGTCGCTGCCATCGGTGGTGGCGGCGTGACGCGCTTCAGCGTGTGGGCACCGCAGTCACGCGAGCTGGCGGTGGTGATCGGGAGCCAGGCGCAGGCGTACCCGATGCGCTCCGCGCCCGGAGGATGGTGGACCGCTGACGTCGCCGAGGCGAGTCACGGGACTGACTACGCGTTCGTCGTCGACGGCAGCGATCCGACGCCCGACCCGCGATCGCTCTGGCAGCCCAACGGGGTCAACGCCGCCTCTCGCGTCTACGAGCACGACCGCTACGGCTGGAGCGACTCGCACTGGCGCGGACTCGCGTTGCCCGGCGCCGTGCTCTACGAGCTGCATGTCGGAACCTTCACCGCGGAAGGCACCTTCGATGCGGCCATCGGCCACCTCGACCACCTGGACGAGCTCGGGATCGACGCGGTGGAATTGCTGCCCTGCAACGCCTTCGCCGGCCACCACGGCTGGGGCTACGACGGCGTCGACCTCTACACCGTCCACGAGCCCTACGGAGGACCCGACGGGCTGAAGCGCTTCATCGACGCGTGCCATCAGCGCGGCATTGGCGTCGTGATGGACGTCGTCTACAACCATTTCGGGCCGGCCGGCAATTACCTCGCGCGGTTCGGGCCCTACTTCACCGACACCCACGCGACGCCCTGGGGCACCGCGGTCAACCTGGACGACGCCTACTCCGACGAGGTCCGCCGCTTCCTCATCGACAACGCCCTGATGTGGCTACGTGACTACCGCTGCGACGGCCTGCGTCTCGACGCGATCCACGAGTTGCGCGATGACCGGGCGATCCACATCCTGGAGGAGCTCGCCGTCGAGGTGGAGGCGCTCGCCAGCATGGAGCGCCGGCCGCTCTTCCTCATCGCCGAAAGCGATCTCAATGATCCCAGGGTGATCCGGCCGCGGATCGCCGGCGGTTACGGCATCGATGCGCAGTGGTCCGACGACGTCCACCACGCGCTGTGGGCGACGCTCTCGGGCGAGCGTCAGGGCTACTACGACGACTTCGGACCGCTGCCGGTCCTGGCGAAGGCGCTCAATCAGGCCTTCGTGCACGACGGCGGCTGGTCGAGCTTTCGGAAGCGTTCGCACGGACGCCGGCCGGTGGGGGCCAAGACCCCGCAGTTCGTCACGTACTTGCAAAACCACGATCAGATCGGCAATCGCGCCGTTGGCGACCGTTCGGCGGCGACGCTGTCCGACGGGCTCCTGTGCGCGGGGGCCGCGCTGCTGCTGCTCTCGCCGTTCACCCCGATGCTCTTCATGGGCGAGGAGTGGGGCGCGCGCACCCCGTGGCAGTTCTTCTCCGACCATGCCGCTGAGCTCGGCAAGGCCGTCAGCGCGGGCCGGCGTCGCGAATTCGCCGAGCACGGCTGGGCCACCGACGAGATCCCGGACCCGCAGGACCCCGCAACCTTTCAGGCGTCGAAGCTGAATTGGGAGGAGGCCCGCACCAGTCGCGGGCGGCGGCTGCTGCTCTGGAATCAGCAGCTGATCGCGCTACGGCGGGTCGAGCCGGCGCTTACCGACCATCAGCTGGGGCAAGCCCGCTTCCGCTATGACGAGCTCGACGGGTGGTTCATCGCCTGGCGGGGGGATCCCGACGGCGAAAGCATCGCCGTCGCCGTCAACCTGTCGGAGCGGGCGCAAGATGTACCGGTGTCCGGCGATGTCCTGCTGAGCACCGCAGAGGTGCAGGCCGTCGAAGGCGGCTACGCGTTGCCGCCGGAGTCGGTCGCGGTCGTGCGCGCCAGTTGATCACCGGCTGCATCCCCAGTGTCCCCGGTGTCACCGGTGTCACCGGTGTCTGCGTCGTCTGGGTGCGCCTGTCGCGCCGGGCCGTGCGGCTCGTCGGCTGACTTCTCGACCTCGAGCAGCGACTGGCTGTGGCGTTCGGCCTCGAACGCCCCGCGCCCGCCCCGGACGCCGAACAAGCGCTTGGAGTAGATCAGGTAGACGATCGCGGCGATGTTGATGATGAAGACGGCTACCCGCAGGACCGTCACCCGCTCGTTGAGCTCGTAGATCTCCAACGGCAGGAAGATGCTCGTCGCGATGGCGGCGAAATATTCGCCCCAGCGCTTGGCGAGCCAGAGGCCGGTCGCCTCGATCAGGTTGATGGCCGCGTAGCCGAAGACCGCCAGTGCCACCAGCAGGAGCGTGTGCGGGCTGGTGTGCAGCAGGTGGCGCAGCTTGTCGATGGTCGGGCTGTGGTCGAGGTCGAAGTGAAAGACGTCGGCGAGCGGCTTGGCAGCGGGGAGGGCCTTGTTGAACAGCGCCTGGAAGTTGCCCTCGCTATGGCGGAACCGCAGAACGACGTAGCCGACGCCGATCAGCAGGATGGCCCGCAGGATCCGCTCGATCGCCAGCAGTTTGAGGATCGTCGAGTCGCGCAGCGCCTTGCCGCGCAGCAGCACCGGCGCGTCGGCGGCAGGCCCGGCCCCCACCGGGTCGCCCAGCACGAAGTCGCCGCAGCGCAGGCACCGCCACGACGTGCCGAGCGCCGTCTCGGCGCTCAACCTGGCGGCAAGGTCGGCCTCATCCGGGCGGTACGTCGCGTGACCTTTGCGGCCACACGTGCGCAGGTTGGGGTCCACGCCGCGAATCTAAGCGAGCCCGGGCACGATTTCGCCGAGGTCGAAGTGCACCGGCCGGTCGAGTTGCTCGTACGTGCAGGACCTGGGCTCGCGGTCCGGACGCCAGCGGTTGAACTGCGTCGTGTGCCGGAACCGGCGGCCCTGCATGTGGTCGTAGCGCACTTCAACGACGCGTTCGGGACGCAGTGGCACGAACGAAAGGTCCTTGCCGTTGTTCCAGCGCGAGCCCTCCGACTCGCGCGGGGTCCGCGTGCCGGCCTCCTGCTGTGCCCACGCCCACGGGTGGTTCTCGAACGTCGTCACCAGGGGGGCCAGGTCCGTGAAGAGTTCACGCCGGCGGGCCATCGGAAAGGCGCCGACCACGCCCACGGACGAGAGCGTCCCCTCGTCGTCATAGAGCCCGAGCAGCAGCGAGCCGACGGCACCGTCGCCGCTCTTGTGGACCCGGTAGCCGGCGACCACGCAGTCGGCCGTGCGCGCGTGTTTGATCTTGAACATGACGCGCTTGTCGGGCTGGTAGGCACCGGTCAGTGGTTTGGCGACGACACCGTCCAGCCCGGCGCCCTCGAAGGCCTTGAACCACTCCTCGGCGAGGCTCTGTTCGGTCGTCGCCGGAGTCACGTGAACCGGCGCCTTGGCTTTGGCGAGCGCGTTGACCAGCAGCCCGCGGCGCTCGGCGAAGGGTCGGGCCATCAGGTCGTCGTCGCCGAGGGCGAGCAGATCGAAGGCGATGAACGCGGCCGGCGTCTGCCCGGCGAGCAGCTTCACCCGCGACGCGGCGGGATGAATCCGTTGCTGCAACGCCTCGAAATCCAGGCCGCGCTCCCCCGCGATCACGATCTCTCCGTCGACCACGCAACGCTCGGGTAACTGGGCCTTGGCCGCCTCGACAATTTCCGGGAAATAGCGCGTCATCGGGCGCTCGTTGCGGCTGCCGATCTCCACCTCGTCGCCGTCACGAAAGATGATGGAGCGGAAGCCGTCCCATTTCGGCTCGTAGTGCGCGCCCTCCGGGATGCGCTCGACGGACTTGGCGAGCATCGGCGCGACGGGAGGCATGACCGGAAGCTGCATGGCACCAATCTTCGCCGCCCGCAACACGATTGCCGCATAAGCCTGAAACAATCGGCGGGAAGCGCTGACCTTCATCGACAGTCTCTGCCTCGATAAACCCAGGCACCGGAGGATTTCGTGCACGAATTCGAGTTGCTCGTGGTCGGCAGCGGCCCGGGCGGGCAGCGCGCCGCCATCGCCGCCGCCAAGCTGGGCCGCAAGGTCGCGGTCGTCGACCGCAAGGGCATGACCGGCGGCGTGTGCGTCAACACCGGGACGATCCCGTCCAAGACGCTGCGCGAGGCGGTGCTCTTCCTCACCGGCTTGAACCAGCGTGAGATGTACGGCGCGAGCTATCAGGTGAAGGAAGACATCACCATCACCGACCTCACGGCGCGCACGAACCACGTGATCGCCCGCGAAGCCGACGTGGTGCGTACCCAGCTGCACCGCAACCACATCCGCTTCTACCAGGGCACGGCCCGCTTCCTCGACCCACATACGATGGTGGTCAGCGACGGTCCCGGCTCGGACGATCTCCTGCTGTCCGCCGAGCGCATCGTCGTCGCAACGGGTACCCGGCCGGCCAGGCCGAAGGAGATCGAGTTCGACGGCATCCGCGTCGTGGACTCCGACGGCGTGCTCAATCTCGATCACCTCCCCGGATCGATGGTGGTCGTCGGCGCCGGGATCATCGGCATCGAGTACGCCTCGATGTTCGCAGCCCTCGGCACCCGCGTGACCGTCGTGGAACGCCGCCCGAGCATGATCGACTTCGCTGACGCCGAGGTCGTGGAGGCGCTGAAATTCCACCTACGCGATCTGTCCGTGAGCTTTCGCTTCAACGAGATCGTCGACTCCGTCAGCCTCACCGAGAACGGCACGCTGACCACCCTTCGCAGCGGCAAGCGCATCCCGGCCGAGGTGGTGATGTACTCCGCCGGCCGCCAGGGCGTCACCGAGGGCCTGGACTTGGAGAAGGCGGGACTGAAGGCGGACGATCGCGGGCGCATCGAGGTCGACGAGTCCTACCGGACGTCAGTTCCCCACGTCTATGCGGTCGGGGACGTCATCGGATTCCCGGCACTCGCGTCCACGTCCATGGAGCAGGGACGCCTCGCCGCCCACGCCGCTTTCGAGGAACCCACCGATCGCTTGGACAGCAACCTGATGCCGATCGGCATCTACACGATCCCCGAGATCTCCTACGTGGGACGCACGGAGGGTGAGCTCACCGAGGGCTCGGTGCCCTACGAGGTGGGGATCTCGCGCTACCGGGAAAACGCCCGCGGCCAGATCGTGGGCGACTCCTACGGAATGCTCAAGCTGCTCGTCTCACCGGAGACCCGCAAGCTGCTCGGCGTTCACGTCTTCGGCACCAACGCGACCGAGCTGGTCCACATCGGACAGGCGATCATGGGCACCGGAGGAACGGTCGACTACCTCGTCAACGCGGTGTTCAACTACCCGACGCTGAGCGAGACGTACAAGGTCGCCGCGCTCGACGCGGTCAACAAGATGCGTGCCGTAGCCCGCCTCGGCGTGGCCGGCGTGACGAAGGAGCCCGTCGAGGAGCCGGTTCCCCTCGAGGAGCGGATCTGACGAAGGTGGTTACTTCGCGATGCGGCGGAAGGCCTTCCGCCGCTCCGCACGAGCTCGCCGGCCACCCTTGCCCGTGACGGCGGTGACAACGGCGGCGAAATTGCGGATCGACGTGTCGACATCGACGCCGAGCCCGGAGGTGCGACGCAGCCACTGCGGATCGGCCAGGGCGTGATCGAGCGCCTCGACCAGCTCCGACTCGGTGGTGACCCGGATGACCTGCTCACGCTCGGCGAGAACCGCGGCGAACGCCTGCTGGTGGTCATCGACGTGCTCGCCAAGGCGGTGACCGCGAGGGGCGACGACGGGGATCAGCCCGACGTTCCAGGCCTCGGCGATGGTCGCCGGGCCCCCGTGGCTGACGATGACATCCGAGCGGCCGATGAGGCCGAACAGCTCGCTGTGCGAAAGGTAAGGCATGGCGACGGCGTGAACCGGGCCGGTCGCCTCTCCGTGCTGGATGACGACCTCGACATCAGGATGCGTGGCGGCCCAGCCGTCGACCCACTGCACGAGGCGATTGAACGGATGGTGATCCGTGCCGACCGAGACGAAGACCAGCGGACGCGTGATGGGCTCGTGGGCAGCTTCAGCCTGGTTGCCTGAAAACTGCTGCACCACGACGGGCATGGCCCGCTGCGGTGAGGTTGTCATCTGACCTCCGAAACGGAATGTGGAGGTCCCCCCGGGCCTCCACACGCCAGAAATGTTAGCCCAAATTGACTGTGAGTAATCGTTTTCACTCAAAGTAGCGGTCCTACGACCACTGACCCTGGGTACAACTTCGCCTGCTCACTCCATTGGACGCAGAACGCTGATGACATCGGCCGGCACAGCCGCCCCGTGAGCGTTCGGCTGCTCACGCGGTCGATCACCTCGACGTAGATGGTCGGGATGCCCATGACCCGGGCCAGGAGGAAGAACGGCACCGCGACCCCGGCCCCGGTGGAGATCACGACGTCAGGCGCGTCGCGACGCAGCACCTTGATCGCCAGGAAGAAGTTGCGGACGAGGTTGACCAGGTTGCGCGTGGTGGGGCTGAAAGCCCACACGACGTGCTCACCGGAAAGCTGGTCACGCGCGTCGGGACCGTCGAAACACACCCAGGTGCGCTCGAGATCCGCCCACCAGGGCTTCAGCGCCAGCAGCTGCGCGAGGTGGCCGCCGCCGGAACCGACGAGCATCACCTTGTCGGCGCCCCCGTCAGCAAGCGCGCTGAAGTCGGGCAGGGCCGACTGCAGATCGGTCACAGCCCTCGCCCCGCCCGGTTGGCCAGCTGCATCACCGTGTCGACCTTGACGACGCCGGTGGACAGCACGAACGCCAGATACGCGCGGCGGTCACGCGGGCTGAGCTTGAGCGCCTTACGCGCCCACACCCGGGCCTCACGACGCTTGCCCAGAGCGGCCAGCGCGATCGCCCTGCGGCCGTGCAGGCGGGCCATCCCGATGCGCGAGGCAGCGAACTCGGGGTGCTTGGCGACGAGGTAATCGTTGGCGTCGATGATGGTTTGCCAGCGGTCGGCGAAGTAGGACTGCTTGCCCCAGTGCACGAGCACCAGCGGCTCGCCGACGACGGCGATCGGACCCAGCCGGGCGGCCCGCAGCAGCCAGTCGTAGTCCTCGCCGTAGCTGCCCGGGATCTCCTCGTCGACGACGCCGATGGGCCCGAGGAAGCTGGCCTTCTTCACCAGAACGCTCGAAGGATGCGCCGCGACCACCCGGTGGGCGATCAGTGAGTCGATCGTGAGCTCCTGCGCGCTGGGCACGCGGACCACGCGGCGGTTGTCGCGCGCGATGGTGATGCCGGTGACGCAGACGTGGGCCCCGCTGCGCTCGAGTTCGCTCACCTGCCGCTCGATCTTGGCCGGCTCCCACTCGTCGTCATCATCGAGGAACGCCAGGAACTCTCCCGAGGCCAGGTCGGCGCCGGTGTTGCGAGCGGCGGCGAGTCCCACGCGATCGGTGGTACGGGTGATGCGCACCGGGCGCAGCGGATCGTCGCTCTCCACGATGTGCGACGGGTCGCACTGGTCGAAGACGACGATCGTCTCGATGACACCCGGATAGGTCTGCGCGGCGATCGAACCGATGGCCACCGACAGCAGGTGCGGCCGGTTGCGCGTGGCGACGACGACGCTCACCGCCGGGCGGTCGGCTCGAGCCTGCGCCGCGTCCATCGGACGCGCGGATTCCACGACGGTCACCCCTGCTCCTCCGGTCATCGGCTTTTCGCCCTCCTTATCGGTCGTCACCGGGAGTTTCTTGACCTGAATCCGGCGCGGAGGGAAAGAAATGGATCATGTAACTATAGGTGGCGCGAGTGCTCCCTGCTGTTGACTTCGCGCGTTGTCCCCCGGTCGAGCGGTGTGCTGATGGTCACCTGCGAATCGGCGCCGCGGCGCTTGAAATACCCGTATCGCCAGCGGAAAGGGAGCGTCCAGAGGCGTACCCGGCGCTGCAGGCCGGGCGCCATCGCCGAGGCCCATTCCTGATCCCGGCGAATGGCAATTTCGCCGGTGCGAAAGCGCATCGGATTTCCGGCGACGGTGTGTCCGGCCGTGAGACGCACCACGTCAGCGTTGATGTAATCGGCGGGGTCGGAGGCAGACCCGGCCCACGTCGCCAGCCCCCGGACCGTTTCCAGCGGATCGCGGACGAAATCCTCGTAGCGCACGCGCCGCAGCGGGATTCGGGTGAGGCCGATGAGGCTGAACATCAGGTTGTAGGAGTCCCACCACAGGGCAGCACGGCCAGGTGTGTAGCGCGCCATGGTGTCGCCGGTCGCCTCCGGACGCGCCACCACCTTCGTCCAGCTGTAGACGACTGCAGGGCTGTCACGGACCACGTGGGCGATGCGGACGCGGCTACCGCTTCCCTTGCGCAGGCACAGCGCGAGCGACGCGTGTTTGCTGGAATCAATGACGAGCCGGGCGCCGGAGACCTGCGCAACTGCCCGGTAGATCGCGTCATACAGCGCGGTGTATTCGCGGAGCCGGCGGCCGAAGCTGCCGAAGCGCGAACCGATCAGCAGCCGGCCGAAGTGCCGATTGCGGTCGACGGAGTGCTTGAGACTCGCGACGTGGTCAGCATCAAGCGCATCCCAGCCACCGAAGGCGACCTCGCCGACCTCGGTCCAGAACGGGCACTGGCGAAACGGCTGCCCGCAGCCGCACAGCTCGTTGTTGCCGAGCCCGCGCTCCCAGAGGTGGACGAGCTCGCCGACAGCACACGCGTCACCCAGCTCGCCGACCGAGCGCTCGAGCAGAGTCGACCCCGAGCGTCCGAATCCCCCCAGATAAAGGACTTCGGGCGCCTTGGCGTCTGCGGCGTCGCGGGCACTCAATCCGACCACCGGTGACGTCCGATGCGCCGGCGCGAGCCACGTCCCGCCGGAGCGGGCTCGACCGCTGTGCTCGCAGCCACCGGCGCGCTGGCGACAGCTGCCGGAGCCTTCGACGCGCGCGCGCCGGGCGAATGCTTCATGAAGCGGCCGAGCAGCAGGTCGAGCTGCAGCACGCCGCGGAACCGATGCATCAGCGCGGCGTACACGCAAAGGCCCAGTAGCCCGGCGATGACCAGCGACGTGAAGCCGTCGCCGAGGAAGAGCCGGGTCAGGCCTGGCACGAGCCCGAAGGACACCACCGTCACCAGCACCGCGGTATACACGCGCTTGCCGAACGGATGCAGCCCGAGCAGATGATGGATCTGGGCGAGCGGCAGCAAGTTGGTGATGAGGATGGCCCCGCCCCAGCCCACCGCAGCTCCGATGAGCCCGATGTGGGGCAGCAGCGCCACGTCGATGGCGATGTTGATGGCCAGCGCGGTCACGGTGTTGAACAGGTTCCACGTGGTGCGGCCGGCGAAGACGAGGACGACATCGACCAGGCCGACGCCCGTCGCCGCCAGCATGCACAGGCACAGCAGCATCGCGACGGTCCAGCCGCTGTGGTAACCCTTGCCGAACGCTTCCATGATGGTCGACGCGTACACCGCGGTCACCAGGAAGAGCGGCCAGTTCACGCAGATCAGCCAGGCGGTGGACAGCCGATAGACGTCTTGCGATCCGGCGATGTCGCGGCGGGCCAGCAGCCCGGAAAGGCGCGGCTCCACGGGCGCTGAAATCGCCTGATTGCCCAGCTGCCCGAGCACCAGGAAGCGGGTGGCGGCAGCATAGATGGCTGCCTCGGAAGGCCCGAGAATGGCCGCGACGATGACGATGTCCAGCCGCTGCAGCAGCGCCTGCGCCAAGCCCGTGACACTGCGCGGCGCGGCAAAAGCCCAGAACGGACGGAAGACGTCGCGGTCCGCTGAACGCTGCGGCACATTCTCGCCGCGGACCAGGCGTACCAGGACCACGACCGCCATCGGCAGCACGATCAGGTACGGCAGCGCCCAGGCGATCGCCAGCTGGTCGGCCGATCCCACGGCGGCCACGACGGCCAGCAAGACCAGCTGGAGCCCGGGACGCAGCAGCTTCTCGAGGACGGTCGCGGCGACGACGGTGCCGAAACCGCGGGTCGCCGCCAGACAGATGTCGTACGCCACCGCACACGGCAGGAAGGCGGCCATGACTTGCAGATCGAGTGGTGAGCTCCCATCGAGGAGCTCACGACTCAGGTATCCCGCGAAGATCGCGAGCGCCGCAGAACAGGCCAGGGTCACGGCCAGCACCGGCTTGATCGCGGCACGCAGGTGAGCGTTGATCAGATGCGGCTCGCCCAGCGCCCGCAGGCGGGCGATGAAGTAGACCGACGCCGTGTCGGTGCCCAGCCGGCTGAGCATCTCCAGCACCAGGAAGACCGCGGTGACGGAGAAGAACAGACCCGCGTCGTGACGTCCGAAGCCCCGCGTGACGACGAGGGCGAGCGCCAGGTTGGCCAGCGCCGAGAAACCGGCGCCGATCAGACCGAGCCGGCTGCCCCGCCCGACAGCGGCCAGGTCCGTGCTGCCCGGGCCGCTGAGGGCAGACGTGTCCCCCCGCGGAGGCACCGGGCGGCTCGTCACCCTGGCTTGACTCATTGTCACCGGAGTATCACTTCAAAGTCACTAAGGCGTTCGCGTCAGATCACTTCAGCCAGCTCGGCGGGCGGCCGAGCCAGTCGGTGAGCTTCTCGTCGAAGGGCCGGAAGTACTCCTCGAGCTTCGTCCTGAGCTCGGGCGACATGTCCATGCGCGGACGCGAGTTGTGCTGCTTGAACTCCGGCCGGCGCCAGGCCGGAAGCTGCAGGAAATCGATGATCTCGTCGTAGACCGGCTCCGGTTCGTCGAAGAACCGGCCGGAGTCGACCACGTGGATACGGTCGCGGCCGACGGCTGCCTCCAGCCGCTCGAGCTGCTCGACGTAGCGCCCGCGGGCCAGGTAGCTGTGGTGCTGGTGGGCGAAGCTCTGGTAGCCGGGATCGGAGATCAGCTTTTCCTCTTCGCCGGCGGTCCGCTCCGGCTCGAGCTCCAGGGCGCGCTCGAAAGACTCGGTCTCGTAACGCCGCGCGGTCTCGTGCGTGTGCCCTGAGTAAGCACGCTCCACGGGATCGCGGACCAGCACCAGCAGGCGTATGTCCGGCAGATCGGCAGCGATCCGGCCGGCTCCGAGCGGGTGGAACATGTAGTACGGGCTCGACTCGCCGGTGATCGGGGCGACACCGATGGTCTTCTGCAGCCGGGCGGCGGTGCGGCGCAGCGGGAAGTGCGCGATGTACCAGCGGTGATGGTGCTCGTAGCCGGTGTCGAAGTAGTGGATGCCTTTTTGCATGACGGCCGGCAGCACAGCGGGGTGCTGGGTCAGGTCCTTGTACATCGAGGTGGTTCCGCACCGCTGCGCGCCGACGATGAGCAGCGAGGGCGTCATCCGCCAGCGCGACGTCAGCAGCCCCACGTCACGCGAGGCGAGCTTCACCGCGCGTTCGGCGAGGACACGGGGCGTACGTTCGGCGGTCACGATGCCTTCCTCTGCTGTGACGAGGGCCGCGCAAGGTCGGCCAGGAACCCTTCCAGGCATCCCGCAAGCGCGTCGACCCAGCTCCGGCCAATGGCCATCCGGGCCTGGCCGTCCTCGGTGTAACGGACCAAAATCTCGAGCAGGTAGAGCGCGAATACGGTCTGGCGGGCCTCGGCCGCGACGCCGAACGGATCGAGCAGTGCGTTCAGTTCGGATCGGGTGACAGCGAGCGCACCTTGAGGCCCGCCGTGCAGGCCGGCCCCGACCTGTCCGCTGAAGTGCAGCGCGTCGTAGCCGAGCGGCACGCCCGCGCTGAAACGCTCCCAGTCCCAGACGAGCATCCCGCCGGTCGATGCGGCGGCGTGGTTCCACGGCGTCCAATCACCGTGCCAGCTGCCCACCGGGAACTCGACGTCGCCGGCGTCGCGCAGCCGGTACAGGGTCCGGCCGGCCAGGTCCCGTTCGGATCCCTCGGGCAGCGCGGCGACGCGCTGCTCCAGCTCATCGAGCACGGGGCTGGTCGCGACGCGGTGCGTCTCGACTCCGTTGATACGGCTGATCTCGACGGCAGCCGCCTCGCGGCGACGAGCCGTATCGCCCGGCGCCGGACCGATCTCTGGCAGGGCCGACTGCACGAGCAGCGGTGCGCCCGCCCACTCCCCCGCGAACAGCACCTGGGGCACGGTGACGTGCTTGAGGGGCGCCGCGTTGAGCGTGGTGAGCGCCTCAGATTCGTTGCGGATCAGGCGACCGCTCAATGCCGTGACACCCAGCTTGGCGACGGCTGACAGCGTGCCGTTCGGCTCGAGGACGAGCAGCACCGGCTTGCGATTGCCGCGTGGAAGGCCGACGTAGACGGCGACCTCGCAGTCGAGAGAGACGATCGTGCGCAGATGCGCCGTGATGCTGCCCTGCTCGGCGGTGCCGCCGGGAAGCCAGGAACGCCGCCGGATCAGCGGCTGCAGCAGACCGCTGCGCAGCCCGATGGACAGCGCCGCACTCGACAGCCGCGCCTTCGCATCACCGTGGACGCTGTAGCGCTGCACCGCGCTTGAGGCCACCTTGCGCTGACGGGCCGGCACCAGCAGCCGCGCCCGGCGCACGCTCGGCAGTGCCAGCATTCCCGCCGCACCGCCCTCAGCGTCTACGGCCGCGTCAGGCCAGAGCAGCGTGACGATCTGCTCGGTGTAATTCTCGACATCTACGCGGAGGTCATTCAAATCCTGACCCCCGCCAGTCGCTTCGGCTTCGGCTCGTTCGAACGCCATAGCAGGCCCAGCGACACGAACGTCAGGCTCAGCGCCGTGGGTAGTTCGGCGTAGAACAGCGCGTAGAACGGCGCGAGATACAGGATCAACCTCGCGGCGATCCCCTCCGGCGATCTATCAGCTCGATAGTGGAAGGAGACGAGCACCAGGAAGCCGACAAAGAAGATCGCGCCGACGAAGCCGTTGGCGATCAGGATCGCCCAGATCTCACCCGTGCTTCCGATCGGCGCGTTTCCACAGGTCGGGCAGGACGGCGTCTTGCCGACGGCGATCGAGGTCGGGCTGCCCAGCGCGGAACGCGTGGTTCCCCAGCCGACGATGGGCGACTTCACCGCAGCCTGGTAGGCCTGCTGATCCAGACTCGAGCGGATCGAGTTGCTCTGCCCGTGCTGCAGGCGCTGGGTGACGATGGAGTTCAGCGGCGTGAACGCGAAAATGACGGCACCGATGGCGACGGCACCCATCACGGCGCCGAGCATGCCGAAGCGGCCCCGTGCCGTCAGCTTGAACGTCAGGTAGAGCACGCACAGGCCGAGGCCGATCCAGACGCCGCGGTTGAGCGAGTAGATGACCGGTACGGCGGCGATGGCACCGACCACAGCAACGAAGATCTTGCTGCGCCGAGAGCCGTAGGACCACCAGCCGACCACGAACCAGATCATCAGCAGCGACAAGTTGTTGCCCCAGCTGTTGGTGTACGCAAACGGGGCCTTGGGACGCGGCGAGGTGTGCCCCAGCACGTCCTGGACCTGGGCAAAACCTGGGTGGACGAGCTGCTTGACGTAGTAGTTCGACCGCACCCCGTGCGGCAGGATCAACTCGAAGGGCGAGGAGAACGACACGTTGCCGATCAGCACCCCGAGCAGGCCGCCGAGCACGGTCACGCCGAACAGGAAGCCCAGCCAGTGGATGACCTTGCGCTTGGGCATCTCCTCTTCGGTGAGGTTGCCGACGTAGAGCATCAGGATGGTGGCCGCAGCCATGTCGATGACACGCAGCCCCCATCCGGTGAAGCCACCGCTGCCAGTGAGCGTGCCGGGAAGGTGCTGCCCGATCAGCAGGCCGCCGGCGAGCACCCACAGCAGGAGCGCCGCCCACAGACCGAAGTAGGGCGGGACCTTGATGGGCCGGCGCAGCCGCCAGAGCTGGTAGGCCATGGGCAGGGACATGATCGGCCAGCCGAACTCGCCCAAGCCGAGGACCCAGAAGACCGGGAAGCCGAGCAGAACTGCCTGCAGCGGCCAGGAAGGATCGCGGAACCAGCGCCGGACGCGGCTGACGGGCGGGGTGAGTGGCTCGACCGTCCGAGGCATCGTGAGGACGGGCGCAGGGGCGTAGAGAGACGTCATGAGTACGTCACCTGCGTTTCACTCGGGATCAGGAGCACCCAGGTCACCCCGGGCTTGAAACTCAGCGGCACACCTGTCGAATCGGCATAGACCGTCACGGCTACATCGCCAGGCTTGGTCCAAACTCCAGTGATTGCGCTCGGCCCGGACAGCACCGTCGCCACGCCCTTGCCGGACACGCGGGCGCTGGGGACGTCGGGACCCCCCGGGTGATGCAGCTGGACCGTCTTGTAGGACACCTTCTGGAAGACCAGGTTGGTGGGACTACCGGCCGACATCACCTGGTCCGTGGTGTGCCAGCGACCGGACTTCGCGTCATAGTTCCACGTGACCGTCGGATAGCCGGCGACGGACACGGTAACGGTGTGCGCCGCCTTGGCCGCCTTGGCCACTGGGTCGGTCGCGCTGCCGAAGGTGAGCAGTGGCGGCGGCGCCGGGGTGGTGGCCGTCGACTTGCGCAGCGCGTCGGTCGAGGTCGTCTCGCCGTTCGCGCCGGCGACGTAGGCCGCGGGGTCTTTGGTGGTGCTCAGATCACTGACAGCGGTGGCCTGATCAAGCTGCGTCACGAAGCCCACCGGGCCACCGGCATTCGCGTAGGCCGCATGCAGGATGCCGAGGAGCGGCCCGTCGACGGGCCGGGTCGGGGCGATGGGTCCGATGCCTGAGGCCGCAACCGACTGGTAGAGCGCGAGCATCCGGATCGTGTCGGTGTACTCGACGAAGACGGTCTCGGCGAGGCTGGCACCGACCGGCTGGGTCTGCCCGTAGCTCGCGGACAGCGCAGCAGCCATGACCCGCTGCGACGCCGCCGCCTTGCTGTTGGTTCCGAGACCCGTCAGCGGAAGCGTCGCGACCGGCGCTGCCGTGGGCTTCGGGGTCACCGGCGGAGCGCTGGTGGTGGCCGGAGTGCTTGCCGGTGGATTGCTGATGGAGGCTGAACTCCCGCCAGCGCAGCCCGCGGTGAGACAACCCAGCATCGCGAGTGCGGCGCCAACGGTTGCGGCGCGCACGCTCACCGGACGTTCGGTGACGACCCGGCGGCTCCGGCCGACCCGACGATCATGGTGGTTCCATCAGCGTCGGTAGCAGCCCCACTCTTGGCGGCGTGCTGGCCGGCACGTGCGGCATCTCCGGAAAGTCCGGTGCCGCGCAGGCGCGGCACCATCACCACACCGAGCACCGGGACTCCACTCTCGGTCAGCATCTGCCCGGCCTCGAGCACCTCATCGCGGGTGGTCAGCCGGGACTCGGCCACGAGGATCACGGCTTCGGCGCCGCGACCGAGCACGAGCGCGCTGCGGGTCGAGGACCAAACCGGCGCCTCCACCACGACGTGGTCGTAGTGCTTGCGCAGATCGCGGACGAGATCGAGCATCGCGTTGCCGTGCAGCCGGTCGAGCAGGGCCTTGGGCTGGCGGCCAGGAGGCAGCACGCCCAGGCGCTGGTCGTTCAGGTGGGTCAGCGTGGAGCGGACGTCGGTGAAGCCGAACGCCAGAGCGTCGCTGAGGCCCGGAGCAGACGGGATGCGTAGCCGCAGCGGCGACACCGAGTCAGGCGAGGCGCAGACCAGCGAGCACGAGGAGCCGTCGGCCGACAGCGACGCCGCCAGGTTCACGGCAACCAGCGATCCACCGGCAGCGGCGGACAGCGGGACGACCAGCACGGAGCGGGCGACGCCGCCGGCGACGAGCCGGTCACGCAGTTCGCGTACCGGAGCAGCGCCGCCGAACTCGGCGTTCAGCTGGCCGAGGCTCTTGACGACCGGACCGGAGAGCTCGGCGAGGACCGGGAGCCCGACGCGGTGGGTGATCTCCGCGGCGCTGTGCACCCGGCGATCGCGACGGACCGCGAACAGCGCGAGCACGGCACCGACCAGCAGTCCGCCGAGGACTCCGCTGAGCAGGACCAGCGAACGCTTGGGTGAGCTTGCCGCGGTCGGCAGGTTGGCCGGGCTCAGGAGCCGGCCGGCGGTGACGCGCTGCTGGAGCAGCGGGTTGATCGCGGCATTGATGGTATTGATCTGCTGGGTGACGACGCCCTGCTGGGCATCGGCGTAAGCACGCTGCGGCGAGTTCTGCGGGAGCGTCGCGATCTGGCCGGTCAGGTCCGACAGCTGCTTGTTCAGCGCGGGCAGCTGGTCCTGCAGGGTCTTCAGCTCAGCGGCCACGAGGCCGTTGGCGATGCTCGCGCGGTTGGCGAGGTAGCTGTTGGCGAAGACCTGGGCGCCGGCCTTGGCGTCGAGAGCGTTGCCCGCGTGGAAGGAGATCGCCAGCACCGCCGAGTTCGGAGGCACGGTGACCTTCACCTTGGCGGCGAGCTGGGTCGGGGTGAGGTTCGTGTTCAGGCCCTTGGCGGCCAGGCTCGCCACCGTGTTGGAGGTGACGATCGCCGCCTCGGTGTCCATGTCCACATTGGCCGTGGTGTTACGGGAGGCGGACGGAAGCGAAGAGTCGCTCACGCCGGTGTCGGTGACCTGAACGGTCGCCGTCGATGTGTAGCTCTTGTGCACGAGATTCAGGTACCCCGCCCCCACTGCGGCACCGACGAGCAGGCCGAGCAGGACCAGCCACCAGCGCCGCATGAGGGCACTGCCGTAGTCCGACAGTGAGGTCGGACCCTGATCGGACGCGCTGCGCGCGCTGGCCGGAGCCAGCCCAGAAGAGTGCGGAACGCTTGACATGTAGCCACCCCTTGCAACGCGCAGAATTTGTACTTCTATCGGCCATTGTGCCCGGTCCCTTAGTCCCTTGCGGCGAAATCGGCGCGTGGCCGGAAACCGAAAAAGACGAGCTGAACTGGGTTGTTTGCTGAGGGATGCCGGACAGCTGGAGCTGCCGACCGCCGCTCGGCTCTCGTACCCCGATCGGCTTTGGCGGGTGCTCGGTAGCCTGCCTCCATGCTACGAGGGCACCCGCTCACAGGGGCGTCATTCACGCGATTCACCCGAATGCGGCGCCTCTTGCGACGGCTTGTCGGCAGCTGGCCGAGTTCGCTCTAGCGCAAACGGGCTAAGCCGATGCCGAGCAAGCGGGTGAACGCCTCCAGTGGTCGGTTCCTCCATTCGTCCGTCCAACGCCCGATTGACCGCCTGTCACCATCCCGACGTTGCCTGTTCCTGCAGCAGGTTCGTGCAGATAGTGCAGGACGTGCGTGAGAGTTTCATGCGGCTTTTCCCTCACCTGAGCGCCGCCACCCGACGCGCCGACTAGCTGCGTACCATCGGCTGCCAGACCAGAAAGGACGCGGCTTCGTGACGGCTGGCCCAGTAGTTGTTCTTGTTCTTTCCCACCGCGATCCGCCGCTTGTCCACCGATTGGTCAGCCGTCTCACAGCGGGTTCGAATACGGCAGTGGTAATTCATCACGATCCCACCGGTCCAGCACTGGACCTGCCTCGATCCGATGCCGTTCTGCAGATGCCCTCACCCCAGCACGCCCAATGGGGACGGATGACCCTCGCGCTGACGGTCGTGAACGGATTACGGTTCGCCGTGACCCATGTGCCTGACCTGTCATGGGTGCTTGTCATCTCCGGCCAGGACTACCCCACGCGGCCCATGCAGAGCATCGAGGAGGATCTCGCGCAGTCCACAAAAGACGCCTACCTGCGGTATTTCCGGGTCGATGCGCACCCCGGCCATGACGTCCATCCGTGGCAGCAGCTCACCCGGCGGCGCTACCTTCGCAAGCTGCGTTTGCCCGGCACCCACCGCTCGGTGCCCTTTCCGCGCCGGCATCCCTTCGACGGCAAGAAACTGTCGCTCTACGTCGGTGACCAGTGGCTGAACCTCGGCGCAGCCGCCGTGCATCACGTCCTCGAGCAGCAGGAGCGCCTCCCCCAGGTGGCCCGGTATTTCAATCGCTGCTCCATTCCCGATGAGGGATTCCTGCCGACCCTGCTGCTGAACAATGCCCAACATTTGCAGGTGCAAGACGACCGGCGGCGCTACATTCCGTGGACCAAAGGCCAACGCCATCCCGCATTTCTGGAGCTGAGCGACGTCGAAAAGGCCGCCGCGAGCACGGATTTGTTTGCGCGCAAGGTCGACACCGAGCGCACCCCCGAGGTGCTCGACGAGTTCGATCGGCGCGCGGGCGCGTGATTCCCGTCGTCCCTGCGCGCAAGCGGCGCGCCGCGGCCCGGCGCTGGATCCGGTTGGCGAGCGCCGGTGCGCTGGCCGGCGTGCTCGCCGCCTGCGGCGGTAGCTCCAAAACGCCCGCGCCGTCGCCGTCCTCGTCGGCCTCCTCGGCCTCGCCGAGCGCGTCCACAAGTACGCAGGCAGGTGGCTGTTCGACGCTGCTGGAGGGCCCGACCTGCAAGGTCTTGTGGGGCACGTCCGCGGAAGGCGGCTCGGTCAGCGGGCTCGAGCAGACGATGGGCCGCAAGTTCGACGTCATCTACTTCTTCGACTCGATCGACTCGGGCGATCTGCCCAGCGCTGACGAGCGTGCGGTCGTCGACAACGGCCAGACCCTGCACATCAATCTCGAGTCCCGCCAATTCGCCAAGCCCGGGCGCCCCGAAGTGCGATGGTCGGCTGTCGCGGCAGGCGATTTCGACGCGACGTTGAAGAGTGCGGCCAAGGGACTGGCCGCGCTGGACAAACCGTTCTTCATCACCTTCGACCACGAGGCCGACGGCAAGGCCAAGCTCAAAGCACGAGGAACCCCGGCGCAATTCGTCGCTGCCTGGCGCCACATACGCCAGGTCTTCCGCGCTGCGGGCGCCACCCAGGCGATCTGGACATGGGTGGTCACCGGCTATCCGCCGAACTTCCCGACGGTGCTGAAGTTGTATCCGGGGAACGATGCCGTCGACTGGATCTCGTGGGACCCCTACGACTCCCGGGGCTGCCAGAACGGCGACGTGGGATCCGACCCTCCGCAGACCTTCGAGGAGATCGCGGCGCCGTTCTACCAATGGCTGGCGACGACGGGGGTGCGGAATGGGATCAGCCTCGACAAGCCCTACATGATCAGCGAAACCGGCAGCGCCTACGACTCGAAGCAGCCCCAGGCGACGGCCGCCTTCTACCAGTCGATTCCCGCCGGTTTACGGGCACTCCCCCGGATCCGGGCGGTCACGATCTGGGACCAGGACGCGGGAGACTGCGACTACCGGGTCGACGGGCATTCGCAATTGGCGCCGGTACTTCGCGAGACGGCGAAGCAGCTCAGCCAATCGCATGGCTAGCCGGTAGAACGGCCCGTCGCGTCAGGGCAGAACGATGACCGCGGGCGGATCCGGCGGCAGCACGATCACATCGGGCTCGGCTGGTAGCGGCACGTTGACCCGCCGCGGATCCATCCGCCACAGCAGCGCCATCGAGATGAACGTGATGACCAGTCCGGTCGGCACGGCGGAGTAGAAGACGGCATAGAACGGCGCCAGATAGAGCACCAGGCGGGCCGCGACGGCCTCGGGCGCTCGGATGCGGCGGTAGCGGATAGCGACCAGCACGATGAACCCGAAGTACAGCCCGGCACCGACGAAACCGTTGGCAATGAGGATGTTCCACAGTTCGCCGGTGCTGCCGATCGGGGCGTTGCCACACGTCTGGCACGACGACGTCTTGCCGATCGCGATCGAATCCGGACTGCCCAGCACGGAACGCGTGGTCCCCCAGCCGACGATGGGCGAACGTACTGCAGCGTCAAAGGCAGCACCGTTCAAACTGCCGCGGATCGTATTGCTCTGGCCGTGGCTGAGCCGCGCGTCAACGATGGATCGCAACGGGGTCACCGTCACGAGCAGGGCGGTAACGACCGCGATACCGGCGATGCCGGCGAGCATCCCGAGCCGGCCACGTGACGCCAGCTGGAATGCCACGAACAGCAGCGAGACCCCGAGCCCGATCCACATACCCCGGTTCACCGAGTAGATGATCGGAACGGCCGAGACGATCAGGGTGATCACGGTCCAGAACCGGGTCCGGCGCGAACCCAGGACCCAGCCGGCGACGACAGCCCAAATCATCAGCAATGCCAGGTTGTTACCCCAGTTGTTGGTGTACGCGAACGGTGCCTTGGGACGCGGGGACGTCTTACCCAGAATGTCCTGAACCTGGGCGAAGCCGGGGTGGATGAGCTGATGCACGTAGTAGTTGGCGCGGATGCCGTGCGGAAGGATCATCTCGAAGGGCGACGTGAAGCTGAAGTTGCCGAACAGGACCCCGAGCACGCCTCCAGCGACGGTCACGCAAAAGAAGAATCCGAGCATCCGGATCACCTTGCGCGCGGGCAGCTCGTCCTCGCGGAGGTTCCCGACGTACAGCAGGACCACGGTGGCGGCGAGCATGTTGGCGGCCCGGACCCCCCAGCCGATGAAGCCGCCACTCGTGGACAGCGTGCCCGGCAGGTGCTGGCCGATCATGAAGCCACCGGCAATGACCCAGACGAGCAGCGCGAGCCACAGACCGAAAAACGGAGGCACGCGGATGCGACGCGGACGTGCCCACAGCCGGTACGCCATGGG
>DATAVO010000061.1:0-19302 GCA_036267695.1 Frankiaceae bacterium
CGGTCACCATCCGATCGGCGTGCTCCAGGAACAGGTCGTAGAAGCCGGCGACGTTCAGCAAGCCGATCGGCTTGTGATGCAGGCCGAGCTGCGCCCAGGTGGTGACCTCGGCCAGTTCCTCGAGGGTGCCGAAGCCGCCCGGCAGCGCGGTGAAGGCATCGGAGAGTTCGGCCATCACCGCCTTGCGCTCGTGCATGTTGTCCGTGACGTGCAGTGCGGTGAGTCCGGGGTGCGCGAGTTCGCGGTCCACGAGGTGACGCGGGATGACGCCGTAGACCCGTCCCCCGGCCCCGAGCGCCGCATCGGCGACCGCGCCCATCAAGCCGACGGACGCACCGCCGTAGACAACGTCGATGCCTTGCCCGCCGAGGAAGGAGCCCAACGCCGTCGCCGCCGCACGGAATTCCGGCTGGACGCCATCGCTGGAGCCACAGAAAACGCAGACCGCTTTCAAGAGCGGCTCAGGCGTCAGGGTCGTCTTCGCGTAGCAGGTCGCCGACGTCGGCGCGGCCGTCGCGGTAGCGGCGGGTGATCTCGGCGCTGGCGGCGTCGTACACACCCTGAACGGCGCGGCGACGCGCGGAGATGTCGGACTCCGTCGCGCGCAGGCTCTCGAGGAGAGCGTGCACCTCGTCGTCGTCGTGATCGCTGAGATCGGTGACGTCCATCGCGGCCGCCTGCTCCTCGGCGCGGCGGGTGGAGCCGGCGTTGGAGGGTTCGGTGACCTGATGACGTCCGAGACCGTGAGCCTGCCCGCGGGGACCGTCGGAAAGGATCTGCGGGAGCTCACCCACGATTCCCTGGGCGTCTCCGCCGGAGCGCCTGATCAGCTCGGCAGCAACGATGTCGATCCGCCCTTGCAACAGCCGGCGCAGGTAAGACAGGTCTGTCTCTTCCTGGTCAGCCTCCTCGCGCAGCGACCGGACCTCGTCCAGCGGCAACTTCTCGAGACCCTCGAGGTAGTTGGACGCCAGGACTTTGTCGATGCGGCGCTTACCACCGGTAAGAACGCCCTCCACGTGGACCTCCCTGTCGACGTCCCCCGGCGCGGTGCCGGCGCGGCACCCATGTGGTCAGCATGACCCCATGGGCGTACGCCGGTCGATCCCAAGGCTAATTGACACTCCTTTCGGCAGTCGTCGCCGATTCACAAGCCCCTTTTGCAGCGAGTCCCTCCGCAAGCGGTCGATACAGACACGCCCAGACGGCTCAATCCACGGCTCGCAGCTGCCGAGTCACAAGGAGGCGTCAACCACATGGGCATGTGGCTGATGGGAAGGGGGCGGGCGTGCTGCGCGGCGATCTCAAGACGACGCCGCTTTCTGACCTGCTCAAACGCTTGGCAGACGCGAAAGCGACCGGCTGTGTTTACGTCCAGCCGGGGGGTCGACGGTCCCTCGAAGCGACCGTGGCAATGCGTGAAGGCGCGATCTGCAACGCGATCCTGCCCGGAGCGGAAGACGCTGTCGGGGCCCGCCTTGTCGCCAATCGCCGCCTCACCCCCGCCGATCTGGCAGAAGCCAGGGAGGCGCAGGAGACCGAACTGGCGACCTGGACCCTCGCTGAGCTGCTGATCCACCTGGGACTGGCCGACGAGCAGGAAGTCGACGCGCTCGTCCTGGAGCAGGCGCTCGCCGCGCTGACCGAGCTCTGTGAGTGGTCAGCGGGCAGCTGGCGCTTCCGCCGCCGGGAACGCACCGGGCCGAGTCTGCCCACCCCCCTCAACGTCGTGGACGCGCTCGGGGTCGTCGCCGAACGTCAGGCGCAATGGCGGGAACTGCTGGCCACAGTGCACGGCGCCGACGCCGTCGTCTCCCTCGCCGCCCAAGCCGGGAACCCCGAGGGCGATCCGAATCTGGAGATGGACGCCGACGGATTCGCGCTGCTGTGCGCGGTCGACGGCAGCAAGACCGTCGCCGAGCTCGCCAGCTCCACCGGCTTCACCCTCCTCGACGCCGGCCGGAAGATCGCAGCGCTCGTCGAATCGGGTCTGGTGCAGGTCGCCCATCCGTCGGACGACGAGCAGGACGACGATCTCCACGACACCGAGGACCTGCACGGCGACGGCTCGGCCCATGGCGATGAGGGCGAATCCCGGTCACTCGCCGCGATCGCTGCCGCGTTCTCCTTCGACAGTGTGGCCGCGGCAGATCTTGAGATCGGGCTGTCGCCCGTCGGCGCTCCCTGGCAGCCCCCGCGCACGGCGCAGGGCGACACGCTCGCCGACGCGCTTGCCCGAGTGAGCGCCGCTCTGTCGGTCGCCATGACCAGCCCCGACGAGAGCGACGCGCCTGCCGAGGCTGAGCCGGAGCCGGTCGTTGAGGTCGTGGATGAGGTCGTGGATGAGGTCGACGACGAGGCCGATGACGAGGCCGATGACGAGGCCGAGTTCGAGTTCGAGCCGGTCGCTGAGGCGGCGCCCGAGCCTGACGTTGAGATCGACCCGGCGCCTGAGCTCGAGCCCGAGGTTGAGGCGGAAACTGAGCCCCTGGCCGACGAAGGCGACGAGTACCTGGCCGCCGTCATCACGCTGCCGTTCGCCTCCGCGGAACCCGGTGCGGACGAGACCGTTGACGAAGCCGCCGACGAAGCCGCCGACGAGCTCCCCGCACTCGAATCGGTCGAGAAGAGCGAGCCGGTCGAGGCTCTGATTGATGAGCCGGTCGCCGAGGCCGAGGTTGAGGCCGAGGTTGAGGGGGAGGCCGAGATCCTGGACGAGGTCGACGATCTGGTCGAGGTCCTGGACGGGGTCGACGATCTGGTCGAGGTCGACGAACCGACCGAGGTCGAGGCGCAAGAGCCCGAGCCCCTCTTCGACGCTGCTCGCGAGCCGGAGATCGACGCCGGGCCAGAGACTGTCTTCGATGCCGAGGCCCTGGTCGACCCCGCGGCCGCCGAGCACGACGAGCACATCGAGTCGGCGCACGAGAGCCGCGCGTCAGCGGCCAACGCCGCCCGGCTGCTCTCTCAGTTCTCCGAAGAATCGGTGGCGCGCCTGCCCAACCCCGAAGAGGACCCCGAGTCCGATCCGGAGCCGCAGGCACCGCCGGCGGCACCCGAGGGCCACACCCCGCGGCCGCGTCGCGAGAACGGCCTCGCCGACACCGCCGCGCTGCTACGGGAGCTCAGCGGCCTGACCACCGAGACGACCAACACGTCTGCGCCGCGGATGCCCAACCGTCCGGCGCCCGCTCCGGCGGCGCCCGGTGGGGGCCAGCACGCCCGCAAGCGCAAGGGCCTGTTCGGCCGCAGCTAACGGCGCGAGCCTGGATCGTCAGGCTGGGTCGATCGACGCGGCGATGCCCTCGGCGGTGAGCGACTGGTCGTCGGCCACGTTGCGCTTGATGACGGCGAGCGCGATCGGTCCGAGTTCCGCGTGGTAGGCGGGGGTCGCGATCCAGCCGATGGTGCGCTCCGCTGCCAGCACCGGCGCACCCCGCTCGGGCAGGGCACCATCCAGCTGCAGCAGCACCAGCCGCCGCGGCGGGCGGCCCAGATTGTGCGTGCGGGCTACCGTTTCCTGCCCGCGGTAGCACCCCTTGTTCAGGTGGACCGCGGTGTCGAGCCACGGCAGCTCGTTCGGGATCGTCCGGTGATCGCTCTCGAAACCGAGCCGTGGCCGGCGGGCAGCGACCCGCGCGGCCTCGAAAGCGGAGTGGCCGACAAGCGGAAGTCCCAGAGCGTCGACAATGGCACCAACCTGGTCCCGCGGCACCAGAAGATCGACGCCCCAAGGCATGTGATGCGCCCGCAGCCCCTCGGTCTGCAAGGCCGGTTCGGCCCCGTCCCCGACGGCCGTCAGCACTGCACGCGAATCGCGGGCCACCTCGACCCGGAGCATGAAGCGCATGCGGTCCAGGTACGCCACGAGCTCGGCCGACGTACCTGGCTCCACGTCGATCCATGTGGTCTCGCCGTCGTCGACGAGCGAGAGGTGGTGCTCCACATGCCCGTGCGGGGAAAGGATCAGCGCCTCGATACCGGCGCCCGGCGCGAGTTCGGACAGGTGCTGGCTGGTGAGCGTGTGTAGCCAGCTCAGCCGATCCGGACCGGTGACGGAGACGACCTCGCGCTGGGAGCGATCGACCAGCCCAGCGGGAAGAGTCTGTTCGCGCAGCGGATCGCCGTAATGCGCGGCGACAGCGTCATCAGGCGGGTCGCCGGCGACGGCACCGGGACGTCCGAGCAGGACGCTCGGCGCCGCGGTCGGGGCGGTATCGGTGACGCTCATGAGCAGTCCTTGCACAGTCCGGAGAAGGTCACGTGGCGCACGTCGACCCGAAATCCGCGCTCCTGACCAAGGCGCGCGACGACGTCAGCGACGAGCTCCGTGGAGACCGGCTGGACGGCGTCGCAGCGGCTGCACACGAGGTGGACGTGCGGCTCCTCGGTCGTTGCGTGGTAAGTCGGGGCGCCGTGGTTGAGATGCGCATGGGCGACGAGGCCGAGCTCTTCCAGCAATTCGAGATTGCGGTAGATGGTCGAGATATTGACCGCATGTGCAGTGGAACGGACCTCGACGCAGATGTCTTCCGGGGTGGCATGTCCGAGGCGTGAAACGGCCTCCAGGACGAGCTGGCGTTGCGCTGTCAGCCGATAACCCCCCTCGCGCAGCTTGGTCTGCCAATCGGGCGCATCAACGTCGACGGGGACATCAGCCGGGGCAAGGTCGCCATGGTGAGCGTGGGCGTCCAGCCCAGGGTGGGCGTGGAGCCCAGCACCAGCGTCGCGGCTCATCCTCGGGCTACCTCACACCGGTCGCGCCGTGCCCCGCGGGGACCTGACGCGTCCAGGCTACGCCCGCGACCAGCGGGCTTATGCGCTTGCCGCAATCGGGCGCGCGACTTACCGTTGAGGTACACGGGAGAGGAGGTGGTCCGGTTTTGTGTAGACATAGGACTCGTGAGGTGACTGTCCGCTAGTCGCCGGTCTCGTGGTCAAGCCCGGCCGCCAATGAATGGGTGCGCGAGCACCGGCGCCGGCGAACACCAGGCAGACACCAGGCCCCCGGGCGCCGTCCAGTCCAGACGGACCGTGCTTGCACGGAAGTGCCCGGGGGTTGTCTGCGTCCTGGGACGGTTTCGCTTCCTCAGACCGCCTTCACGCCTTGCGCAGCCGCGCCGATCGGTGCGGGCGTAGATCGGCGCCTTCGGCCGCGATGTCGATCGCGTACGCGAGGTCTCCCTCGACAATCCCGTACAGCCGCTCGGACCTCTGGACGTCTCGTGCCGTCGCGGTGCGCACCGTCACGTTGTCGGTGAGCTCGATCTTGCCGCCGTCGACGTCGCCGACGAAGACCTCGGCGATACCGGTGGGGTGCGCGAGGGTCACCTCGACGCGAAGACCGCTCTCGAACGTCCCCGCGGTGCGCCAGTAGCCGACCTCGCTGTCGAGCACCGCTCCGGATTCCGGATCCCAGATCCGCGAGGTGTAACCGAAGACCGGAAGGCCGGGGACGCGCTGAAAGCGCACCTCCTGAGCGAACGGATAGTCCGGCTCGCCGGGGTAACCACCCACGCCCTCACCCACCCATGTGCCGAGCAGGAACGCGATCGGAAAGAGCTCGCCGGGCAGTTCAGCGTCGGAGGATGTCACGCGCCGAGCGTACGAGCCCGCGCCTTCCAGCCCCATCCGCTGGCCGGCATCGGGCTGATGGGCGACGCCCCTAGCGCTGGCCCTGGTAGAGCCGGTAGACCACGTAGCCCGAGAACCACGCGAAGAGCACGAAAACCAGCACCAACACGCTCGTGTACACGACCTCCAGCACGCGCACATGCTAACGCGGGTCGCCGGTTTCCGGCGGTAACGTCGCCAGCTATGCGGCGCCTGCTCATCAAGGTCACATCCGGTGCCGACGCTCCCGAGCGCTGCGCCCAAGCGTTCACGGTCGCGGCTACGGCAGCGAGCAGCGGCGCCTCGGTCGAGCTGTGGCTGACGGGTGAGTCGGCGTGGTTCGCGCTGCCGGGCCGGGCCGAGACCTTCGAGCTGCCGCATTCGGCACCGCTGGCCGACCTGCTCGCGGCGGTGCTGGCGGCCGGCAGCGTGACGCTGTGCACCCAGTGCGCGGCGCGGCGCGACATCGGTGCGGGCGACGTCATCGAAGGCATCCGCATCGCCGGAGCGGCGAGCTTCGTCGAGTCCGCCCTCGCCGACGACGTGCAGGCGCTCGTCTACTGAGCAGCTTGGGAGAATGGGGCGCGTGACCCGCTCCATTGACGACATGCTCGCCGATGCCCGCGCCAGAATTCGCCGGCTCGATCCAGCGCAGACGCGCGCGGCGATGAGCGGCGGCGCCCTCCTTGTCGACATCCGGCCGGTATGGCAGCGCGCCGAATACGGCGCGTTCCCCGGGGCGCTCGTCATCGAGCGAAATCACCTGGAATGGCGGCTCGATCCGGCGAGCAGCGCCCACATCAGCGCGGCCACCGACCACGAGGTGGAGGTGGTCGTCGCCTGCCAGGAGGGGTACTCCTCGAGCCTCGCCGCCGCAGCACTCGTCGAACTCGGCTTGCACAGAAGTGCTGATCTGGCAGGCGGTTTCCGGGCCTGGCAAGAGGCCGGACTACCGACAGAGCCCGCCCCGCCGTCGATTACCGCGGCGACGACCTCACCCACCCGCGATGATCAACGCTGCCATGATCATGGGATTCGGGGTTTCAGCAGCCCCAAACCTTGATCATGGCAGCGTTGATCTTGGTGCTTGTCTAGATGGGGAGGGCGACCTGAGCGTCGACGGCCTCACCGGCGGAGGCGACGATCTTCGCTTCACCCGCACCCTGCGAGGAGAGCGCGCGCAGCGTCCACTCGCCGGGCCGAGCGAAGAACCGGAACTGACCGGTCGCGCTCGTCACCACCTCCGCGGTGAACTCACCCGAGGAATCAAGCAGCCGAACGTACGCCGCTGACACCGGCTGACCCTCGCGGGTCACCGTCCCCTGAATCACTGATTCCTTCGCCACATCAATTCCTTCGGTCGACAGTCCTCCGACGGGGGGAGCGCACATGCTCTACGCGCCGATCTCAATCGGAACGCCGACCAGAGCGCCGTACTCGGTCCACGAACCGTCGTAGTTCTTCACGTTTTCCTGCCCGAGAATCTCGTGCAGGACAAACCAGGTGTGCGCGCTGCGCTCACCGATGCGGCAGTACGCGATGCTGTCCTTGGCGAAATCGACGCCCGCCTCGCTGTACAGCTTCCTCAGCTCGTCATCGCTTCTGAAGGTGCCGTCCTCGTTGGCCGCCTTGGACCACGGGATGTTGACGGCCGTGGGAACGTGGCCCGCCTTCTGCGACTGCTCCTGCGGCAGGTGCGCCGGAGCCAGCAGCTTGCCGCTGAACTCATCAGGCGAGCGCACATCGACGAGGTTCTGCTTACCGATCGCCGCGACGACCTCATCGCGGAAGGCGCGGATGTCGGTACGCACCGGCTGGGCCCTGTATTGCGCAACCGCGCGCTCGGTCGGCTCGGTCACCAGCTGGCGGGAATCGAGCTCCCACTTCTTGCGGCCGCCGTCGAGCAGCTTGACGTCCTGGTGGCCGTAAAGCTTGAAGTACCAGTACGCGTAGGAAGCGAACCAGTTGTTGTTGCCGCCGTACAGCACGATGGTGTCATCGTTCGAAATCCCTTTGTTTGAAAGGAGTTTTTCGAACGCGGCCTGGTCGATGAAGTCACGCTTGATCGGGTCCTGCAGGTCCTTGGTCCAGTCGACGCGCACGGCGCCGCGGATGTGGTTCTTGTCGTAGGCGGAGACGTCTTCGTCGACCTCGACTAAGACCACCTTGGGATCGTCGAGATGGGCCTCGGCCCACTCGGCGCTGACGAGCACGTCGGCTCGGCTCATGGGGAACTCCTCTGGCAGAAGGTGAGGACAAACATGGGAGACAGACAGGCGGGGTGCGAGCGCCGGTCCGCGCGCAGCAGCGGACGGCGATGCGATCGACGCGAGAGCGCGCGTCAGCGCAGGCTCAGCCCGCCTGACACAGGCAGCTGCCCACGCGGCATAGGTCGACCGCGCGGCGCTTGAAGAGCAAGGTGCTCAGGGCAGACTGCATAACCCGCTCACCCTAGCTGCTGGGCGCCCGAATCGTCAGGCCCGAGGCAGATGCGGCGATCACCAGGCCGGCGGGTGTCACTTGCGCCTTCTGCAACTGGATGCCGAACGGCAGCTGCGAGATGGGCAGCCGGACCGTCAGGAATCTCTCGACAACGCTTGTGGCCAAACGGTTTCCGGGGATCTTCGCCAGGATCGACGCCACCCCCATCGGCCGCAGCGTGAGGGCGCTCCCGGAGACATCGATCTGCGCCTGCGCCGACAGCGAAATCCGCGGCGGAAACGGCAGCGTTCCCGTCAGCCGCAGATTCCCGCTGTCATCCCCAACCTTCAGCACCTGGCCGAGTTGACGGGAAATGTAGGCATTCAGATTCGGGTAGCCCAGGGTCACGACGGCGTCGGCGCGGTCGACCGGCACCTCGCTCACGGAGCCCGAAATCACCTTGCTCAGCGGGACGCTGACGCCATGGGCTCGCACGCTGAGCTTGTCGACCGTGAGGCCGCTGCTGGTGATGTTGCGGACGGAGACGTCGACCTCGTGATAGCGCCCGCCGAGCACTTGTGTCAGGAAGGGGAAACCCTTGATCGACACCTGCGGATGCGCCGCCAGATCCTGCGATTTCTGCACCCGGTCAGCGATCTGGCTGTCGGCGACGAGCAGCGCAATGCGATCCGCGGCCACGAGCAACACCACGAGGATCGCCAGGCCTATCCACACTCGGACCCATCCTTTGCGCATCCCGGGCCGCTACCCCGCCCCGGGGGCGATGACCCTTCCCACGAGATAGGCCACAGGACACGCCAGCGCGAGCGGCAGGATCCCCGCGATCACCGCGTTCGACAACGCGGCGATACCGCCGTTTCCGCTCGGCGGCGCGGGCGCGTCAGCCGCGATCCGTACCAGTAGCCGATCGGCCAGCAGCACCGTGACGGCGCAGCCCGCGCCCACGGCGACGGCATGACCGGTCGTCAGGCCGCCTTTTCCAATGCCGCACAGGAGCCCGACCACGACGCCGGCGGCCAATCCCGCGATCCAGCGCGCAGCGTCAGGCGCAGCCGGAAGCCGGGCGACGACGAGCGCCGCCGCACTCGCCAGCAAGGCGAGGAGACCGGCGGAACGCCCGACCGGGAGTTCGCGTAACGGCAGCAGAAGTGCCGGTGCTGCGCCCAGGATGATCGCCGCGAGCGTCACCGAGACGGCGGAGGTGACCCCGCGCGGATCGCGCCGGACGAGCTGATGGAACAGCACACCGATGACGCTCAAACCGATGACGCCGGCGATCGAGCCCCCGGCCGCGCTACGCGTGCGAAGGAGCACCACGTCGGCGACGGCAACGGCAATCAAGACGAGGACCGCGGCATCCAGCGTCGCCTCGAACGCGACCAGCCACCCGGCGACGAAGGCCGCCTGAACGATGGCGACGCACGCCCCTAGTGCGGGCCTCCCCGACGCGTTGCCTGCGATCAGGATCGCGGCAGCCACGACCGTCGCCGCCGCCCATCCCGCCGACAGCGCAACGGGTGGGCGCGTGCGCGTTCGCGCAGCCCCACTCACGCGCCATTCACCGCCAAATCCTGTCACGCCGAAGCGGCTACGGACCCCACACTCGTCCGACTTCCTCCGGCGAAGGGCGGCAGGACTTCGACCGTCAGACCTTCCTGCAGCGCCACGTCCGCCGCATGCTCACGTTTCACCGGCCGGTCGCCGACGATGAACGAGCAGATCCCCAGCAGCCTGGTGAGATCGGGTCCGTGCTTCTCGCCGGCCTGGGCAATCACGTCGGCAAGCGTCACGCCGGTCAGCACTTCCCTGACACAGCCCGCGGCCTCGCGCGCGGCCGCCCAGTAGTGCACGGTGACGCTAGTCATCGACCGCCACCGGCCCGGAGCAACCCAGCTCGATCAGCCGGGGCAGTGACGTGCCGATGCGACGCAGCAGCTTGGGATCGGCCGCCTCCTCGGCATGACCGAAGCCGGACTCCATCCACAACTCGACCGGGCCGGCAGCTGCCTGGCTCAGCGCGACCGCATGGCGTTCCTTCAGGTATGAGTCACGGTCGCCGTGGACGACGAGCAGCGGCACGGTGAGCCGAGCCGCCGCGTCCAGGGGCGACAGCGGATCCGCACCCCAGCCTTTGGGATCGATCCGGACCCGGAAGACCTCCCGCGCGATGACCCGGCCCAATCGCGTCAGCACCAGCAAGTGCAGCCGCTTCATCGGCTTGGTGTCGCGGATGTACCAGGCGCTTCCGGTGCTGACGCCTACCACCGCGTCCACCGGATGGGAAAGCGCATGACCATGCACCTGCTCACCGACGAGCGCGGCATGGCGGATGACCGCTGCCCCGCCCATCGAGAAGCCGACCGTGACGACCCGCTCGTGGCCGAGGGAGCGCAGGTACGCGACCCCGGCGTCGACCTCGAACACCTCCCGGTCGGCCAGCGTCGAACGACCCCCGGAGCGCCCGTGGCCGCGCAGGTCCACCTGCAGCACGTCGGCGTGCTCGGCGAGGACGGCGGACGCGCGCGCCACCCCAGGCTTCGCCGACCACCCGGAAAAGCCCGGGATCAGCACAACCCCGACGTGAGCGGTCCCCCGAGCCGGGATGTAGGTGGCCGCCAACCGGACCCCGTCGGCAGTTCGTAACGAAACCGCGGAGGTAACACTTGATGACGTTCCCATGTCGTCGTCTATCCTTACTCTTGAATCGGGTCGACGACGCCCCGTCCCTGTTGCTCCAGCGATAAACGAGGGAAGCGCGCATGGCTGTCGTCTTGATCTTGACCGCATCTCCCGGTGGTGCCGCTGAGGTGCTGCCCGGCCTTTCACTCCTTCCCCACGACGTGCGCGTCGCCGCTCCAGAGCCCTCGGCGCTCCTGGACACCCCGGCGGTCGATGCAGTTCTCCTTGACGCCCGGCGTGATCTCGCCGGCGCCCGGAGCCTGGCCCGGCTCCTGCGTACGACCGGCCTGTCAGCTCCGCTGCTCGCGGTCGTCACTGAAGGCGGCCTGGTGGCCGTGGCGTCGGACTGGGGACTGTCCGATGTCGTGCTCGACGCGGCGAGCCCTGCCGAGGTCGACGCCCGGCTGCGGCTGGCCGCCGCTCGCAGCGCCGCTCCGGCGCGCTCGACCACCAATGAGGGCGCCGTCTCCGTCGGTGGCCTCGTGATCGATGAGGTGACCTACTCGGCCCGGCTGCGTGGCCGCGCGCTCGAGCTCACCTTCAAGGAATTCGAGCTGCTGAAGTTCCTGGCCCAGCACCCCGGTCGGGTCTTCACCCGCGCCCAGCTGCTGCAGGAAGTCTGGGGCTACGACTACTACGGGGGCACCCGCACGGTCGACGTCCACGTCCGCCGGCTACGGGCCAAGCTCGGCACCGAACACGAGCAGTTGATCGGCACCGTCCGTCACGTCGGCTACAAGTTCGTCGCTCCGCCGGCCAATCAGCAGGCGTCCCACCTGAACGGCTCGAGTGTGTCTTCGAGCGTCGCCCTTCCGGTGTGAGGTCCGCGGCCTGGCGCTAGCGTTCGGGTCGTGATCGACACCGCTCAGTCGCTGGCGCCGGCTGACGCGCAGTCAGTGCGGGAGCTGGCGGCTGCCGCTACGGCCGCCGATGGGGTCGCGCCGCTGTCGGAGCAGTCGCTCCTGCGGCTGGGTGACGATTCCGGGGGAGCGCGGCATTTCCTGCTTCGGGCGGGCGGCGGCATATCGGGCTATGCCCAGCTCGAGTCCGATGGCTCCGCGGAGCTGCTGGTGGATCCCGCCCGCCGCGGGCAGGGCCTCGGCCGCGAACTGGCGACTGCGCTGGCGGCCCGCCAGGAGCCGTCCAGCCTGCGGATCTGGGCGCACGGCGACGGGGCCGGCGCCCGCGCTTTGGCAGTCCGGCTGGGCTACGAACGCTCCCGGGTGCTGCTCCAGCTACGCCGCGACCTGAACGGCGCCCTGCCGGAGGCCGTGTGGCCGGCGGGCGTCACGGTCAGGACGTTCGAGCCGGGCAACGACGAAGCCGCGTGGCTGACGGTCAATGCCGCCGCCTTTGCCAGCCACCCCGAGCAGGGTCGCTGGCGGATAGCCGACCTCGAGCAGCGTGAGCAGCAGGACTGGTTCGACCCGAAGGGGTTCTTCCTGGCCGAGCGTGGCGGCGATCTGGTCGGCTTCCACTGGACCAAGGTGCATCGCGACGAAACCCCGCCGATCGGCGAGGTGTACGTCGTCGGCGTGCTCCCCGCCGCGGGCGGCCAGGGGCTCGGCCGCGCGCTGACTCTCGTCGGGCTGGCCCACCTGCAATCCAGCGACCTGCACAGCGTGCTGCTCTACGTCGACGAGTCGAACGTCGCAGCGATGAAAACGTACGAAAAGCTCGGCTTCACCCGCTGGGCGACGGACGTCATGTACAGCCTGCCGGGGTAGCCGGATTCGCAGCAGAAATTTGTGTGGGGACGATGAGTCCGCCGGCGCCGTCGCATAGCCCCTGATCAGGGCGCCGAGCTCGGTGATCGACATAAATGGCGACACGCCGCAGCTAAACAAGTGCCCCGCGAACGCCGACGCTTACCTTGACCCTTTCTGCCGATGGTGACCGTCGATCGAGTCTGACCGCGATCGACCTCTCCAGGCAGCCATATCGAGAACCCCGCGAGGAATTCCACCGATGCCCGCCTCGGCCCGCTTGCGTTCGCGTCGCACGTGGGTCTCGGCCGCGCTCGTGGCGATCACGGCACCGGTGTTGGTGCTGGGCGGTAGCTCGCACGCGTACGCGATCACCGACCAGCAGAAGCTCTCCCAGCTCCAGCAAGACGCCGGGTCCGCAGCCACAGACATCGGGGTCCGCGACGCGGCCGCTGAGCGGGCCGCCCTCGCGCTGCTGCAGCTCAACGCCAAGGTCACCACCGCCCGCAACGCGCTGGCCGGCGCCAACCGTGATCTCGCCAAGGCACAGAAGATCCTCGCCGACAAGCGCGGCGAGCTCGCTCAGGCGCAGTCCGACGAGCGCGCCGCCCAGGTGCAGGTGACGGCCGCGACCGCGAAGTACGACCACGCGCGCGACCAGCTGGAAGTCATGCTGCGCTCGGCCTTCGAGAACGGGGTCGGCGGCGACCTCGACGCGCTGATGGACGGCGGCACCCCCGATCAGCTCGCCGACCGGATCGGGCTGCTGGACCAGGTCTCGGCGACCCGCCAGCACCGGCTCAAGGGCCTCGCCGCCAGCAAGAACGAGCTGACCCGCCGGGAGAACGTGCTCGCCGCGGCCCGCAAGCGCGCACAGAACGCCGTGACCGCCGCCGATCAGGATTTCGACACGGTCTCGGCCGATCAGAGCCGCGCCCAGGATGCAGCTGCCCAGCTCGTTTCCCTGCAACGCCAGCAGCAGTCGGCCTTCAGCAAGGCCAAGACGGCCGCCGCTGCCGCCCAGAAGAAGTACGCCGACCTGCAGGCCTCCTCGGCGCGCTTGCAGGAGGTCCTCGCGGCCCGGGCAGCCGGCGAGACCGGAACGCTTCCGCTGTCGACCGGCGACCCGGGGGCCGAGAGCGCCGGTGGGCTCGTCATGCCGACCACCGGCGTCTTCAGCTCCGGCTTCGGTTACCGGACCGATCCCTTCGGCAACGGCACAACCTTCCACGCGGGTCAGGACATCGCCGCTCCGACCGGGACCCCGATCGTCGCGGCGACCGCGGGCACGGTCGCCATCGTCGAAACGCCCGACCAGAGCGGCGGCTACGGCAACTACACCTGCATCGACCGCGGAGCCGGCTTCGCGACGTGCTACGGACACCAGTCGGCCATCCTCGTCCACGTCGGCGAGGTCGTGAAGCAAGGCCAGCTCATCGGACTCGTCGGCAGCACCGGCGCCTCCACCGGGCCTCACCTGCACTTCGAGGTCCGCATCAACGGCGTGCCGGTCGATCCGCTGCCGTACCTGCCCTGACGCCAGGTTGAGGCTCAGACCGCTTAGACCGGCGGGGGCGGGGTGGGCACCGGCGGCCCCGGCGGCATCGGTGCCGGCGGCGCCGGGTCAGCCGGGCTCGGCGGCAAAGGCGCAGGTGACGGAACCGGCGGCGGGGCAGGGTCAGGTGTCGTAGCGCGTATCACCTAGCGGGTGTACCCAGCCACGCCCCAGGCACCGGGTGACGGGGCAGCAACTTGACCGACCTGTCCCGCCCGGCGTTTGGGTTCGAGCCGTCGAAGCAGGATCGCGACGCCCATGATCGAGACGCCGCTGAGCGCGAGCAGGACCCACAGATCGCCGAACCAGGTCACGCGGTCGTGCCGCCAGATCGCGTCGACCCGCGGGGGCTTGTGGTGGCAGATCTGATTGAGTTCGGCGCCGTCAGTGCTGCTGAGCAGGTCCGACGGCAGCTGATCCTGCGATTTCGCCTGGTCCAGCTGCGCGCAGAACATCGGCGCCCGCACGGTCTCGATCGCGCGTAGATCGACGGTCGACGCCGTCATCGCGAAGCCCCACCGCGCTGGGACGATGTACGAAGCCTGCTCGAGTCCCGCGCGTCCGGCCAGCGGGACGAGACCGCCGGAGAACACCAGCTGAACCATGATCATCAACACCAGCATGGGCATCGCCTTGTCGGCGTTGTTCACCCACGCCGAAATGACCAGCCCGAGCATCGCCGACGCGATCGTCAGCGCCACCACCGCCACGGCGATCTCGAGGACGGTGGAGCCGAGCACGAGGGGATCGTGCGCGCCCTCGCGTCCGACCAGCGCCAGCACAGTCAGCAGCAGGGCCTGGATCGTCACGATCACTGACAGGACGACGACCTTCGACCACAGGTAGGCCGCCAGCGACAGCCCGATCGAGCGTTCTCGCTGGTAGATCGGACGTTCCTTGACGATCTCGCGCACCGCGCTCGCCGCACCCATCAGCGTCGCACCGAGCGCGATGACCAGGAGCAGCTGTCTGGCCTTGATATTGGCGCTCGTGGGGCTGAAGCCGAGCCCGTCGGGATCGGGCACGATCCGGCTGATCGCGGCGAGGATGATCGGCAACGCGATGAGGATGCCCAGGTATGCGCGGTCGGCGGCGATCACCGACAGGTAGCGCCGGCACAGCGTCGAGAACTGGCCGCCGATCGACTGCTGACGCAGCGGCGGCAGGCTCGTGCGCCGGACGCCGCCAGGGCTCGCCGCACCGCCCATCACGTAGCGCTCGTAGTCCGGCGATGAGCGGAATCGCTGCGCCCATTCCTGCGGCGGGCGCCCCTTCAGCGTGTGGAACATCTCCGAGTACGATCGCGCCCGGAAGTAGGTCAGCGCGCCCTCGGGCTTGCCGAGGTAGGCCAGCTGCCCGCCCTCGGCGAGCACCAGCAGCAGGTCACAGACGTGCAGGTTCAGCGTCGAATGCGTGACGACGACGACGGTGCGACCGTCGTCGGCGAGGTCACGCAGCTTGGTCATGACCTCGGAATCGAGGTCGGGATCCAGGCCGGAGGTCGGCTCGTCGAGGAAGAGCAACGACGGCTTGGTGAGCAGTTCCAGAGCGGTGCTCGTGCGCTTGCGCTGACCGCCCGACAACTGGCCGGAACCGCGGTTGTGCTGCTGGTCGGTGAGCTCGAGCTCGGCCAGCACCTCGTCGATACGCGCGTTGCGCTCGGCCCCGCTGACGTCAGCAGGGAAGCGCAACTCGGCGCCGTACTGCAGCGCCTGGCGCACGGTCAGCGCGGTGTGCCAGATGTCCTCCTGCGGCACGAGCCCGATGCGCTGGCGCAGGTCGTCGTACTCGCCGTAGAGGTCACGGCCGGCGTACGTGACGGTGCCTTTGGACGCGGGGCGAATGCCCGTGAGCGCGCCCAACAGGGTCGACTTTCCAGCGCCGCTCGGCCCGACGACGGCCAGCATGCTTCGCGGCGGAAGGGTGAAACCGACGCCCTGCAAGAGCACTTTCTGCCCGCCGCCGGACGGGACCGTGACAGTGAGCTCCGACGCCACGAACGTCAGGTCGCCGGTGTCTTCGTACTCGAGCAGTTCGGCGCCGACGAGCCGCAGCTGGTGGCGTCCGATCCCGACGATGTCGCCTTCGGCGAGCAGCGCGCGGCCCTGGATGCGGCGGCCGTTGACGTACGTTCCGTTGGCGCTGCCGAGGTCGACGATTTCGGACGTCTGACCCGGGTGGAATTCCGCATGGCGCCGGCTGGCCAGCAGATCGTTGATGACGAGGTCGTTGGACGGATCGCGGCCGATCCGCAGCACCGCGCCGCCGACCCGGTGCACTCCCGTCAGCACCGGACCGCCGCCGGCGCCCGCCGGAGCGCCGGCCGCGTTCGGCGGCGTGACCGGGACGTTCTTCATGGTCGGGAAGTAGGGCGGCGGGGCGGCTTGTGCGGGCGGCGGGGCCGACGGGGGGGCTGATTGCGGACGCGGCGGCGGGGCCCCGACGGGCGCGGGCACCTGCGGGCTCAGCACGACCTCCGGACCCTCCGCCGCCAGCCGAAGCCGGATATCGCCATTGACGACGATCTCGGTGATGCGGCCGCCGTTGTGCCAGGTGCCGTTCGTGCTTGCGGCGTCAGACGCGCGCCAGTATGTGCCGTCGTGGCGCAGCCGCAGATGGCGGCTCGAGACCAGCGGATGCAGGACGACCACGCGGCAGATCGCCGGGTCGCGCCCCACCAGCCACTCCGCGTCTGGGGTCAGCACATGGCTGGTCCCGTCAACGAAGAGACGCAAGGGTTCCGCTGGCATTCGAAAAGCGTAGGGGTGCAGCTCACGGCACGAGCGCGTTTCCGCGAAGACCCGCCGGAAGGCCTACTTCAGAGGGCGCCCAGGCCCCCGTCGAGATGCGAAGTGTCATTCCAGCGCGCGAGTGCGGGCGTCTCCCGCTCGTAGCCGAGGATGCTGACCGCTGCCGTCGCGAGCAGGAGATGCTGCCCGGCAGTGGGTGGGGCGTCGATCCAGCGCGCGCCGAGGATGCGCAGCAGGTGCCCATGGGCGAAGAGCAGGCAATCCCCGCCTGCGGCGCGCACCCTCGCGATGACCCGGTCGGCGCGAGCGGCGACGTCGTCCGCCGTCTCCCCGCCGATCACCCCGTCCTTCCAGATCGACCAGTCCGGACGCTCTTCGCGAATGTCATGCGTGGTGCGGCCTTCGTACTGCCCGTAGTCCCACTCCTGGAGGTCGTCGTCGATCTCGGGTGACTCCCCCGCAAGCTCAGCGGTGTGCCGGGCGCGCACGAGCGGGCTCGAGAGCACGAGCCCGAATTCGTGATGGGCGAGCACGGGCCGCAGCGCCTGCGCGGCGCGCTCCCCTGCACTTGTCAGCGGCAGATCGGTACGGCCGGTGTGCCGCCCGTTCTGACTCCACTCGGTGGTGCCGTGGCGCACCAGCCACACCTGACCCTCAGCGCCGCCCACCGCGAGCCCCGACATCCGTGCGCCCTAGACCGCGCGGCGGCGGGCCGTGCGGTAGCGGCGGATCAGCGCGTTGGTACTCGCGTCGTGCTGCAGGTCGGGCGCCTGCTGCCCGCTCAGTTCGGGCTCGATGCGCTTGGCCAGCACCTTGCCCAGCTCGACGCCCCACTGATCGAAGGAATTGATGTTCCAGATGACGCCCTGCGTGAGCACCTTGTGCTCATACGTCGCCACGATCTGGCCCAGGACGTAGGGGGTCAGGCGCGGGGCAAGCAGCGTGCTCGTCGGCCGGTTGCCCTCGAACACCCGGTGCGGCACCTGGAACGCGGGCACCCCCTCGGCCTCGACCTGCTCGCGGGTCTTGCCGAACGCGAGCGCCTCGGTCTGCGCGAAGAGGTTCGCCATCAACAGGTCGTGGTGGCCGCCGAGTTCGTGGCGCGGCTCGATGAAGCCGATGAAATCGGCCGGGATCAGCCGGGTGCCCTGATGGATGAGCTGGTAGTACGCGTGCTGGCCGTTGGTGCCCGGAGTGCCCCACACGATGGGGCCGGTGTCATACGTCACGTGCTCGCCCTCGAGGGTGACGTGCTTGCCGTTGCTCTCCATGTCCAGCTGCTGGAGGTAATTGGTGAGCGTGCCGAGGTAGGCGCTATAGGGCAGCACCGCCGCCGTCTGGGCGCCGAAGAAGTCGATGTACCAGACCCCGAGCAGGCCCATGATCACTGGCAGGTTGCGCTCGAACGGCGTCGTCCGCAAATGCTCGTCGATCGAGTGAAAGCCCGCCAGCATCTCCGAGAAATTCGCCGGGCCGATGGAAATCATCAACGAAAGGCCAATAGCGGAATCGTAGGAGTACCGCCCGCCGACCCAATCCCAGAATCCGAACATGTTCTCCGGATTTATACCGAACTCCTTTACCGCCTCGGTGTTGGTGGAGACAGCCACGAAGTGATGTTCGACCGCCGATTCTCCGAGCACGTCCACCAGCCAACTCCGGCAGGTACGGGCGTTCGTCAAGGTCTCGACTGTGGTGAATGTCTTGCTGCTGACGACAAAGAGCGTCTGCGCCGGATCGAGGTCGCGCAGCGCCTCGTAGGCGTCGTCGCCATCGACATTGCTGACGAAGCGGCAGCGAATGTCCGGCGAGCGGAAATCGCCGAGCGCCTGGTAGGCCATAGCGGGCCCGAGGTCACTGCCGCCGATTCCGATATTGATGACGGTGGTGATGCGCTTTCCGGTAGCGCCCTTCCAGTCGCCGCTGCGCACCCGGTCGGCAAAAGCGGACATCCGATCGAGCACCTCATGCACATCGGGAACCACGTCCTGGCCGTCGGTGACGATGCGCTCCCCGCGCGGTGCCCGCAGTGCGACGTGCAGTACTGCACGGTCTTCCGTGATGTTGATGTGCTCGCCGGCGAACATGGCGTCGATCCGCTCCCGCAGCCCCGACCGCTCGGCGAGGGCGACGAGCAGCCGGATCGTCTCGTCGGTGACCCGGTGCTTGGAGTAGTCGAGAAAGAGGCCTTCGGCGTCCAGCGTCAGGCGGGTACCGCGATCGGGATCGGCGTCGAACAGTTCGCGCAGGTGCGTCGAACCGAGCGACTCGTGGTGACTCTTGAGAGCCGCCCATTCCGGGGTGCTGGTGAGGTCGGAAGCAGACACGGGTGGGACCTCCGCAGGAGTGCTTGGCGTGGCGTGGGCAAGTCTGCCTGCCTCCGCAACCGGGGTGATCGGCGGGTGGCTCTGGTGTCAGCGCGCGTGTCACCGGTCGCGAGCCGAACGCGTGTCGCAATCAGGTCACGCAAAGCAGAAGTATTGCGCACTCAGCGTAATAAACAGCGATTTAGCGCTGGTTTGGTATCACCCTTAGAGGTGCGTTACCGGAGGTAACT
>DATAVO010000062.1:0-45357 GCA_036267695.1 Frankiaceae bacterium
TGACGTCGTCGGGCGACCGAATTAATCGCCTCACGCCAGCCTGTCGAGAAAGATGTCGAGGGCCTCTCGAGTGCGCTCGCGCTGCTGCTCCAGCAGGTGGGCGGCGCCCCGATATCCGCCACCCGCGGTGAGCGCGGCGAGCGGGGTGCCGATCAAGCCGAGTTCGAGGGAGCTTTCGGCAAGGCCGCCGATACCGAGGCCGATCCCGACGAGGGCCGGCACGCCGACCAGGAAACCCAGCAATTGGCTGCGATAACTGGAAATGTCAGCCGTCAGCGTCACCCGGCTGTCATCGAGGCCGAGCGGCTGCACGGCGACCTTGATCCGGTTCACGTCTTTGAGCATCAGCGCGCCGCGAAAATCCAGCCGCCGGCGCAGATCCGACAGCATCCCGCTGCGCGGCACCCACTCGCCGCCCAGACCGTTGCGACGGCCCCGCAGGAACAGGTGGCGGCTGAGCGCGGCATCGAGGACGTCGGCGACCCGCTCGGAGGGGATGGGGAGCCGGCGGGCGACGGCGGCCGTCGGGTCCATGGTCGAGCGGGGCATCGGTGCGGGGAGCGTGATCCCCTGCTCGAGGCTGCCGCGTCGCCACTCGGAAAGCGCTTGCCCGGCGGCGTCTTTGGAGACGCCCGCTTCCTGCAGCACCGCGAGAACGGCATCCTCGTCGAGCATGCCGTCGGGATGCCCGGTCCCGGCCATGTGCAATTCGGCGGCACGCTTCACGACAAGCGCCAGGTCATCCTGGGAAAGCCGCCTTGCCATGCCTCCAGGATAGGCGCGCCGGCGTGCGCTCACGGAGTCAGCGGGAGCGTCAGCGGCACGCGTCGCCCGCAGCCTGGGCAGACGGCGACGTCGACGCCCTGCTCCTCGTCCGAGGCGGCGAACCGGCTGAGCGCGATGGCGCCGCCGCACCACGGGCAGGCGATTTCGGGCGCGTCCGGGATCTGCATCGGCGAGCCTCCGCTCCTTTTGCCGCCTGGCGTTTGGCTTGCTGCGATCATCGTCGGCGTGCCAGCCACTCACGTAACGCAGGAGCTCCGGTGAACGACGGTGTCGTCATGGCCCTTCAGTTCTGGCCTCGTGGGGGCTCGGCGCAGGTGGTCAGATATCTGGCTCCTGAGATTGTGCGGGCCGGTTGGCCGCTCTCGCTGGTGACCGGTTCACTCGGCCGTCCCGGCGATGACGGCTACGCGCCCGAGTTCTTCGCCCCCCTGCCCGTCACGGCCCTCGACTACACGGCCGCCATGGATTCCTGGCGCGCGGGCGGCGACCCCTTTGCCGCCGACGTGCCGCTGCATCCCTCGTACGAGGACCGGGATGGCGCGCCGGACCGGGTGTACGCGAGCGTGAACGACGCCGACTTCGAGCGTCAGGTGGCGGCCTGGTCGCGGGGGCTCGAGGAGGGCGGGCTGGCGTCGGCTCGCGTCGCGCATCTGCACCACCTGACGCCGATCAGCGAGGCGGTGCACCGGCTGCGCCCCGAACTTCCGGTGGTGGTGTCACTGCACGGCACCGAGATGAACATGATCGAGGCGATCGGGCGCGGGGACGCGGCGGCTGCCGGGTGGCAGTACGCGCAGCAGTGGGCCGATCGGATGCGGGCCTGGGCGGGGCAGGCGAGCCGCGTCATCGTCGATTCCCCGACCGACAAGACCCGTAGCCTCGCGCTCTTCGACGTGGCCGCCGAGCACATCACCATCGAAGCGCCCGGCGTCGACCAGGAGCGCTTCCGCCCGCATCACCCCTCGCTGGACGAGCGGATGGCGTTGCTGCGCACGTGGCTGGTCGAGGAGCCACGCGGCTGGGACGAGTCCGGCGAGCCCGGTTCGGTGTGCTACACCGAAGCGGATCTGGAGCCCTTCGCCGAGCCCGGATTGGCGGTGCTCATCTTCGTCGGCCGCTTCACCGAGCAGAAGCGTTTGCCCTTGCTGCTACGGGCATATGGGCGGGCCCGGCGCGAGCATGGAGTACGCGCACCGCTGCTCGTCTGGGGAGGCTTCCCGGGCGAGTTCGAGGGGGAGCATCCGGTGACGGTCGTGCGGTCCGAGGGCATCGAAGGGGTGTTCTTCACGGGCTGGCATGGTCACGAGGAACTGCCGACCGGTCTCGGGTGCGCTGACGTCTTCGTCTCGCCGTCGGTCGGCGAGGCTTTCGGGCAGGTCTTCATCGAGGCGATGGCGTGCGGCGTTCCGGTCATCGCGGCTGCGTCGGGCGGGCCGCTGTCGTTCGTCAACGACGTCGCGGGTGCGCCGAACGGGTGGCTGGTCGAGCCTGACGATGAGGTGTCGCTCGCCCGGGCGCTGGCCGATTCCACCACTGGCCCGGCCGCTGAAGGCGAGCGGGCGACGCGGGCGGCGAACGGGCTCGAGCAAGTGCGCGCGCGCTTCTCCTGGTCGGCCGCGGCGCGGCAAGTGGTGGGGCTCTACGAGGAGGTGGCCCCATGATCACGCAGTCTCCGAGCGGCCGTCAGGTCGCGATGCACCACGGCGAGCAGCGGGCCGTCATCGTCGAGAACGGCGGCGGCCTTCGTAGCTACGAGGCGGGCGGGCGGGCCGTCCTCGACGGTTATCCGGAAAGCGAGCTGGCAAGCGGCGGCCGCGGGCAGGTGCTCTTCCCGTGGCCCAACCGGCTCGAGGGCGGCAGGTGGGAGGACGAGGGGCACGCGCGTCAGTTGCCGCTGTCCGAGGCAGCCGCGGGCAACGCGATTCACGGGCTGGTGCGGTGGTCGGCGTGGGACGTGCAGCGGGCCGGCGAGGCTGCCGCGACCGCCACTCACACGCTCATGCCGCAGCCGGGATACCCGTTCCGGCTCGAGTGCCGGATCGACTACCGGCTCAGCTCCGGCGGCTTGACCGTGACGACCACCGTGCGCAATGACTCGCGCCGGCCCGCGCCTTTCGGGCTCGGGTTTCATCCGTATCTGGCGGCGGGCGACGGCCTGGTCGACGCGCTGGAGCTGACGGTGCCGGCAGAGACCCGGCTGCTCCTGGAAGGTGGGATACCGGTCGGACGCGAGCCCGTTGCCGGGAAGGCCACCGACTATCGCGCCGGGCGTCTGATCGGCGCCAGCGTGCTCGACGATGCGTTCACCGACGTGCAGCGGGGCGCCGGCGAGCTCGCTCGCGTCTCCGTCGGTCACGCCCATCTGTGGGCCGGACCTGGCTTCGACTACCTCCAGGTGTTCACCGGCGACACGCTGCCGGAGGGCGCCCGCCGCCGCGGCCTCGCCGTCGAACCCATGACCTGCCCCCCGAACGCCCTGGCGACCGGCGAAGGGCTCATCCGCCTCGCCCCCGGCGCCTCCGTCGAGCTCGACTGGGGCATCGAACCCGCCTAAACCATGATCAACGCTGCCATGATCATGGCAGCGTCGATCATGGTGAGGCGAAGGCGAGGTGGCCGGTCTCGTAGAGGTGGGCGGCAACGCGCAGGATCTGAGCCGGGTCGACTCCTGACGCGACGGCCAGGAGTTCGGCAACGGTCTCGAGGGGAAGTCGGCCGTCGCAGCCGGCCAGCAGCGCTGACGTGATCGGGTCGATGCCCACCGTCTCCGGCAGCGCCGCGGCGGAGACGACGCGGCGGCTCGACACCTCCCAGCCGTCAGGCCCGCGCCCGGACTCCTCGTCGAGACGGGCGTCTGCCGTCACAGCCAATCGGGCCCGGCTCAGGTCGCGGACATCGCTGACCCGCCCGAGCCAGCCGCCGATGCGAGCACCGTTCGGACTGCCTCCTTCGGCCCGCAGATCGAGCAGCCGGATGCGCGGCTCCGCTTCCGTGCGGCGCAGCACGACGAGTCCGTACGCGATCCCGTCGGCCCCGAGCGAGGCGACATGGGCGAGCCAGCGCAGCGACCGCGCGGTGGCCTGCGGCTCGGGCTCGTCGTCGTCACGCCACAGCGCGACGTGTTCGGCGGGGTCGAGCACTTCCCGCAACAGCACCAGCGCATCGCATCCCGGCGGCAGCATCGCGGCGGGCCGCGACTGCCAATCACCGCTCGCGTCGATGACCCAGGACGTCAGCACCTGAGCGACACCGCCCGACGTGAGCGCAGCGGCCGCGTCGCGAAGCAGGCGCGCCAGACCGCCATCGGCGCCGGCGGCATCGCGATAGGTCAGTGGGTCGTCACCAGAAGGTGCGAGCACGAAAGGCGGATTGCTGACGACGAGGTCGAACTGCCGGCCTGACACCGGAGCGAGCAGATCGCCGCACAGCAGCTCGACCGCGTCCGGTCGCAGGCCGCTCAGCGCAAAGGAGAGCCGGGCCATGTCGATCGCGCGGGGGAGCGCATCGGTCGCGGTGACGCTTCGGCTGTGGCGCAGCAGATGCAGCGCCTGGATCCCGCCTCCGGTCCCCACGTCCAGCGCTGAGGCGACGTCCTGGCGAAGCGTCGCTGCGAGCAGCGTGGTTGAGGCAGCCCCGATACCGATCACGTGATCGGCAGCCGGCGGATGGCGGCGCGCGATGTCCGCCGCGAGCCACCAGTCGTCCTCGTGCGGACGCAGATCCAGCGCGGCACGCACCCGTCCGGAACCGCACGCCTCGAGCGCCGGCGGCGGCAGGAACGCGGCAATGGGTGCAGGCTCGTCCGTCCCGAGCAGAAAGAGCCGGATGCAGACGTGCAGCGGGTCATCACCGGAGGCGGCCGCCAGCGCGGGAACGGGATCGCCGCGACCCATTGCAGCAGTGGCGAGCGGGCCGAGCGCGGCATCGACCCCGTCGACGGTGTAGCCCGTCTCGCGAAAGAGCGCGCGAAGGCGGCCCGCCGACGGCAAGAGTTGGCCCGGCTGAATGCTCACCCGGACCAGCTTGCCTGTGCTATCGGTCAGACCCGCACCGACCCGGTTGGTGTCGACCTGGTACCCGCCGAGCGGCGCCTCGCGGTCCCATACGGCACCATCGGGTGGTGCGATCCCCGGGGTCCCTGTCGCGTCGGCAGGCCCGCCGGGTCGCTTTGGCCGCTCAGGGGTTCAGCCGTCCACGGCCTGCAGCACCGACCGCGCGGCACCTTCGAACGAGCGTGGATCGCCTGCATTTATTGCAGATCGACTCGGTAAGCGCTCTGGTGCGCAGCCACTATCTGCCGCTGTTCAGCCGGCTCGGCCCCTATGACCGAGCGGCGTTGGACAAGCTCGCCTGGCCGGCCCGGGGGCCTCGCCACTTCTTCGAAACGTGGGCGCACGAGGCGTCGCTCATGCCGGTCGAGTACGAGCCGCTGCTGCGTTGGCGCAAAGCGCGGGCGCTCCATCACGAAGGCATCTGGGGTGGGCCGTCGCGTCTCGCGCAGGAGCGGCCGGAGCTCGTCGCCGGGTTGCTGGAGCGGGTGCGCCGCGAGGGCCCGCTTTCGGCGAGCGAGGTGACCGCGCCCCGGGAACGCACGCCGGGAGCAATGTGGGATTGGTCCGACGAGAAGCGCGCACTCGAATGGCTCTTCGTCACCGGGCAGCTCCACGTCTCCTCGCGGCGCTCCTCCTTCGAGCGGCTGTATGACGTCCCCGAGCACGTGCTGCCGGCCGCCGTCCTCGATGCCCCGACGCCGCCCGAAGCTGAGGCCCGCGCGCAACTGCTCATCCATGCGGCCGAGGCACTCGGGGTGGCGACGCTCGGCGATCTGGCGGACTACTTCCGCATGACCGTTCCGACCGCGCGCCCGGTCGTCGCCGAACTGGTCGCGTCGGGCGAGCTGGTGCTCACCGCTGTCGAGGGCTGGAAGCAGCCGGCCTACGTCAGAACTGATGCGGCAGTGCCGCGACGCCTCTCCGCCAGGGCGTTGCTCACGCCTTTCGATCCGGTTGTGTGGGAGCGCAGCCGCGCCGAGCGGCTCTTCGATTTCGACTATCGGATCGAGATCTACACCCCTGCCGTCAAGCGCGTGTACGGCTACTACGTGCTGCCGTTCCTGCTCGGTGACACGCTCGTCGCGCGGGTCGACCTGAAGGCCGATCGGACCCGCGGCGTGGCGACGCTTCACGTGAAGGGAGCGTTCGCGGAACCCGGTGCGGATCTGGGCGCGGTGGCACCGGAGCTGGCGGCGGAACTGGCCGAGATGGCTCGTTGGCTGGTGCTCGCCGACATCGTGGTGGACGAGCGCGGCGACCTGGCGCCGGAGCTCCGACGCGCGCTCGCCGTTGCCGGTGGTCCATCATCGATGTGATTCCGACCACGTTGACCGACCGGTCACTCGGAGAAATGGCCGATGGACCTGCACAGGGAGGACAAATCACGGTTTACGCCGCGAGCCGATCTTTCCAGGTGCCGCGCCGTGCCCACCTGACGCGATATGAACTGTTGGGCGGCGGAGACTGGTGTGGGCCGCCCGCCCGATCTCCCATGGCGGCGGATCGCACGAGGAACGGAGACCCATGGCCCTGACGACCCCGCAGCGAGGACGAACTCCCGTCTCTCCACAGCCGGAGCGCAGCCGGGTCCGTGCGGCGGTCAAAGCCCGTACGTACCGCACCGACCGCTGGTGGCTCGCCCCGCTCGTGCAGTTCCTGGGCTTGCTGGCGTTCATCGTCTACGGCACCGTGGCGGCCTTCCGTAACGGCCACTACTTCGTTTACTCCTATCTCTCGCCGTTCTATTCGCCGTGCCTGACGAACAAGTGCGTCGACCACTACACGCCGGAGTTCCTGGGCGGCTGGTGGCACTTCTCGCCGGCGTTCCTGATCCTGATTTTCCCGCTCGGCTTCCGCTTCACCTGCTACTACTACCGGAAGGCCTACTACCGGGCGTTCTGGCTCTCACCGCCGGCGTGCGCGGTGCCTGACGGCCACAAGAAGTACACCGGCGAGAGCCGCTTCCCGCTGCTCATCCAGAACATCCACCGCTACTTCTTCTACATCGCGGCGCTGTTTGGCGTTCTGCTCACTTACGACCTCGGCCGCTCGTTCGAGATCGATGGTCATTTCTTCATTGGCGTGGGCACGCTGGTACTCGCCATCAACGTCGCCCTGATCTGGATCTACACGCTCTCGTGCCACTCCTGCCGCCACATCATCGGCGGGCAGCTGAAGACGTTCAGCAAGCATCCAATGCGCTACCGCTATTGGAAGTTCGTCAGCAAGCTCAACGCCCGGCACATGCTCCTGGCGTGGCTGAGCCTGATCTGGATCGGTGTTGCCGATCTCTACATCTGGCTCGTCTCGAACGGGACCATCACCGACTACCACTGGATCTCCTGATGAGCGAATCATCGAACGTGCACACCGCGCCGATTCATGCGACGGCTGCTGAGGTTCATGACTACGACGTCATCGTGGTCGGGGCGGGCGGCGCGGGGTTGCGGGCGGCGATCGAGGCCCACGAGAGCGGCGCCCGCACCGCGATCGTGTGCAAGAGCCTGCTCGGCAAGGCCCACACCGTCATGGCCGAGGGCGGCCTCGCGGCGGCGATGGGCAACGTGTGGCCCGAGGACAACTGGAAGGTCCACTTCCGCGACACGATGCGCGGCGGAAAGATGCTCAACAACTGGCGGATGGCGCAGCTGCACGCCCAAGAGGCGCCGGACCGTGTCGAGGAGCTCGAGGACTGGGGAGCGGCGTTCGACCGCACCGAGGACGGGCGCATCCTGCAGCGTGACTTCGGTGGCCACCGCTACGCGCGGCTCGCTCACGTGGGTGACCGCACCGGCCTGGAGATGATCCGCACCCTGCAGAACCGGGCCGTCAGCTCGCGTATCGATGTCTTCATGGAGTGCACGGTTCTGCGGCTGCTCACCGAGAACGGCCAGCCGGGCAATCGCGTCGCCGGTGCTTACGCGTACTGGCGCGAGTCGGGCACCTTCGTCCAGTTCAATGCGCCCGCGATCGTGCTTGCCACCGGTGGCATCGGCAAATCCTTCAAGGTGACGTCGAACTCCTGGGAGTACACCGGCGACGGCCACTCGCTGGCCCTGGAGGCCGGTGCTGACCTGATGGACATGGAGTTCGTCCAGTTCCACCCGACGGGCATGGTCTGGCCGCCTTCGGTCAAGGGCATCCTCGTCACCGAGGGCGTGCGCGGTGACGGCGGGATCCTGAAGAACAGTGAAGGCAAGCGCTTCATGTTCGACTACATCCCGGAGGTGTTCGCGAGCGACACCGCCGACACCATCGAAGAAGCCGACCGCTGGTATGAGGACAAGAAGACCGCGCGCCGCCCACCCGAGCTGCTGCCACGCGATGAGGTCGCGCGCGCCATCAACTCCGAGATCAAGGCCGGCCGGGGATCCCCCCACGGCGGCATCTTTCTCGACATCGCCTCCCGCCGGCCGGCCGAGTACATCCAGCGCCGCTTGCCGTCGATGTACCACCAGTTCAAGGAACTGGCCGACGTCGACATCACCAAGGAAGCGATGGAGATCGGGCCCACCTGTCACTACGTGATGGGCGGCATCCGGGTCGACGCCGATACCGCCGCAGCCACGATCCCGGGGCTGTTCGCCGCCGGCGAGTGCGCGGCCGGTATGCACGGCTCCAACCGCCTCGGCGGCAACTCGCTCGGTGACCTTCTCGTCTTCGGTCGCCGCGCGGGCGGGGCGGCAGCCGAGTACGCCCAGGCGCTCCCGCCCGGCAAGCGTCCCCAGGCGGACGACAAGCAGGTCAAGGATGTCATTGCGGACGCACTTGCTCCGTTCGAGCGCGACCCGGCGCAGAACCCGTACACGGTCCACGCCAAGCTGCAGAACACGATGAACGACCTGGTCGGCATCATCCGCACCGAGGCCGAGCTGGAGCGGGCGCTCAAGGAGCTGGCCGTCCTCAACGAGGAGGCTGCGGTCGTCGGCGTCGAGGGCCACCGCCAGTTCAACCCCGGCTGGCATCTGGCCATCGATCTGCGCAACATGCTGCGCGTCTCGGAGTGCATCGCGATGGCAGCGCTGGCCCGCCACGAGAGCCGGGGCGGCCACACCCGCGAGGACTATCCAGCGGCCGATCCAGTGGTGTTCGGCAAGCTGAACCACGTGCTGCGGATCCGCGGCGGTGAGTTGCAGCTCTTCGCTGAGCCACTGCCGCAGATGCCCGATGAGTTGGCTGAACTGTTCGACGCTGCTCCTGCAGGTGCGGCGGACGAGAAGAAGGCGAGTTCCTGATGGGCTACGACCTGTCCATGCGGGTCTGGCGCGGCGACGCCGGCGGCGGCGATCTGCGCGACTACAGCGTCCCCGTCGAGGAGGGCGAGGTCGTCCTCGACGCCATCCATCGCATCCAGCAGACCCAATCGGGCGATCTGGCCGTCCGCTGGAATTGCAAGGCCGGCAAGTGCGGCTCGTGTTCGATGGAGATCAACGGCAAGCCGCGGCTGGCCTGCATGACCCGGCTGTCGACCTTCGAGCCGACCGAGACCATCACGGTCACGCCGCTGCGCACCTTCCCCGTCATCCGCGATCTGGTCACCGATGTCTCGTTCAACTACGAGATGGCCTCGCGCGTACCGGCTTTCGCGCCGCGCCCGCGGGAGAAGGACGGCACGCACCGCGTTCAGCAGATCGACATCGATCGGGTGCAGGAGTTCCACAAGTGCATCGAGTGCTTCCTGTGCCAGACGGTGTGCCACGTCATCCGCGACCACGACGAGAACAAGCAAGAGTTCGCCGGTCCCCGCATGTTCGTGAAGTACGCCGAACTCGAGATGCACCCGCTCGACACGAACGACCGGCGCGACCTGCTTCGTGAGAAGGCCGGCCTCGGGATGTGCAACATCACCAAGTGCTGCACCGAGGTCTGCCCGGAACACATCAAAATCACGGACAACGCGATCATCCCGTTAAAGGAGCGTGTCGTCGACAACTCCTATGACCCGCTGGTCTGGCTCGGTCGCAAGATCAGGCGTCGCAGCAAGTCCGACTAGTCTCGCGAGTCGCACCCCGTCGCCGCCCGGCTCCCGGCATAACGTCGAAGGCATGGCGGAACCGGTTCTCGTCCTTCGCGACGTCACCGTGCGCCGGGGCGCCGCCACCCTGCTCAACGGGGTGGACCTGACGGTGCGAGACGGCGAGTCCTGGGCGGTGCTGGGCTCTAACGGCGCCGGCAAGACCACGCTGCTTGCGGTCGCCGCCACCACGCTCAGCCCGACCTCCGGCACGGTCGAGGTGCTCGGCGAAACGCTGGGCCCGCAGTCCGATGTCGACGTCTATGAGCTCCGCCCGCGTATCGGCCTGGCAAGCACATCGGTCGGCGAGCGGATGCCGGCGGGGGAGCTCGTCCGCGACGCCGTGGTGACGGCCGGATATGCCGTCATCGGACGCGGAAGCGAGTACTACGACCCGGCCGATGACGAGCGCGCGTTGCACATACTCGAGCAGCTGGGCTGCCGCCGGATCGCCGAACGGGCGTACGGCACGCTGTCGGAAGGCGAGCGCAAGCGGGTGCAGATCGCCCGAGCGCTGATGACCGACCCTGAGCTGCTACTGCTCGACGAGCCAGCCGCCGGTCTCGATCTCGGTGCACGGGAAGCCCTGCTGCGCCGCCTCACCCGGGTGATGGCCGACCCCGGCGGGCCCGTGCTGGTGATGGTGAGCCACCACGTGGAGGAGATCCCGCCGGGGATCACCCACGTGTTGCTGCTACGTGCCGGCGCCGTTGTGGCCGCCGGCCCGATCGCAGAAGTCCTTACGGGAGAGCCACTTTCGCGGTGTTTCGGCCTGCCACTCGCGGTGGAGCAGGTGGGCGCCGGCCGCTACTCGGCACGTCTCGCGCCGCCCCGCCGCGTCGCCAGCGTCCCGCAGCAGTCGCCGGCCCGGCGCACTGGCTAACTCGTCTGGCGCGTCACGCTCGTTTCGGCGAGAGGCGAAGAAGCGGGCGCCAGCAGGCGGCGACCGGCAAGGGCGGCGAGCGCGCCCAGCGCAGCAGCGACCGGACCGACGATGAGCGCGATCCGTACCGAATAGGCGTCGATCAGCAGGCCGCCGAGCGCGGCGCCGGCGGCAACTCCGACATTGATGCCGGTCGACTGCCAGGTGAAGCCCTCGGTGCGGCTGCTGGACGGGACGACCCGGGCCACCAGACCGCTGCTCGCGATCAGCGTCGGGGCGATGGAGACGCCGATCAGCAGCGCTGCGGGCGCGAGTTGCCAGAGCGTCATCGCAGCAATGGCCGGAAGGCTGCCGATGGCGAGCGTCGCCAGCGAAAGCCGGTAGCGCACGGCGATGTCCAGCCGCCATTGGCGGGCGCCGTACCAGAGCCCCGCGGCCATGCTGCCGAACGCGATGAGGCCGAGCAGCAAGCCCGCCAGCCCGGACGCGCCGCGGCGCTGCGCGAACGCGATCACCGACACCTCGACGTTGCCGAAGACCACGCCGATAAGCACGCTGCTGACGATCAGCACCCACATCGCGCGAATGCGCCACGCGCCCGAGCGGGCATGCGCGTCGAAAGGCGGCGGCTCGCTGCTGCGCGCGCCGACGAAGACGATCGTCCCTACCAGCGCCAGCCCGCCGGCGAGCAGCGGAGCGACCAGCGGATCCCACGCCGAAAGCGCCGTCACCACGACCGGCCCGATGATGAAAATCGCTTCATCTGCAGCACTTTCCAGCGCCAGCGCCGTCGAGAGCTCGGAGTGCGTCGTCAGCAGGTAGGTCCACCGGGCGCGTACCAGCGAGGGATACGGCAGCTGCCCGGCACCCGCGATGACGGCGCCGGCGAAGAGCACGCCGACGGGCGCATGCGTAGCCGCGGCGATGGTCAGCACCGCGATCCCGCCGAGGAAGACCGCAAGCAGCCGGGGGAGCACGACCGATTGCCCGAGGCGGTCGACAAGCCGTCCGACCACTGGGGTCATGGCGGCCTGGGTCAGGGTGTGGGCCGCGCTAGCCGCACCGCCGAGCCCGTAGGAACCGGTGCGATGGCGAACCACGAGCAAGATCGCGATCGTCATCATCGCCATCGGCACGCGGGCCACGAAGCCGGATACGGCGAAACGCCAGGCACCGGGCGTGCGGAGCACGCTCCGGTACGGGCTGCTCACATGCGCAACTCAGCGCTGCTGCGAACGCACCGGGTCAGCCGGCAGCACCACGGTGTGGCTCGGTTGCGCGGGCTCGCTTGCCGCGTCCTCGACGGCCACCATGTCGATGGGTTCGGCCTCGCTCGCGGGGCCGGTGATCACGCCCCCGTCGGCTGTCACAGCAGGCCGGAAGACGGGCTCCGAGCGGCGCGGCGCGGCATTGGCGCGCAACGTGCGCGGCGAGCGCAGCAGGGCCCGGCAGTGCGCGGCAAGCGCGTCAGCCTCGACTTCCAGCGCACGCACATCGTCGGGATCGGCGACCTCGCGCAGCTGGCGTCCGATATTCGCAAGCTGCTCCAACGCCTCCGAGAAACTGAACTGGGTGACCGTCACCGGCCTCCTCCTCTTGGTGCGCAATCGCGGGGCCGCCAGGGCGATGCCGAGCGGCACCACGAGCGCAGCCAGGATCAGCCAGACTTGGGTGACGACCGCGCCGGCGACGATCGCCAGGGCGAGGACGCCCGCCAGCACCCGGATCCACAGCATCCGGCGCGCTCTGACGCTCATCGTCCGGGCGGTCGCCTGGCGGATGTCCTCGGCCAGCCCGTGACGGGTCTGCTCCAGCCGCCGGGCGGCGCGCCGGATGGCCTCGTCAGCGGCATCGGCAACATCGAGCACGGTGTCCTCGACCAGATCGTGTGCCCGCTGAAGCCGGCGGATCACTGAGGCCGTCGCCTCCTGGGCGGTGGAATACGCCTGATGCGAGACCTCCTCGACCGCTGCCGGCTCCTCCGGTGAGCCCAGCCCGGAGAGCACCGGGGTCGTGGAGGTGGCGACGGCGCGCACGACCGCTTCGGAGTCGAACGGGGCGAGGCTGAGCGGCCTGCCGTCCTGGCGAAGCAGCAGCACCAGATCGTGGCCCGCCAGCGCGGCCTCGCGCAGCCCGTTGGCCAGCTGATCGCCGGCGGCTGACCCGGCGATGGTCGGGGCGTAGACCTTCACCTCGACATCGAAGCCGCAGCCCTCGAGCTGCTGCCGGGATTCCTCGAGCGCCGGGTCGCCGCAGGCGGCCACGAGCGCGATGGAGGACGGCGCGGTCGGGACGCGCAGGTCACGCTGGCGCTCTGCCAGCCGGGCCGACGACGCGGCGCTGCGCACCTGCTCCCGCCGGTCAGCCAGCCACGCCGCGGTGGGCTGCGGGTCCAGAGCGGTCACTTCGAAGATCGCGCAATGGCGGGCCGGGTCGTAGCTCAGCAGGCCACCGGCGCGCACGAAATGACCGTCGACCAGCAGATCGTCGACCGCGACGTCATGAAGCCGGCGCAGCGAATCGTCGATCGCGAGCCGGGCCTCGGGAAGCAGCTCGCACGGCAGCGTGCGGATGCCGTCGTCGGACTCTTCCACCAGCACGAAAGCGTCGATCCCGCGACCGTCGGGCGCCTGCGCGTCAGGCATGCCGCCGCGCAGGCCACGCAGGATTCCGCAGACCCAGATCCGGCGGGGGAAGGCTGTGTGGAACTGATCTTCGATGGCGCGCAGGACATCACCCACCTGAAGGAGACGCCGCTCCCCGTCCAGCCGCGCGCCACGCTCCGTCACCGCGCCGAGGATACGGATCCCAGGCGTCATCCGCGGGGCGGCGCGCCACAATCGCACAGTCCGGCTTGTGTGCTTCTTGTTTCCTGCGGCGCGTCGCGGGCTGATGACGTACTCCGCTAGCCTGGGGATCATGGCGATGTACCTGGCCAGGGTGCCCGAGGCCGACGCTCTGCTCGATGACGACCCGCTGGCGCTGCTGATCGGCATGCTGCTTGATCAGCAAATCCCTTTGGAGAAAGCGTTTTCCGGGCCGCTGGTGCTGAAGGAGCGCCTTGGCGGCGTGCTGGACGCCGCCGGGATCGCCCGTTACGAGCCCGAGGCATTCGCGTCGATGTGCGCGAAGCCGCCGGCAGTTCACCGCTTTCCCCGGTCCATGGCTGCCCGGGTACAGACGCTCTGCCAGATCATCACCGACGAATACGACGGTGACGCCGCGGCCGTCTGGGCCAAGGCCAAGGACGGTCCAGACGTGCTCAAGCGGCTTTCCGGCCTGCCTGGCTTCGGCAAGCAGAAGGCCCAGATCTTCCTGGCGCTGCTGGGGAAACAGCGGGGGATCAAGGCCAAGGGCTGGCGAGAGGCGGCGGGTGACTTCGGCGTGCGTGGCAGCTACAAGTCCGTCGCCGACATCGTCGACGACACCTCACTCGGCCGGGTGCGGGCCTACAAGAAGGACATGAAAGCCAAGGCGAAAGCGGCGGCAGGGTAGCTGTTTCGCAAACGCCCGGACGTGCCCCCACTTTCACGCGACAATCGTGAGAAAGAGATTTCACCAGTACATGGGGGATTTCATGGGGCTCGAATCTTTCGCTTCCGGACCTGCGGCGCGCGGCGGCCTGACCCGGCGGCAGACGCTCGGAGCCGGGGCTGCGGGGGCGGCTGCCATGGTGGCCGGCGGCACCTTCGCCGCCGCGCCTGCCCTGGCCGCGGGTGAGCCCCGAACCTTCTCGCAGGGCTTCAACACCCAGACCCAGCGAGCCCTGACGTCGATCCTGATCAGCGGCAGTGGCGCCGACCAGATCCCGGGTATGGCCGTCGGGATCTGGGCTCCGGGGCAGGGCAATTACGTCGCGGCGATGGGAACGAGCGACCGCGCGACCGGCGCGCCGCTCAGCCTGTCCGACCATTTCCGGATCGCCAGCGTCTCGAAGTCGTTCATCGCCCATACCGTGCTGCGGCTGGTGGATCAGCGCCGGATGACGCTTGCCGACAAGCTGGAATCCTTCGTCCCCGGCATTCCGCACGGGAAGCAGATCACCGTCCAACAGCTGCTCGCGATGACCAGTGGCGTCTACGACTACGTGAACGATCCCGATCTCACCATCGAGGAGACGGCGAACCCGCTGCTGCCGTTCTCGCTGGCCGACGTCGTCAGGATCATCAATGAGCACGAGCCCGCCTTCGCCCCGGGCGCTGACGCGATGTACGACAACAGCAACTACTACCTGCTCGGCGCCATCATCGAGAAGGTCACCGGCAATCCGCTGCATCGTGTCGTCAAGAGCCAGGTGCTGGACCCGCTCGGGCTCAGCCAGACCAGCTATCCGACCACCCCGGCGATACCGGCGCCGTTCAGCCGCGGCTACTTCTACGAGCCCAACCTCGGCCATCGCGACGTGACGGCGAGCAACCCCGCGTTCGCCGGCGGCGCGGGCGCGATGATCTCGACCCTCAGCGATCTGAAGGTCTGGGCCAAGGCGCTGGCGACCGGAGCGCTGCTCAAACCGGCGACGCAGGCGCTGCGCTTGAAAAGCCACATCTTGGCGCAGACCCCGAAGATCACCCTGACCTACGGGCTCGGCATCACCGAGGTCAACGGATTCCTCGGCCATGACGGCGCGATCGTGGGCTACGGCTCGGTGGTGCTGTACCTGCCCAGCCGCAAGGCGACCATCGTGATCCTGGGCAACAACAACGACAACGGCAACCCGGCGCCGCTGAACATCGGCCTTTCGGTCGCGGCCTTCCTCTTCCCGGAGCAGTTCCCCAAGGGACTCTGAACCCGCGCCCCGCTTGCTAGGGGGCCGGCGAGATGGCGACCACGGCTTCGGCCGTCTGGACGATGAACGTCATCGTCTCCTGGAAGTACAGCTGGACGTGCTCGGCGTCGTGTGACAGGTAGCCGATCGACACGTCCTGGCCGAGATGCAGCTCGAAGTCGCCGCCGCGGGTCGAGAGCAGGAAGGCGCCCTCGATCGCCGGCGCCCAGATGATCTCGCCGTCGCGCAGCACACGGGCGATGTGCTCGCGGATCGGGTAGCCGTGGTCGGTCGTCTCGGCGACCGCGGTGTAGGCCTCGGCGGACAGCAGCAGGCTGTAGGGGCCGTCGACGCCGGCGAGGCGCAGCGAGGTCAGCGCCTGGGCGATGACGTTCGGGAACTCCAGCGCATCGGCCGGAAGCGTGAAGGTGGGGTTCGAGGTGCTCGCCCGGAGCCCGGCAATCCCGGCAGCGGCGAACCCGCCGGCGATCGCCCGGTCCTCGGTGAAGGCGATCTCCTTGACCGCGTCCTTGACCGGCTGCCAGTCGGCGTCTTTGGCGCCGCGCTCCACATCGTCGATGGCCTGCCGGTCGATCACGAAGGGCACCCGGAATTCCACGATGGGCTGAGTGATTCGGGCGCGCGCGCGTACGCCCGTGGCGGGTGCCGCGACCTCTTTGAGGTGGCCGGTGCCGACGGCGGCCAGCCCCTCGCCCTCGGGACCGATGACGTCCACCACCCGGCGGCCGGCGACGTGGCGGGTGAACGTGCGCCGGGCCTCGGCCTCGATGTCCTCCCAGGCGGCGTCGGAGATCGGCGCGAGTTCGCGATGCAGGTTGTTCATGCCGGGGTTCCCTTCAAGCTTCCGATACCGAGCGAACGATCGACGGGACCCGCCTGCGCCGGAGGCGGATCGGCGGCGGCCCCGAACGGCGGCGGGTCATCGAGGAAGTCCGCCGACGGGATGAAGAACAGGGTGCCGGTCACCGGCGTGGAGAAATCGAGGATGCGGTCGTAATTGCCGGGCGGATTGCCCACGAACATGTTCGTGAGCATCTGCTCGGTGACCTCGGGATGCGCCGCGTACCCGATGAAGTAGGTGCCGAACTCACCGGCCCCCACCGAGCCGAACGGCATGTTGTCGCGCACGATCTGACGCTCCTCGCCGTCGGGGCCGACGATCGTGTTGAGCGCGACGTGCGAGTTCGACGGCTTGACGTCATCGGCCATCTCGATGTCGTCGAGCTTGGTGCGCCCGATGACCCGCTCCTGCTCCTCGACCGAGATCGCGTTCCACGTATCCAGGTCGTGCAGGTACTTCTGCACGATCACGTAGCTGCCCCCGGAGAAATCAGGGTCCTCGTCCTCGATCAGCACGGCCGTCGAGGCCGATGGGCCGGTCGGATTCTCGGTGCCGTCGACGAAGCCCAGGAGGTCGCGCTCGTCGAAGTACTTGAATCCGTGCACTTCATCGATGACGGTGGCCATCCCGGCCAGCCGTCCCGTCAGCTTGCTGGCCAGCTCGAAGCACAGATCCATCCGGCGCGCGCGAAGGTGGAAGAACAGGTCGCCGGGAGTCGTCACGGTCCGGTGGCGGGGTCCGGAGATCTCCGGCAGCTCGTGCAGGGCGGCCGGCCTGGGTGCTCCGAACAACCGGTCCCACATCGCGGCGCCGATGCCGGCCACGCACGCCAGCTCCCCGTCGGGGATCCGGAAGCCGACGGATCGGCTCAGCCCGGCCACGTCTGCGAGCAGGCCGCGGACCGTCTCCTCGGCTTCCGGCTCGACCGTGAGCACGAGGAAGATCGCCGCCTCCGTCAGCGGCGTGAGGATCGGCTGCGCCTGGGCGGGCGAGCCCACGGGTGGGGTCGGTGTCACCATTGCAGCCAGCTCCCTCCCGCTCATTTCGCCATGTTGATGTTCATGCTGTCAGAGGATCGGCGCGGAGCGAAGACCGGCCATCTGCAGCGGGCTCCTTGTGGATCGTTCGCGGTCGTCCACAGTCTCGCGGGCGGCCGCGGCACCCGCCTCGATGAGCGGGCAGGCTCGCCGTCGTGCCCACTCATCCCAGCAGCCCCTCATGGTCTTCCCGGCGAGCCCTCCCGTCCCCGGAGGAACCCGAGGTGCTTCGCGCTGCCGCCCGGTCGGCGGAAGACGGCGGCGACTATCGCGGGGCGCTGCGGCTGGTGCGCCAGCTGCCCGAGGACGACGAGGTGGCGCGATGGCGGCGGCAGCTCGAGGAGGTGCTACGCCTGCCCAACGCGGCCCCGCAGCGCGCCACGTGGCTCGTTCATCCAGCGGTGCGCTGGGCTCTGGAGCGGGCGGCCGGCGAGATCCTGGAGCGCTACGCCCGGCTCCTGCTGGTGACGCTCGGGGTACTGGGCGCCGAACGGCAGAGCCTGCTGCCGTTAGTGGCGGCCAGCGATGAGGTCGTCCTGGATGCGGGCTTGTTCGACGCCGGCCTCTTTGCGCGCTACCTCGAGGAAGGGCTCAGCCCGGCGCGGCGCTCGCCCCGCGGCCCGATGGCGGACTGGGGCGTCCAGCCTCCTTCGGTCTTCAGGCTCGAGCAGGCGCAGGGGCCGGTGGTGATGCTCAGTGAGCTGTCGACGCAGCGGCAGGTGCGCTGCCTCTCCTGGCCGTCGGCGGCCAGGATTCCCGCCGGCACGCTGATGTTCGGTCGTCTCTTGCTGGTGGGCGGACCGGTCGGCAGGGCTTTCGCGCTGCCGCCGATCCGGGTCGATCAACGCTGCGCCGTCAGGCTCGGGCGCACGCTCCAGCGCGGCGAGGGTCCTGAGGAGCGGCTCCGGGCCGTTGCCCGTTTCCGGCGACGCGATCAGCAAGAGCGGTCCGCGGCGTGAGCTCAGGCTTGCAGCTCGCGTACCCACTCTTCGACGTCGGCCGCCTCGCGAGGCAGCGCATCAGACAGCACCCGGCAGCCGCCCGCGGTCACGAGCACGTCGTCCTCGATCCGCACACCGATGCCGCGAAACTCCGGCGGAACGGTCTCATCGTCGGCCTGGAAATACAGGCCGGGCTCGACGGTGAGCACCATGCCCTCGGCAAGCGGTCCGCGCTGGTAGTTCTCGGCGCGGGCGCTCGCACAGTCGTGCACGTCCAAGCCCAGCATGTGCGAGGTGCTGTGCAGCGTGTAGCGGCGATGCAGGCCCACGTCCTCCTGCAGCGACTCGGCCGCCGGCACTCCGAGGATGCCCCATTCCTCGAGCGCCTCCGCGATCACGGCCATGGCGGCGCGGTGCGGGTCAAGGAAGTCCGCTCCCGGCTTCGTCGCCTCTATTCCGGCGCGCTGAGCGGCCAGCACGACGTCGTAGACCTGGCGCTGCACGTCGCGGAAGCGGCCGTCGATCGGCAAGGTCCGGGTGAGGTCGGCGGTGTAGAAGCTGTCGACTTCCACGCCCATGTCGAGCAACGCGAGGTCGCCCGGTTGCACGCGACCGTCGTTGCGGACCCAGTGCAGCGTGGTCGCGTGGGGGCCGGCGGCCACGATGGATCCGTAGCCCACATCGTTGCCCTCGAGCCGGGCGCGCCGCCAGAACGTGCCTTCGATCCAGCGCTCGCCGCGATCGAGGGACGACGCGACCGGCATCTCGCGGATGCATTCGGCGAACCCGCGACCAGTGGCCGCGATGGCGCGCTCGAGCTCGCTCACCTCGAAAGGATCCTTGAGCAGCCGCAGCTCGCTGCTGGCAACCGCGAGTGCTTTCTCGCGCGCACCATCGCCCGCGCGCCGCACCTTGCGGTCGATCCGCCGGTCGATGTCGCGTATCACCCGGGTGCTGCCCGGGGCCAGCCGGTCGAGGGCCGGGCCAAGCTCTTCGAGCGGGCGGCAGGCAATGTCGAGTGCCGCGGCCGTCTCCTTCACACCGCGGCGAGGGCCGACCCAAAGCTCGCCGTAGCGGCGGTCGGTGTAGAACGCCGACGTGTTGCGGCTCGCCCGGTCGGCGAGGAAGAGCACACCCTCGCCGCCGGGGTGCACGATCAGCACCGCGTCCGGCTCGGCGCAGCCGGTCAGCCAGACGAAATCGCTGTCCGGCCGGAAGGGGTAGTCGGTGTCATTGGCGCGCACCTTCAGCGGTCCGCTCGGGACCACGAGCGTGTCATCGGGAAAGAGCTGGGAGAGCTGGGCGCGTCGCTCGCGAGTGCGGTTGGCCGCGGGTTCGGGCTCGCTCACCGGTCCGGAGGGCACCGCGGCCCAGCCGGTCGTCATCCACTGCTCAAGCCGGCTCTCGGTGGGGAGGTCATGGGTGGCCGGAGCCGTCCGAGCGCCCTTCGAAGAGGCGTCCCCGGCGTGCGCTGAGGCGGATTCGGAGCCTCCTGGGGCCGCTCGGTTGGGATCGAGTTGCATGTACGCAGCGTAGGCCCTGGCGTGTAACGCCCAGGTTGATGCCGAGCGGGACGCGGGCAGTGTTGACAGTAAGTTGACACAAATGAGCGGGTCGGGACCGTTGGCGGGCGTCCTCGTGGTCGATCTCAGTCGTGTTTTGGCTGGTCCGTTCGCCACGATGCTGATGGCCGACCTCGGCGCGCGGGTGATCAAAGTCGAACGACCTCAACGGGGAGACGACAGCCGAACCTACGGCCCGTTTATCGACGGTGACTCGCTGTATTTCGCGCGGGTGAATCGTGGGAAGGAATCCATCGCTCTCGACCTGCGAAGCAGCCCTGATCTCGAACTCCTGCACCGAATGCTGGCGCGCGCCGACGTCCTGGTGGAGAACTTCCGTCCCGGCGTCATGGATCGTCTCGGTCTGGGCTACGAGGCGCTCTCCGCCCGCTATCCCGGGCTGGTCTACGCGAGCATTTCCGGCTTCGGGCAGACCGGGCCCTGGCGGCTGCGCCCTGCCTACGACTCTGTGGTGCAGGGCACCAGCGGGCTCATGTCGATCACCGGAGCGCCGGAAGGCGAACCCACGAAGCCGGGGCTGCCGATCAGTGACCTCTCGGCGGGGCTGTACGCGTTCGGCGCGATCCTCGCAGCGCTGCGAGGCCGCGACAGCGACGCGGGTCTGGGCCGGGGGAGCCGGGTCGACATCGCGATGCACGACGCGACGGTCTCGCTGCTCGAGGGCGCGGCGCTGGCCTACCTCGCCTCCGGCCAGGCGCCGCCCCGCATCGGCAATGCGCATTACGCGATCGCGCCGTTCGACACCTTCCGGGCGAGCGATGGCCCCCTGGTCATCTGCGCTGCCAACGACGGTCTCTTCGCGAAGCTCAGCGCCACGATCGAGCGGACCGATCTCGTCACCAATCCGCTGTTCGTGACGAACGCGCTGCGCCACGATCACCGCGAGGCCTTGAAGAAGGAGATCGAAGCGGCGCTCACCGCGCGTACGGCGGCCGACTGGCTGGACATCCTGGGCGCGGCCGGGGTTCCCTGCGGGCCCGTGTCGAGCATCGAGGAGGCGCTCACGTCAGAGCAGGCGGCAGATCGTGGGCTGATCATCGACGTCGGCGGCCTGCCGATGCCGGGAAACCCGATGAAGCTCGGCGGCTATCCCGACCTGCATCCCGAGCCCGCGCCCCGACTCGATGAGCAAGGCGCGAAGCTGCGCAGCGAGTTCGGCTCCTGACGTCACCTTTCCGGGCTGCTGACGTTCATCCATCCGCGCATTAGCTTTGCAGTGGGGCGCCGATAGGTGGTTCTGCTGGTCCCACGCGGCGGAAGGGAGCGTGCCCGGTGTCGACCAAGCCGGCTTCTGTCGCCGCGCTCACAGCTGCCGCGCTGGCGCTGGGCCTCGGGCTGACCGCTTGCGGTCCGCGAAGTTCGAACGGCGGAAACTTCGTCGCCGTTCCCGCTCCCAGCTCACCAGCGCCCAGCGCGTCCACGCCTTCGTCCACAGTGTCCACTGCTCCCACCGGGCCGACCGCGACCAGCCCCACGACCCCGTCGACCGCGCCGTCCGTGAGCCCGTCCCCGACCCATGTCGGCCTTGCGATGGGCGACAAGGGTCCGCAGGTGCTGGCACTGCAGAAGCGCCTGACCCAGCTCGGCTTCTGGCTGAGCGGCGCCGACGGCTCCTACGGCGACACGACGCAGCAGGCGGTACTGGCGTTCCAGAAGGCCAAGGGCCTCGAGCGGGACGGGGTGGCGGGCCCGCAAACGATGAAGGCGATCGAAACCGGGGTGACGATCGCCCCGCACAGCACCAGCGGTCACGTGCTCGAGGTCGACAAGACGCACCAGCTGCTGTTGATCGTGAACAACGGCAAGATCGCCGGCATTCTCAACACCTCCACCGGCAGCGGCCAGGCCTACCAGCAGGGCGGCCAGACCTACACGGCGCTCACCCCGTCGGGCCAGTTCTCGATCTTCCGCCAGGTCGACGCCGACGACCCCGGACCGCTTGGTGACCTCTGGCGTCCCAAGTACTTCAACGGCGGCATCGCCATTCACGGCGCTCCGGTCGTGCCCGGGTATCCGGCCAGCCACGGCTGCGCGCGCCTCAGCAACGCGGCCATCGACTGGATCTGGAGCGCCGACCTGGCGCCCATCGGCACCAGCGTCTGGGTCTACTAGCCCGGCGCGCTCGGCGGCACGTGGCCGGGCTGACCCGCGGCCTTGTCGAAGCGCACTGCGGCGGCGGACTTGGGGATCGGCTCCTCACGCATGCCGATTGCCCCGGCGGCAGCCGACGCTCCGACGGCTGATCCGAGCACCGCCGCGTGGGCCGCGTCCTCCCGGTCCAGCTCTTCGCGCGAGAGGTCGAGCGTCGCGTTCAGCTCGGCGCCGAGCAGCACGGCCAGCGCGGTGACGTACAGGAAGAGCAGCACCGCGACGGGAGCCGCGAGCGCGCCGTACGCAATGGTGCGGGAGAAGAGGAACTTCACGTAGGTACGCAGTCCCCAGCTGCCCAGATACCAGATGATCAGCGCGAACACCGCGCCGGGCAACGCCGAGCGCCAGCGGCGCCGGTGCGGGACTGACAGGTGATACAGCGTCGCCAGGATGATCAGCGTGAGCACGCCGGCAATCGGCCAGTAGATCAGCGTGACCGCGTGGTGCACCCAGGGCGTCGTGTGCTTGGCAAGAAGGCGGTCGAGGGCGGTCGGGCCGAGCACGAGCGCCGGCAGCAGGATCACCGCGGACAGGACCTGCAGCAGGTACAGCCGCAGCGCCAGGAGTCGGCTCTTCACCGCTCCGCGCTCGTGGCGTTCGCCGTAAGCGATCGTGATCGTGTTCACGTAGGTCGCCATCGCCGACGAGCCGCCCCACAACGAGGCGATGAAGCCGATGGAGATGACGTCGGGCCGGCCCTTGCGCAAGATGTCGTCGATCGTCGGCTTGACGGTCTTCTCCACCGTCGAGTGGTTCAGCAGATGTCCCGCGGCCTGCAGGATGCTGCGCTCGATGCTGTCGACCGCGGAATGCCCGGTCAGCCCGGCGAAGTAGCCGACGGTCCCCAGAACGGCCAGCAGCATCAGCGGTAGCGAGAGCAGCTGCCAGAAACCGGCTTCGGCGGCAAGGCCGAGCACCCGGTCCCGCCAGGCGCGCACGAGGGTACGGCGCAGGGTTGCCATGGTGTACATCCGGCGATGGCGCCGCACCATGGGCTTTAACATGACGCCCCAGTGTGACCGACGATCCGCCCAAGCGCTGGTCATGGCCACATCCAGGTGCCGCCATGTCGGATCAGGCCGGTCAAAAGCAAACACCCGCCGGCGCCGAAATCGGCGCGGGCGGGTGCCTGAGAAGGCTGTGGATCAGCCGCGGGTCGGGGACAAGTCGAGCTGGTCGGACTCGTCGTGGATTTCGACAGCGACCTGTCCGAGCTTGTCGCCGTGGGCGCGAGCGTGGTGGCGGCAGAACATGAGATCTCCGCCGCCGGGGAGCACAACGCGTACATATGCTTGCGCGCCGCAGCGGTCACAGCGGTCGGTCGCGGTCAGAACTGGAGTCGGTGCGGGAGCGGTACCTGTCACGCTTACCTCCAACACTCGGTAGCCCGCTTTCCTTCCGGGCCGTTACTCGCACGCATCAATCCTCACTATGCCTGCTCTATCGGCATTCAAGCCTTTCCTGGACGCGAGAACCCTCACAGACACCGAACGTTTTGAAATCGAAACCAGCTTGTTACGACCGCCGGGCTCCGAACACGATGTCGTCCCACGCCGGGACCGCGCTGCGCCTCCGGCCGGACTTGGCGGCCGGACGCGCCGGACGCTCGGTGCGCGGCTCGTCGGTGTCTTCCGACTCATCGCCCGCTGACGCCGACGGCTCGAGAACCTCGTGGCGCGCCTCGACGCTCCCCGATCCGGGCAGAGCGTTCTCGCCGGGGGTCCAGTCAGGGGTGGACGGCTTCGGTGCTGCAGGCGCACTCGTGCCGGGAATGTCGTCCAGCGTCGGCGCGCTCGAAGCCTGGGCTCGGGGCGCCGACGCTGCGCTGGACGCACCTTCGCCGGCGAGCACGACGAGCCCGGAGCGCGGGGAGGCAGGACGGCTGGGTGCTGCGGCGGAGACGGTGGATTCGCCGACGGCGCGCGCAGGAGCCAGCGGCGCGGGCGGCTCGGCGGGCACGACCGCCGGTGCGACCGGGGCCGGCTCGACCGTGACACCAGTCGCCTGCGCGACGGCGATCAACGATTCAGCGCTGCTACGCGAGGGGCTCAGCAGGCGCTGGGCGCCGTTGTCATGCGCCCGGACCCGCTTCGCCGAACCGTCCCAGCTCCACTCCGCGTGGTGGTCACCCAGATCGACCGTGACCAGCCAGGTGCCGTCGACGCGGCGACGGGCGAGCCACTGCGCAAGAACTGGGTCGAGACCGTCGTCGGCCAGCCGGTCGTCCACGACGGCGCCGAGCTGGCGGCCAGGGCTGACCCGGTGGGGACCCGGAGCCGTAGCCCGGCGGACCTCATCGACGATCCGCACGCGTTCGGCGGCAATGGGCGCCTCGTAGCGGGCGACGCGGGCGACCGGGATTCCGGCCGCCTCAGCCACCTCCTCCGCGGTATCGCCGGCGCGCAGCCGCGCCTGGATCTCGCGAGGCGTGAGGGCGCTCTCCGGACGGGACTCGGTGACAGTCGGGCGTGGGCGAAGCATGGCTCGCAATCTGTCGTCAGCGGGGAGAAGGAAGCCCGGATCAGACGGCATGCCGGCGCCCTGCGTGCCGTTCGTTTCGGTCAGCAAGAGCTCCTTGCCGTCATCCGAAACGCGGACAGCACGCAACTCGCGCACGGTGGCCTCCCCAATGGTCTGCGTGAGACCCCAACCTTGCCATGAAGCCTGGCCCGCGTCTGCGTGACACCCCCGCGCCTTGCACCTGATTCACCCTCGGGAGTGTCAGCTGGTCGCCTTCTTGGCGGGGGCCCGCTTGGCAGGGGCCTTGGCCGCCGTTTTGGTGGCTGCCGTGACCGGCGTTGCCGCGGTCGCCTTCGCCGGGGTGCGCTTCGTGACGGTGCGCTTCGTGACGGTGCGCTTCGTGGTGGTCCGTCTGTCAGCCGTGCGCTTCGCCGGCTGCGCCTTGGTGACGTGCCGGACGTCGCTACGCGTGACGTCGGTCGAACCGGCGACCACGGCCGCGCCGACGATGCCCGCGTCGTTCTGCAGCGCCGCCGGGACCACCTGGGTGCGGACCGTCAGCAGCGGGATGAACTTGTCCGCCTTCCGGCTGGCTCCGCCGCCGATGATGATGATGTCCGGCCAGAACAGGTCTTCCAGCTCCTTGAGGTAGCGGTCCACGCGCTTGGCCCACTTCGCCCAGCTCAGCCCCTTCTTCTCGCGGACGAGCTCGGAAGCGCCCTTCTCAGCGTCCTTGCCGTCGATCTCGAGGTGACCGAGCTCGGTGTTGGGGAGCAACTGCCCGTGCAGGAAGACGGCCGTGCCGATGCCGGTGCCGAACGTCGTCATGATCACGACGCCGTGCTGGCCCCGGCCGGCGCCATAAACCATTTCGGCCACTCCGGCCGCGTCGGCGTCGTTGACCGCGGCCACGCGGGCACCGGTCGCGGCGCCGAGGGTCTCCTCGATGTTGGTGCCGATCCAATGCTTGTCGACGTTGGCGGCCGTCATCGCCATGCCGCCCTTGATCGCCGCCGGGAACGTCGCGCCAACCGCACCCGTCCAGCCGAAGTGGCTCACGACCTGGCCGACGACCTTGCCGACGGCCTCGGGGGTCGCCGGATGCGGGGTCGCCAGCCGGAGCCGCTCGGCGGTCAGCTGGCCCGTCGCCAGGTCGACCGGTGCGCCTTTGATGCCGGTTCCGCCGATGTCGACCCCGAACTGGATCGAGGAGCTGCGACGGGCGCTGGGCGTTGTCATGGTGGCGTGCCTTTCAGTGGGCGCAACGAATCGGCATCTGCATCGTTTCTGGTCTTCATACCGCGATCAACGTTCCAGCGGGGACTACCGAAGGGTAGGTAGTCCCAGGACAGAGGGTGTGAGGGCAGTTCTCGGGCAGCGAATCAGGCATCACCATGAGCGGCGGGCCGGCGGTTGGCGCGCGCACGCGGCCCCGGTGCTACTGGCGGTGCTGACGCTGGCGGTGCTGGCCACCGGGGCGAGCGTCGCCTATCTGCGTTCGCAGCCGGCGCAGGCGCATGCGTTGACGGCGCTGGCGGGAACCGGGCTGAACGACGGCAAGGGCGAGTCGCGTAACAAGATCGCTGGTCCCGTGGCGCAGCCCACGACCGCGCCCGTGACGCCTGCGGTCGCCGTCGCCAAGCTCGGGAGGCTCTACCTCCCCGACGCGATCGTCACCGCCGCGCACCCCATCACGCCCGCTCAACTGGCTGCCCTGCGCGCGATCCCGGGAATTCAAGGGCTGACCACGGCCCTGCGGGGGACGAGCACGCTCGGCACCCGCCGGGTGAACGTGCTGGCGGTCGATCCGGGCACGTTCCGCGCCTTCACGCCCCGCCCGACCGCGGCGTCCGACGCGCTCTGGCAGGTCCCGGCGCGGGGGGAGGCGATCGCGTCGTACGAGCTGAACAAGCAGGGCAAGCTGCCGCTCGGTGGCCGGCTGCCGCTGGGCCGGGTGCCGGACATGCGGATCGGGGCGCTCGCCGAGTTCTCTCTGCCGAACGTCGACGTCGTCGTCAGCGCCACCCGGGACACCGCCGTGGGAGCCGTGACGCCGGTGGTGCTCGTGAGCGATCCCAGCGCCGACGAGGCGACGATCAAGCAGGCCTTCGCGCGGGTGCTCGGGGGGGCGGTGACCGTCGATCTGCTGCGCCCGACATTCACCCCTGTGGCGACGACGGGTGGCGAGAGCATGGCCGCCGATTCCCCCGTCGACCTGCGCACCCTCTACATGCGCGGCGCGGCGACGTGCCCGGGTCTGCCGTGGGGCGTGCTCGCCGGCATCGGTCAGGTCGAGACCGACCACGGCCGGGTCAAGGCCGTCTCCAGCGCCGGAGCCGAAGGCCCCATGCAGTTCCTGCCCTCGACCTGGGCGATCTACGGCGTCGACGGTGACGGCGACGGGAAGGCCGACATCCTCGACCAGGCCGACGCCGTCTACTCCGCGGCGCGCTACCTGTGCGCGAGCGGCGGCGGGCAGCCGGACACGCTGTACGACGCGATCTACGCCTACAACCACTCGGACTACTACGTGAAGACGGTCCTCGGGCTCGCAGCGCAGTACCGCTGACCCCCTGAATCACAAAGACTCGACCGCTGTGCCGCGAAGTTTCCCCCCGTTACCTACAGTGGAGTGATGGCGGCCGGACCTTTGGAGCAGGTGCGCTCCCTTCCCCTGGCTGACACCTTCGGCCGGGTGGCGACCGACCTGCGCATCTCGCTGACCGATCGCTGCAATCTGCGTTGCACCTACTGCATGCCCGCCGAGGGGCTGCCCTGGATGCCGGCCCCCGAGCTGCTCAGCGACGACGAAGTGCTGCGGCTCGTCCGCGTCGCCGTGAGCCGGCTGGGGATCGACCAGGTCCGGCTGACTGGCGGCGAGCCCACGCTGCGTCCCGGGCTGCCCGGACTCATCGAGCGCATCGCCGCCCTCGAACCGCGGCCGGAGATCTCGCTCACCACGAACGGCCTGAGCCTGAAGCGACTGGCGCCCGCCCTGGCGGCCGCCGGCCTCGACCGCGTCAACGTCAGCCTCGACACCCTTCGTCGCGATCGTTTCGAGCAGCTCACCCGGCGCGATCGGCTCCATGACGTGCTCCGCGGACTCGAGGCGGCGGCCGATGCCGGTCTGACGCCCGTCAAGGTCAACGCGGTGCTGATGCGCGGGGTCAACGACGACGAGGCCGCCGACCTGCTCGACTTCGCCCTCGCTGCCGGCTACGAGCTGCGCTTCATCGAGCAGATGCCGCTCGATCCGCAGCATGGCTGGGACCGCTCGCAGATGGTGACGGCGCAGGAGATCCGGACTGACATCCTGCGTCGCCATGCGCTCGACGCCGAGCCAGGCCGGGGCAGCGCTCCGGCCGAGACCTTCCTCGTCGACGGTGGTCCGGCCAAGGTCGGCATCATCGCCAGCGTCACTGCGCCGTTCTGCGCCAACTGCGATCGGGTGCGCCTCACCGCTGACGGTCAGATCCGGGATTGCCTGTTCGCGCGTACCGAATCGGATCTGCGCACGCCGCTACGGACGGGCGCGAGTGACGAGGAGATCGCCGCCCGCTGGGTGCTGGCCATGCGCGGCAAGCGTCCCGGCCACGGCATCAACGATCCGAGCTTCCTGCAGCCGCCGCGTCCGATGTCCGCCATCGGGGGCTAGCACTCGCCGTGATCGGGTCACTGTCCTCGGCGGCGTACGACGCGGTCGTACTCGCCGGTGGAAGCAGCCGCCGGATGGGCGGCGGCGACAAGACGGCTCTGGCTGTGGGCGGGATCAGCCTGCTCGACCGAGCGCTGCAGGCCGTCGGGCGCGCCGACCAGACGGTGGTCGTCGGGGACGAGCGGCCGACCGCCGCGGCGGTGCGCTGGACGCGCGAGAGGCCGGCGGGCGGGGGCCCCGCAGCCGCGCTGGCATGCGGGCTACAGCTGGTCGGGTCGCCGCTGGTGGTGGTACTCGCCGGCGATCTGCCGTTCGTGACGGGGGAGACGGTCGGCCGATTGCTGGCCGCGGTGGGCGACGGCGGTGCTGTCATGGTTGACGACGAGGGTCGTACCCAATGGCTGCTGAGCTGCTGGCCGGTCGACCTCGTACGCGCCGCGCTGACCGGTGACCAGCAGGGTCGCTCCCTGCGCGAGCAGCTGGAGCCGCTGACACCTGTCAGGCTGGAGGGAGCTGGCGGGCGCCCGGAATGGTTCGACTGCGACGCCCCCGCCGATCTTCTCGTCGCAAAGGAGCTGCTGGATGAATCCGCTGGACGCCTGGCTCGCTGAGGCCGGGGATGCGCTCGGGGTCGAACGCGACGCCATGCAACGCGATCTCCTGCTCGACCTCACCCGCGACGTCGCGCACGGGGTTGCACGTCCGGCGGCGCCGTTGACAGCGTTCCTCGTGGGCCTTGCTGCCGGCAAAGCCGGGGGCAGCGCGGACGATGTGAAAGCCGCCATCAGCCGGCTCGCAGCAGTGCTCGAGAGCTACCAGCCGCCGGCAGAAGGGCCGCAGTCGCAATTGCCCTAGTGTGGGAAGGCCAGCGACGGGAAGTTCGGAAAGGTGGCGGACGTGAACGGCGCCGGTAAGTCGGCCGCTTCCCGAGCGCGGGTGGCGTTGCTCGGCTGGCCCCTCGTGCGCCAGGCCGTCGGCGGTGACCTCAGCGGTCGCGGCCGGGCTGCCCAGTCGCCGCGATCGGCCGCGCTGACCCCGCGTACCGCGACGGCCGATTCGGTCGTCCCGAGCGTCTGCCCGTACTGCGCTGTCGGGTGCGCGCAGCGGGTGTACGTGACCGACGGGAAAATCACCCAGATCGAAGGCGATCCGGACTCGCCGATCAGCCGCGGCCGGCTGTGCCCCAAGGGCAGCGCCAGCGCGCAGCTCGTCACGACCCCGTCACGCATCTCGAAGGTGCGCTATCGCCGTCCGCATGGCACCGAATGGGAGGACCTCGACCTCGACACGGCGATGGAGATGATCGCCGATCGGGTGCTGGCGGCGCGCGAGGAGAGCTGGCAGGAGTTCGTCGGCGAGCCCGGAAACGAGCGTCGCACCCGGCGCTGCATGGGCATCGCGTCGCTCGGCGGCGCCACGCTCGACAACGAAGAGAACTACCTGATGCGCAAGCTCTACACCGCCATGGGCGCGGTGCAGATCGAAAACCAGGCGCGCATATGACACAGCTCCACCGTCCCCGGTCTGGGGACTTCGTTCGGTCGCGGCGGTGCCTCGAACTTCCTGCAGGACATGGCCAATAGCGACTGCATCATCATCGAGGGCTCCAACATGGCCGAGTGCCATCCGGTCGGCTTCCAGTGGGTGATGGAGGCCAAAGCCCGCGGGGCCACGGTGATTCATGTCGATCCGCGCTTCACGCGTACCAGCGCAATGGCCGACATCCATGTGCGGCTCAGGTCGGGTAGCGACATCGCATTCCTCGGCGGGCTCATCAACTACGTGCTGAGCAACAAGCTGGAATTCCGCGAGTACGTCGTGGCATACACCAACGCGCCGACCATCCTGCGCGCCGACTTCGAGGACGCCGACGACCTCGGCGGGCTCTTCAGTGGCTATGACGCCGAAGGCCGTCACTACGACCAGGGCAGCTGGCAGTACGAGGGAGTCGGGACCTCCGCAGCCGCCGGCAGCCGTGCGATGTCGGGCGAGAAGCGCGGTCGCGAGACCTCGGCCGGCGACACCCACGGCGGGCACGGGGCGACCATCGGTGAGGGTGAGATCGAGTCCGATCCGACCCTCGAGCACCCGCGCTGCGTCTTCCAGGTGCTGAAGCGGCACTACGCGCGCTACACCCCCGAGATGGTCGAGCGCGTCTGCGGAATTGCGCCCGACACGTTCCTGCGCGTGGCCGAGGAGATCACCCGCAACTCGGGCCGCGAGCGCACCACGGCGTTCGCCTACGCGGTCGGCTGGACCCATCAGACCAAGGGCGTCCAGATCATCCGCGCTGCCTCAATTCTGCAGCTGTTACTGGGAAACATGGGCCGTCCCGGTGGCGGGATCATGGCATTGCGGGGACACGCCAGCATTCAGGGTTCGACCGACATCTCGACCCTGTTCAACACGCTGCCCGGCTACATCCCGTCGCCCGAAGCGACGGCCCATCCGACGCTGGAGGAGTTCGTCGCCGACAACTCCTCGGCCACCGGCTTCTGGGGCAACATGCGCGCGTACACCGTGAGCCTGCTGAAGGCCTGGTGGGGCGACGCGGCCACGGCCGAGAACGACTTCTGCTTCGACTACATCCCGAAGATCACCGGCGATCACGGCAACTACCAGTCCGTGATGGACATGATCGACGGGAAGGTACGTGGCTACTTCCTGTGGGGCGAGAACCCCGCAGTCGGGACGGCGAACGGTCGCATGCAGCGCAAGGGCTTGGCGGCTCTGGACTGGCTCGTGGTACGCGACAACGTGATGATCGATTCGGCATCGTTCTGGAAGGACGGCCCCGAAGTTCTCGAGGGGGAGTGGAAGACCGAAGACATCGGCACCGAGGTGTTCTTCATGCCGGCCGCCACCTACGTGGAGAAGGACGGCTCCTTCACCAACACCCAAAGGTTGGTCCAGTGGCATTCGAAAGCCGTGGAACCGCCGGGTGATTGCCGCAGCGACTTGCACTTTGCGTATCACCTCGGACGGCTGTTGCGCGAACGGCTGGCAGCATCGACCGACGAGCGTGACCGGCCCCTGCTGGACCTCACGTGGGACTACCCGACTGAGGGTCCGATGCAGGAACCGAATGCCGAAGCCGTGCTCGCCGAGATCAGCGGCTACGCCGTTGGCGACCGCCGTCCACTGGGCGCCTACACCGAGCTGACCGACGACGGCGCGACCGCCAGCGGATGCTGGATCTACTGCGGTGCCTATGCCGAGGGCGTCAACCAGGCTGCGCGCCGCAAGCCCGGCCAGGAGCAGAACGCCGTGGCTCTGGAGTGGGCGTGGGCCTGGCCGAACAACCGGCGGCTGCTCTACAACCGCGCCTCCGCCGATCCCGAGGGCCGGCCGTGGAGCGAGCGCAAGAAGTATGTCTGGTGGGACGCCGAGGCCGGGAAGTGGACCGGCGAGGACGTGCCCGACTTCGAGGGGACCAAGCGGCCGGACTACATCCCTCCGAAGGACGCCCGTGCACAGGACGCCATCTCCGGCACCGATCCGTTCGTCATGCAGGCCGACGGGCGTGGCTGGCTGTACGCGCCGAGCGGGCTGGTCGACGGACCGCTGCCGACGCACTACGAGCCGCAGGAATCCCCCATCGACAATCCGATGTACAAGGTGCAGTCGAACCCGACCCGCGAGCTGCACGTCAGACCCGAAAACCCGTTCAATCCCAGCGGAAGTGAGCCGGGCAGCGAGGTCTACCCCTTCGTGCTGACCACCTTTCGGCTGACCGAGCACCACACCGCCGGTGGTATGAGCCGGACCCTGCCGTTCCTGTCTGAGTTGATGCCGGAGATGTTCGTCGAGGTCTCACCGCAGCTGGCCGAGTTCCGCAGGCTGGAGCATGCGGGCTGGGCGACCATCGTCACGGCGCGCAGCGCCATCGAGGCGCGCGTGCTCGTCACCCCGCGGATGGCGCCGCTGACGGTCGACGGACGCGTGGTGCATCAGATCGGGTTGCCGTATCACTGGGGCGGAAACGGCTTGGTACCAGGTGATTCCGCCAACGACCTGTTGCATTCGGCGCTGGACGCCAACGTCCACATCATGGAGACGAAGGCGTCGACCGCGGACATCATCCCGGGCCGGCGCCCACGGGGGCCGGCGCTGCGCGCGCTGGTGGAGGCCTACCAGCGGCGGGCCGGCATCACCAAAGAAACGGGGACCCGCTGAGATGGCTGGACAGCACGAGGCGAACGATCCGGCGGCCGCGTCCGGCTGGCTGGATCACCCGCCGCGTATGGGCTTTCTGACCGACACGTCGCTCTGCATCGGCTGCAAGGCCTGCGAGGTCGCCTGCAAGCAATGGAATTCCGTGCCCGAGGACGGTCTCTCCATGCTCGGCTCGTCCTACGACAACACCGGCGGGCTGGGTGCCTCGACGTGGCGGCACGTGGCCTTCATCGAGCAGACGGTGCCGGCGCCCGATCCCGGCGGCGGTGCTGACGGTCTGCGGTGGCTGATGTCATCGGACGTCTGCAAGCACTGCACCCACGCCGGCTGCCTGGACGTCTGCCCGACCGGGGCGCTCTTTCGCACCGAGTTCGGCACCGTCGTCGTGCAGCAGGACATCTGCAACGGCTGCGGCTATTGCGTTCCCGCCTGCCCGTTCGGCGTCATCGACCGGCGCGAGGAAGACGGCCGGGCCTGGAAATGCACGCTCTGCTACGACCGGCTGCAGCACGACCAGACTCCGGCCTGCGCGCAGGTCTGCCCGACCCAGTCGATCCAGTTCGGCCCGCTCGATGAACTACGCGAGCGGGCGGCCGATCGGGTCGAGGAACTCCACGAACGCGGTGAGGCCGGGGCCCGCCTCTACGGTGCCGATCCCGGCGATGGGGTCGGCGGCGCCGGCGCGTTCTTTCTGTTGCTCGATGAGCCGGAGGTGTACGGGTTGCCCCCGGATCCGGTGGTACCGACCCGTGACGTGGTGGCGCTGTGGCGGCAGACCGCAGGGGCGGCGCTCATGTTCGCGGCCAGTGCCGTTGTCGCGTTCGCGGGCCGGCGTCGATGACCGAACCGGCTCAGCACCGACCTCCGGAGCGCCAGCGCCGACGCCGTCGCAGCGACCCCAACGCGGTCGTCCCCGACGCCGAGTTCACCTCCTACTACGGGCGTCCCATTGTCAAGGCTTCGCCATGGAAGGCCGACATCCCGGCGTACTTCTTCCTGGGCGGTCTGGCCGCCGGTTCCTCGGCTTTTGCCGCCGGGGCAGCTGTCACGGGTCGGCCCGCACTGCGCCGGCTGAGCCGTCTCTCGGCGCTGGGTGCCATCTCCGCCAGCGCGTTCGCCCTCATTCACGATCTCGGCCGGCCCGAGCGTTTCTACATGATGCTGCGGGTCGCGAAGCCGACGTCGCCGATGTCGATGGGCACCTGGCTGGTGACGGCCTACGCACCCTGCGCAGGGCTTGCTGCTGCAGGCGAATTCGCGAGCGTGCTGCCGTTGCCGGACCCGATGAAGCGACTGCTCGCCTCGCTCGCCAATCCCGCCGGCTGGGCTGCTGCGGCACTCGCTCCGGCGCTCGCCACGTACACCGGCGTACTCCTCGCCGACACGGCGACCCCGACCTGGAAGGAAGCCGGCGGGACGATCACGGCGGCGTTCGCTGCCGGAGCGCTGGCGAGCGGCGCGGGTATGGGACTCTTCGCGCCGCTGGAGGAGTCGGGACCGGCGCGCAGGCTGGCGATCGCGTCGACCGCGGGTGAGGTCGGCGCCGTCTTCCGGATGGAGAAAGCTGCCGGGTTGGCGGGCGAAACATTTACGGATGGGCGCGCCGGAAAGTTCGGGCGGGCGGCTGAGGTATTGCTCGTAAGCGGCGGCATCCTTGCCGCCGTGACGAGGCGAACGCGCATCGGCAGCGCGATCGCCGGCACCGCTTTGATGGCCGGCGCGTGCTGCGAGCGCTTCGCCATCTTCGAGGCGGGTCAGGCGTCGGCGCGCGACCCGAAGTACACCGTCGTCCCGCAGCGCGAGCGAATGAATCAGCGGGAACGGCTCACAGATGCGGAGCGGCCTGCGCAATGATGGCCTTGGTGTCCACGCCGGCAGGCAGCGTGCCGAACGCCTGACCCCAATCGCCGCCGAGGCGGGTCGCGCAGTAAGCGTCAGCAATCGCGGGCGCCCCGTGGCGGACCAGCAACGAGCCGGCAAAGACCTGACACATCCGCTCCACGAGGCGGCGGGCGCCCATTTCATCAACATCCACAAGGGATTTCTCGAGATCGGCCACCGCCGTGTCCAGCCGGCGGTCTGCTCCCGCGGCCAGGGCGACCTCCGTCCGCAGCGCCTCCACGCTCTGCGGTTCGCGGGCCATCGCCCGTAGCACGTCGAGGGCGTTGACGTTGCCGCTGCCTTCCCAGATCCCGTTCAGCGGAGCCTCGCGGTACAGCCGCGGAAGTCCGGATTCCTCGACGTAGCCGGCGCCTCCCAGGCATTCGAGAGACTCGGCGGCGTGGCGGGGAGCGGTTTTGCAGACGTGGTACTTGGCGATGGCAGTGCCGAGGCGGCGCAGCGCGGTCTCTCCCGCATCCACCGCATGAGCAAGGCGCATCGCCAGCAAAGTCGCGGCCTGGGACTCGATCGCGAGGTCGGCCAGGACGTTGGTCATCAGCGGCTGGTCGATGAGAGTGCGCCCGAACGCGCGGCGATGGCTGGCATGATGAATGGCCTGGACCACGCCCTGGCGCATCCCGCAGGCCGAGCCGATGACGCAATCGAGCCTGGTGGCGTTGACCATTTGGGTGATCGTGGCGACGCCTCGGCCCTCGGGCCCGACCATCCAGGCGAGGGTGGCGTCGAACTCGACCTCGCTGGAGGCGTTGGACCGGTTGCCGAGCTTGTCCTTCAACCGCTGCAGCAGAAAGGGATTGCGTGCGCCGTCGGGAAGCATGCGAGGAACCAGGAAGCACGACAGGCCGCCCGGCGCCTGCGCCAGCACGAGGAAAACGTCGCTCATCGGCGCCGAGCAGAACCACTTGTGTCCGGTGAGGATGTACCCGCCCGGGTCGCCCGTCGGTGTCGCGCGCGTGGTGCCGGCCCTGACGTCGGACCCGCCCTGCTTCTCGGTCATCGCCATGCCTGCAATTGCTGAGGTTTTGCCGGAGCGCAGGTCGCTGTCGTAGCTCCGGCGGGTCAACCGCGGCAGCCAGTCAGCGGCAATTGCCGGGTCGACGCCCGGCGCGTTCAAGCCAGGAACCGCCGCATACGTCATCGAGACCGGGCAGCCGTGGCCGGCGTCGGTCTGTGACCAGACGTAGAACCCCGCGGCGCGCACGACGTGAGCGGCCGGACGATCATCGGCCCAGGGCGCCGCGTGCAGGCCATGTTCGACGGCCGTCCGCAACAGCTGGTGATAGCTCGGGTGGTAGTCGACCTCGTCGATGCGGTGGCCGTAGCGATCGTGCGTGCGTAGCACTGGCGGATAGCGATTTGCCTCATCCGCCCAGCGCTGCGCCTCGGTGCTGCCCGCGAGCCTGCCCAGTGCCTTCAGCTCACCGACGGCACCGCCCGCGCCGTAGCGCTCGACGGCCTCCCCGAGCGTGCGGTCCGCGCTGAAGACGTCGTAGTCGACGAGCGGCGGCGGCTGGTTGGTGACCTCATGAGTGGCGGTCATCGCACCATTGTGCGTCGAGAGCGCACACGATGTGATGCCCAGCCCCGGGTCGACAGTTTTCCGCTAGGCAAACGATCAGGTGCACCACTCGCCCGCGGTTCGGCCGCACCGCATTGCTTGCCTCACTGGAAAGCGCCCACCGATTCCGGGGCACCGCTTTGTTTGCGTCCCCCGCGCTCAGCGGATGGTGATCTGCCCGGCTGGACCGTCGACGAGCTCGCCGATCACCGGATGGCCGGCGAGCTCCGCACCGACGAGCAGGCCACCGCTGGTCTGGGCGTCTGCGAGCAGGACGAGTTCGAGTTCGTCGATCCCGCCGGAGGCGAGGTGCGGGCGTACCCAATCGAGATTGCGCTGGCTGCCGCCCGGGATGGAACCATCGGCGGCAAACGTCCGCGCCCCGTCGAGGTACGGCACGGAAGACGCCTCGACCACTGCCGCGCAGCCGCTGGCCCGCGCGAGCTTGTGCAGGTGTCCGAGCAAGCCGAAACCGGTGACATCCGTGGCGGTGGTGGCACCGGCGGCGAGAGCGGCAAGCGAAGCCTCGGCGTTCAGGGTCGTCATCACAGTGATGGCTTCCTCGAAGCGCTCGCCGGTCGCCTTGTGCCGGTTGTTCAGCACGCCGAGACCGAGCGGCTTGGTCAGGGTCAGAGGCATCCCGGGACGCCCGGCGTCGTTGCGCAGCAGCCGATCCGGGTTCGCGACGCCCGTCACCGCCATCCCGTACTTGGGCTCCGGATCATCGATGCTGTGGCCGCCGCCGACGATGCATCCCGCCGCGATGGCGATGTCGAGCCCGCCGCGCAGGACCTCGCGGGCGATGCTGAAGGGCACCTTCTCGCGCGGCCACGACAGCAGGTTGACGGCGAGCACAGGCGTACCGCCCATGGCGTAGACGTCGGAAAGGGCATTGGCGGCCGCGATCCGGCCCCAGTCGTACGGGTCGTCGACCACGGGGGTGAAGAAGTCGGCGGTGACCACGACCGCGAGGCCGGGAGCAACGATCGAGACGGCCGCGTCATCTCCGGTGTCGAGCCCGACGACGAGCCCGTCACTGGTCTGCCCCGCCAGCCCCCGTACCGCTTCCTCGAGCTCGCCCGGAGGGATCTTGCAGGCGCAGCCGCCACCCGACGCGAGGGTGGTGAGCCGGACAGTCGTGGGCGTGGCCATGAGTCCACGCTAACCGCGGGTCAGGTCAAGTAGTACCGCAGCTCTATGACGTTGCCGTCCGGGTCGCGCACATACAGCGATTGGCCGTCGCCATGGGCTCCGGAGCGGGTATCCGGCCCGTCGACCACGTCGAAGGTCCCGGCGGCAACGACCGCGTCCCAGTCGATCGGCTCGACCACCAGGCAAATGTGGTCGACGTTTTCGACACCCGCATGTTCGGCGGGTGCGGCGAGCAGATCGATGATGACGTCGTCGTTCACCCGTACCGATGGGAAGAACGCCTCGCCGCGGCGCCACTCCTCGACCTTCATCCCCGCCAGCCCGAGAACCTGCTGGTAGAAGGCCAGCGAACGCGCTACGTCGTCCACCCGTAGCACCACATGATCCAGGCCCGTCACGCGCACCGTCATCGCCCAAGGCTAAGCCGTCGCCAGATTTTGTCGGACCCCGATGCGACGGTCTGCCCATGGCCTCAATCCGGTTGCTGCTTGCCTCCGACGTCCATCTGGACACGCCGTTCAGGTGGGCCGAGCCAGTGGCGGCACGGGCCCGGCGGCGAGCGCTGCGCGCGGCCGTGCGGCGCATCGCTGAGCTAGCCGCGCAGCTAGGGGTCCATGCGCTCTGTTTCGCGGGAGATCTCTACGAGCACGAGCGGTCCGGGCCCGACACCGGTGAGTTCCTGCGTGCGGTGTTCGCCGAGGTGCCGTGCCCAGTGCTGCTCGCGCCGGGAAACCATGACTGGTACGGGCCGGGGAGCCTCTACCGGCAGGTCGAGTGGCCGCATCAGGTGACGGTCTTTCACGAGGATCGGCTGCAGCCTTTCCCGCTGTCAGAAGGCTTCACAGTGTGGGGAGCCGCGCATCGGGCGCCCGCCAATACCGACGGTTTTCTCGACGGGTTCCGCGTCGATCGCGGCGGGGTTTCGGTCGCGCTGTTTCACGGGTCGGAGCGAGGTGGGTTCGGGCGGCAGGAGTCCGGCAAGGTGCCGCACGCCCCTTTCGCCGCGGATCAGATTCCGGGCAGCGGGCTCTCGCATGTGCTCGCCGGCCATTTCCACCGTCCCATTCTCGGCCCGTGGCACACGTACCCGGGCAATCCCGAGCCGCTCGCGTTCGGTGAGCAGGGGGAGCGCGGTGCCGTGCTGGTGACGGTCGGCGAGGACGGCAGCGTGGCTCGCGAGATCCATCGCGTTGCCGAGAGTCCCTGGCATGACGTCGAGGTGCGGGTCGAGGGCGCGGCGCACGTCGATCAGATCCGCGAGCAGGTCGCTGCCGAGTTGGCGTCGCTGGGCGGGATCGTGCGGTTGACGGTCAGCGGTGAGGTCGCGCCGGGGACCAGCCTTGGTGGCCTCGATCTTGTCGCGCTGGGTGGGCATCTCGAGGCGTTGGTCGTGCGGCCGCTGCAGCTTTCCGTGGCCTACGACCTCGTCGCGCTCGCCGCCGAGGAGACGGTCCGGGGCCATTTCATCCGCGACGTGCTGTCTAGTTCGCTCTCCCTCGACGAGCAGCAGCGCGTCGTCGATGCGGGCTTACGCGCGCTCGACGGGCGCCTCGACGAGCTGGTGGCGCTCTGATGCAGATCGAGTCGATCACCGCCCACGGCTTCGGGCCGCTCATCGGCCAGACGCTCGGGCTCGCTCCCGGCTTCACCATCGTCGTGGGCGGCAATGAAACCGGGAAGTCGAGCTGGCATGCCGCTTCCTTCGCTGCGCTCTGCGGCCGGCGGCGTGCGAGGGGTCGTCCTGGCGTCGGGGAGCAGCAGTTCATTGACGCCCACCGCCCGTGGGACGGAGGTCCCTGGGCGGTGTCGTGCCAGCTGCGCCTCGACGACGGTCGGCGGATCGAGCTCCGGCAGGACCTGTCGGGCAAGGTCGATTGCCGCGCGACCGATACGGAGCTGGCACGCGATGTGAGCTCCGAGATCATGGTCGAGGGCAGTCCTGACGCGTCGGCCTGGCTCGGGCTCACCCGCTCGTCTTTTCGCGCGACTGCCTGCGTGGGGCAGTCCGAGGTGCTCCGGGTGCTCGACGCGGCGGACGGTTTGCAGCAGGCGCTGCAGCAGGCCGCGTCCACGGCCGGCAGCTCCGGCACGGCGGCAGTCGCCATTGATCGGCTCGAGGCGTGCCGCCGGGAAGCGGTCGGGCGTGACGCCGTCTCGGCGATACGGCCCCTGCGCCGGGCTCTCGACCGGGTGGCCCTGGCCCAGCAGCGCCTCGAAGCCGTGCACGGGATGCGCGCGGAGTTCGGTGGGCTCGCGGCGCAGCAATCACAGCTCGACGGTGACGTGCAGGGGGCGCAAGCGGCCGCCGAGCGGGCAGCCGAGGAAGTGCGGGCAGCGGCGGGCGCGCTGCGCGCGGCGGAGCTGCGTGACGCGCGTGAGGAACCGGCGAGTCCGTTGCCTCCTGCCCGCCTGCGAGTCGCTGCAGTGCTGGCCGCGCTGGCGGTGGGGTTGTTGGTGGCGGCGACGGTCGCCGACTCCATCGCGCTGGGTGTGCTTGGGGCAGCGTGCGCGTTGCTGTCCGGATGGCGGGTCGCGAGGGCCCTGCGGCGCGTGCCGCCCCGTCCCGCGGCGCGTGAGTCGGCGGGAGTCGCCGAGCTTCGATTGGAGCTCAGCGAACGCCAGGCGTTCGCCGAGAGTGCGCGCCGTGGCCATCACGAGGCGGCGCTACGGGCGAGCCGCTCCGAGGCGGTCCGGGCGGAGCGCATGCGAGCATTGCCGGAGCGCTCTGAGGTCGAGGAGGAGCTCGCGTCCGCCGAGCGTGAGCTGGCGCGGGTCAGGGAGCTCGATCAGACGCTCGGCCACGCCGTCGATTTCCTGCGGCGGGCGCAGGATCGGGTGCACCGCGAGATCGTGCCGGAGCTGACCGGGTTGTTACGCGAGTGGCTGCCGCGCCTGACCGAGGAGCGCTATGTCGACGTCCGGATGGATCCGGCCACTCTTGCGGTCGAGGTCTGCAGCATCAGCCGCGAATTCCGTCGCGCGCAGCTGCTGAGCCATGGCACGGCCGAGCAGATCTACCTGCTGCTGCGGGTTGCGCTGGCGGCGCGGCTCACCGCTGGACACGACACCTGCCCGCTGCTGCTCGACGACGTGACCGTGCACGCCGATCCGGAGCGCACCCATCGGATGTTGGAGTTGCTGCACCGCCTCTCCGGCGAACGGCAGATTGTGCTCTTCGCTCATCAGGATCAGGTGCGCGAGTGGGCTGATGCCCGCTTCGACGGCGAGCGTGACGCGCTGATCGAGCTGCAGCCGGTGGGGGTCGATCTCGCGATGACGTAAACGATCTCGCCCAGGTCTAGAGCGGCTTCCACGAGGGCTCGCGTCGCTCCACGAAGGCCGTGAATGCCTCGTGCAGCTCGCCGGTCGCGGTGCACATGATCTGCGTGCGGTTCTCCATATCGAGGGCGTGCCGGAAGCTTGGCGCGTCGAGCGTCTGCCACATGGTTTCCTTCGTCATCCAGACGGCCAGCGGTGCGTTGGCCGCGATCTGGCGGGCGGTCACCATGGCGCGTTCGAGCAGCCGGTCGGGTTCCACGACATCCAGCACCAGTCCGAGCCGCTCGGCCTCAGCGGCGTCGAAGACCCGTCCGGTCAGCAGCAGCTCGGCGGAGCGGGAGGCGCCGACGAAGCGGGGGAGCAGGTAGCTGGTGCCCATGTCGCACGCCGACACCCCGCGCTTGATGAAGACGGCGCCGAAGGTGGCGGCCGGCGTGGCGATGCGGATGTCGCAGGCGAGCGAGAAGGCGAAGCCGCCGCCATGAGCGGGGCCGTCGATCGCGGCGATCACTGGCAGCCGTACCCGATGGATCTTCTCGAAGAGGCCGGCCATCAGCTCCTGCGACATGAACATGCGCGGGGTGGCGCCCTGCGAAGCGGCCATCAGGCGTCCGAGCGGATGGTCGGAGAGGTCCTCATTGCCTTCGGAACCCTTCATGTCGGCGCCGGCGCACCACGCCGGTCCTTCGCCCTGCACGATGACGACCCGGGCGGCAGGGTCGGCGGCGAGGTTGTCGATGACCCCGTGCAGTTCGGTGAGCAGCGGCATGCTGAGCGAGTTGCGCCGGTGCGGCCGGTTCAGCGTGATGCTGTGGATGCCGGGTTCGAGTTCCTCGACGATCGTGTCGGACATGGCGGTGCTCCTCGGGACGCGGGGTATACGCAAGTCAGGTGGTCGGCAGCCTCTCACCACCCAGCCGCACGCTCCGGAGCCGGTCTGCTTGGGTGAGGGCATGGACAACCTCGACAGCGACGCCCTCGCGTACATCGCGATCACCCGGCTGCAGAACGAGTACGCCGACGTGGTCAGCCGCCGGGCCTGGGATGAGGTCGATGATCTCTTCACGGCCGGCTCCAACGTGCGGCTGAATCTGGCTCCAGCCCCGCCGCTGGACTATCCCGGCCGCGGCGGCATCGGCCCGTTCATCGCCAAGTCGATCGAACGGTTCGAGTTCTTCCAGTTCGTGATCCTCAACGCGACCGTTCGCGTGCTCGATGAGAATTCGGCGACAGGACGCATGTACATGTCCGAGCTGAGGCAGGACGCGACAAGCGGCGGCTGGAGCACGATTCACGGGATCTACCACGACACGTTCGCCCGCGATGGCGGCGACGGGAAGTGGCGCTTCGCCGACCGCCAGTATCAGAGCCTGCGCCGCAGCAGCGGTCAGCTGATCCCGTTCCCAGCGGCGCACGAGGGACCGCTCTAGATCGCGTCAGATCGCGTCAGATGATGTCCTCCGGCGCGAGCTTGCGTCCCGCGATCCCGTCGAAGCCGTTGCTGCCGGTGTAGGTGTCCTCACCGACGATCAGGCCCTCGTCGTTGAACGGCCACAGCGTCGCCATGCGCGCCTCGTAGAGGTAATAGGCGGACTCGTCATCCACCGGAATGCCGCGCGCCTTGAGCGTCGATCCGGGATACGCCATCCGCATCACGCCCTCGGTGAGGATGCAGTGTTTGTCAACGACCAGCCGGTCGATGTCGAGCTGAAGCCGCGTCGCGCCGGAGGCGATGAAGTTTTCGTAGAACCGGCGCACCTCGGCCCTGCCTGTCGGGCTGCCCTCCGGCGGGGCGCCGTAGGCGTGGTACTTGGCGTCGTCGGCGAGCGTCACGAGCAGCCCGTCCAGATCGCCCGCGGCTTCGGACTTCATGTGGTCGAGCACGAGCTCGAGGTTGTGGATGAGAGTCGGGTCGGTCTCGGAGGCGAGGCGATCCTCGACGGCGGCCCACGTGCGTGTCTGATCGATGACCGGCATGGCCCCGGAGCGTAGACCTGCCCGCTGCGCGGGTGCACAGGTCCCGCGTGGCAAGGTACGACGATGCCGTCGGCCCTCCGGGACGCAACTGTGGACACCATGCGGGCCGCAATCAGGCCCCTGAAGATCCGGGTGGTGGATCTGTCCACCGGAATCGCCGGCGGGTACTGCGCCAAGGTGCTCGCCGACGCTGGTGCTGACGTCCTCAAGCTCGAGCCGCCCGGCGGCGATCCACTCCGCTCTCGCTCAGCGTCGGGAAGCCCGGTCGATCCGATCGCCGGCGCGCCCCTGTTCCAGTACTTGCATTCCGGGCAGCGCAGCGCCGTCGCCGATGTGAGCACCGCCGAGGGGCGTGAACTCGCGCTGCGCGCGGCAGGCCGGGCCGACCTCGTGATCGAGTCGTTCGCTCCGGGCGAGCTCGAAAGGCTCGGACTCGGCCTCGACGCGCTCCACGTCCGCAATCCCGGGACAACGCTCGTCTCGCTTTCCGCGTTCGGCCGCGGAGGCCCGTGGAGCACGCGCCCCGCGACCGACTTCACCTTGCAGGCCTGGTGCGGGTCGCTCGCGTCGCGCGGCATCCCGGGGAGCCCGCCGGTGGCTGTCGGGGGAAATGCGGGGGAGTTCGTCGCCGGTTCGGCTGCCGCGTCGGCGGCCGGACTTGCCGTGCTGGCGGCCCGCGAAAGCGGACGAGGCCAGCATGTCGACGTCTCGAGTCTGGAGACGATGATCCTGTCGTTCACCCCGTACCAGCCGATCTTCGCGCAGTTCGAGGACAGGCTCTACGGGCGTTCCATCGAGATCCCGTCGATCGAGCCGGCCGCCGACGGCTGGGTCGGCATCTGCACGATCACCCATCAGCAGTGGGCCGATTTCAGCGCGATGATCGACCACCCCGAGTGGGGCGATGACCCTTCTCTCTCCCACGCCGCCGTGCGCATGCCGCGCCATGCCGAAATTCGCGCGGCGATCGCGGAGTGGACGACGAAGCGCACGGTCGCCGAGATCGTGGAAATGGCGTCGTTGCTGAGGATTCCGGTCACCCCCGTCGGCAACGGGCACACCGTGCTGGAGATGGAGCAGTACGTCGAGCGCGGTGTCTACCAGGAGCATCCGGGCGGATTCCAGCAGCCCCGCCGGCCGTATCTGCTGGGGGACTACGCCTCCCCGACGCCCCTTCCCGCGCCACGCCTGGACGAGCACGGCGAGGAAGTGGCACGCGAGTTCGCCGATCCTGCCGTGGTGCCGCACGGAGCGCCGTCCGCGCCGAACCCGAAGCGTCCGCTGGAGGGCAAGCGGGTCGTGGCATTCGTCGCCTTCTGGGCAGGACCGTTCGTAGCGGCGTACCTGGCCGCGATGGGCGCCGATGTCGTGAAGGTGGAGTCGATCCAGCGGCCGGACGGGATGCGTTTCGCCGGCGGGGTGAAGATCGGCGATCCGCTGATGTACGAGTGGTCAGCCGTGACGCACGGGGCGAACGTCGGTCTGCGTGACGTGACACTAGACCTCAGCCGTCCAGAAGGTGCGGCGCTCGCCCGCCGGTTGGTCGAGGGCGCCGACATAGTCCTCGACAACTTCTCGCCGCGCGTGCTCGATGGTTTCGGGCTGAGCGAGCAGGATCTGCGCGCGGCCCAGCCCGATGTGGTGATCGTGCGGATGCCCGCGTTCGGGCTGAGTGGACCGTGGCGTGATCGCGGCGGCTTCGCCATGACGGTCGAGCAGAACTCCGGGCTCGCGTGGCTCACCGGTTTTCCGGACGACGGACCGCTCGTGCCGCGGGGCGTGTGCGACGTCCTTGGCGGTTTGCACGCGATCGTGGCGTTGCTCTGCGCGTTGGAGCACCGCCGCGAGACCGGTGAGGGCTTGCTGGTGGAGGTGCCGCTCGCCGAGGCGGCACTGAACATCGCCGCCGAGCAGACCATCGAATGGACCGCGAACGGCGTGCTGCTCGAACGTCACGGCAACCGCTCGTTCTTCGCTGCCCCGCAGGGCGTTTATGCCTGCGCCGACGAGGATTCCTACGTGGTGTTGGCGGTCGAGAATGACGCTCATTGGGCAGCGTTGCAGGAGGCGCTCGGTCGTCCGGCATGGGCGGCTGACGAGAAGCTGGCGACGGCCGCCGGGAGGCACGCCGCCCACGACGCGATCGATGCAGCACTCACGGAGTGGTTACGCGATCGGCCGATGCTGGGGGCGGTGGAACACCTTGCGGCATATGGGGTTCCGGCCGCGCCCACCATCGATGCTCGGCGGCTGAACTGGCTTCCGCAGATCGGCGCCCGCGGCTGGCTGCAGAAGATGGACCACCCGATCACCGGCCCGATCGACTACCTCGGCCTGCCGATGACCTTCTCCGGCATGCCGCGCCCGCTGTACCGCCGGGCGGCGCCCACTTTGGGCCAGGACAACGCAGAAGTCCTTGCAGCGCTGGGACTTTCGGAGGCGGAGATCGCCAAGCTCGCCGAGGACAAGGTCATCGGCACCCGCCCCGCCTGGATGTGATCCGGTCTTCAGGGGCGAGGCGTGTAGGGCTCGGCCGCGGGCTTCCATTGGATGAGTTCGATGGGCAGGCCGTTCGGATCCGACGCCGTGAACGCCCACGAGTTGTCGAACTCGACCGGCTCACTCGCGCACGGGACCCCCGCCGCTACCAAACGCCGATGGGCTTCGGCGACGTCGCGCACCTCGAACGAGACGAGTGCGCCCGGGGGAGTGAAATCGCGCCAGCTGTGCTCGAAGAACTGCAGCACGGCATTCGGCGCGACCATGCCGCGCAGCATCCGGCTCGTCGCGCCAGGAACTTGCGTCACCGCCTCGAAGTCGGCGCCGCCGAGATCGCGCCGGATGATCGGCTGGAAGCCGAAGTGCTCGGTCCACCAGCGCTCGGTCGCGTCGAGATCGTTGACCTGGACCGAGATGTGCGAGACGCGGGCCAGCCCGGCGTCGTACAGGGTGTGGTTGGGCACGTGCGACAGTTTCCTCGCCCCTAGCCTGCCTCTTTCACGCGATTCGCGGTGCGGCGGTGCGTGAATGCACGGAAGTGCCTTGCCTGTAAGGGAAACTTGGGCTTGCGAAGGTCCAAAGTTCTCAAACAGGAAGGCACCCCGTAGGTGAAGCGTAATGGGCG
>DATAVO010000063.1:0-3407 GCA_036267695.1 Frankiaceae bacterium
TGGGATCTTCAGCGCGACCCTCGGCGCCTCGCGCAGCATTGCCCGAGCACCGTTGTTGCAGCCCTGGCGGAAGAGGGTGGTGCTAGTCGGCGAAGCGGCCGAGGTCGAACCAGGCGAGCGCCTCGACTACCCACTGCTGATCGGGCTGCGGGGTTGATGAGCGTGCTGGCCATGGGAGACGAACAGATCCTCCAGGAAACGCTGGGACCCTGAGTGGCCTTCGTAGCGGGGATCGTCCGTCGCCTTGGCCTGTCGCTCAAGCGTGCGTGTTGAACGGCACCCATGGCGAAGAACAGCGGTGCCTTCCAAGGTGATCGCGGACTCGGATCCGGCCCTTTAGCTTGTAGCTGCGCAGGTGCCCGCGGATCAGGATTTCGTCGGTATCGCCAACTTGAGCGTCGTGGATCTGTCCCTTCCGGCTCGCCGCGCTCGGCATGAAGTTGCTCTCCGAGTCGATCAGCCTGTAGCCACCGGAGCAGTGCAGCTCGATCGAGAAGCCCTCGATCTTGATCCGCTTCGGAAAAACCCGGATCCGGATGCTTCGCCCTTGGCCGGTCTGCCCCCGTGCCAGCTTGCCGCCCTGGCCGGCAGCCATCGCGCACGCGGACGTCATCACCGCCGCCAAGACGAAGCACGCCATCAACGTGATCGCGTTCCTGAACATTTTCCCTCCCTTGAGTTGTCCCCTGGGTAGGAGTAACACGGATGGTGTCGGCGCGTACCGTCGGATGTAAGAAGGCTGACACTCGGCGGGCTCATCGCATCCTTGGGCCGCCCGGCGTGTTTGGATCGCCAACACATCAAGTCCAAGCCCAATGCCCGTCTCGCGGGCAGCGGGGGAACCGAGTAGTTGGGGCGAGTCCGCAGATCGCGGAGGTGCACCTTCAGCACCAGCCCGACAGCTAACCCCGTCGGCATCGAAGGAGGATTACTTGCGCTCGATCGTAGGACCGTGGAGGACGGTTGTGCCCATGCTGGCCGCGTCCCTACTGCTCATCGCTTTCCCGACATCCGCCGCCGCCAGGTCCGGCGGTGGTCTGGCTTCATTCGAGGACCCGCCGGTCGTTCCCGGCGCGACCTCGACCCTCGTCCGTGGACGGGCGCTGCCACCCGCAGAAGCGCCCCCTGCGGTCACCGCGGCGATCCGTGCCGGCAATCGGATCCGTGCGCGGACCTACATCTGGGGCGGCGGCCACGGGAGCTGGGCCTCGCGCGGCTACGACTGCTCGGGCGCGGTGAGCTTCGCCTTACATGGCGCCGGCCTGCTGCAGACCCCGCTCGACTCCACTTCGATGATGAGTTGGGGTGCGGCCGGTCCGGGAGACTGGATCACGATCTACGCCAACCATCGCCACGCCTTCGCCGAGATCGCTGGTCTGCGATGGGACACCTCCGGTGACCGGCGCGGGGTCAGCGGTCCGCGTTGGCACGTCGACCCTGCCGACGCGCGGGGCTTCGTCGTCCGCCACCCGATCGGTTACTGACATGGCCCGCTCAGCACTGACCCTGTGTGCCGCGATCGCGATCGCCTTGGGTGCCGCGGCACCCGTCGCCGCGGCTGAAGCGGAGGCTCCCGCCTATCAGCATTTCGTCGCCTGCGGGCTCGGCCATCATGCGAAGCCGTCCCACCACTGCCCTCGGCGCAGCGCCGAGGGCGCCTTCTTCCGCACCCGTCGCGACTCGGTCCACTACACCGTGTGCGTGCGTTTCCCCGAGGGCCGGACACTTTGCGCCAAGCATCAGGAAGCCGATCGCGGTGTCCTTTACGTCAACGCGCTGACGACCCCCCAGCCAGGACTCCACCGCATCACCTGGTTCGTCGAGGGAAAGCGCGTGGGGCGGTACTACTTTCGGATTGGAACATCGAATACGGCTCGGTGAGCCAAGACCAGGGCGGCTGCGCCCATGGCTGGCGGACGACGAGGGAGCCCGGTCAGGGAGGGTCAGCTTGCTGACGAGAGTGATGCGCCCACCGCACCTTCGGGTCGAGGCGGGGTATGGACCAGGTGTTGTGCGCTCGCTCCAAGCACTCGCCATCCTCGTGATCACCGCGCTGCTGGTGCTCGCGACGGCGGCGTCAGGCGCTCAGGCCTTGCTCCCACCCCACTTCTGGGGCGCGGTGCCACAGGGAGGGCTGACCGAGGCCCAGTTGCAGCGTCTGCGGCACGGCGGCGTCGACGCGATCCGCATTCCCGTCTCCTGGCCCACCGTGCAGCCGAGCCCGGGTGGCGATCTGCAATGGGGCGGGATCGACGCCTGGGTTGAGGCGGCCGCCCGGGCACGGCTCGAAGTGCTGCCTTTCCTCTACGACGCGCCGGACTGGGCCGTCCACTCGGCGCCGGTGCCGGGCACCCACGGCGCAGCCCGGGCGCCGGCACACCTACCGATCCGCGGTCGCGCCGGCCGCGAGTGGGCGCGCTTCGTGCGGGCGGCGGCCGACCGCTACGGGACCCGGGGAAGCTTCTGGCTCGAAAACCCACTGCTTCCGCGGATGCCGATCCACGACTGGCAGATCTGGAACGAGGAGAATTTCAAATACTTCGTGGCCCGCCCGAACCCGGGCGAATATGGGCGTCTGGTGCGCCGCTCGGAGCATGCGCTGAGAGCCGGCGATCCGCGGGCGGAGCTGCTGCTCGGCGGCCTTTTCGCCCGTCCCGCCGAAGCGCGGTACCGGGTGCGGCCGCCGCAGGCCTATACCGCCGCCGACTTCCTGCGACTGATGTATCGGCGGACGCCAGGCATCACCTCGCGCTTCGACGGCATCGCCCTTCATCCCTATGCCGGCGACCACGAGTCGCTCAGGCCGGAGATCGAAGAAACGCGTACGGTCCTCCGCGAAGCCGGGGACGCCGGCAAGGCCCTGTGGATCACCGAGATGGGCTGGAGCTCCCAACACCCTTCACGCCGCGACGCCTTTGCCAAGGGATGGCGCGGACAGGCGCGGCAGCTACGCGGCGCCTTCCGGTTGCTGAGGAGTAACCAGCGCCGCTGGCACCTCCGTCAGGTCTACTGGTTCTCGGTCACCGATGAAGCCGACACCTGCAACTTCTGCGGCGGCTCCGGGTTGTTCGGGGCACGCTTCCATCCCAAGCCGGCCTGGCACGCCTATGTTCACTTCACCGGCGGTCGCGTCGGTTGAGCTTGCTGCGCAGCCGGGTGGGCGCTACAGGATTACGGAGCGGGAACATCTGTCGAGCGGCCGCACCCAATGTAGACACACGTCCGTCGAAGGGGCCGGAAAGGGTGGGGGACACGGGGTCGCAGTCAAAGGATCCGATGGTCTCGAGTCTCCGTCGCATCTCGTCTCTGGCTCCGAAGATCAACATCTCGCAATGTTGAGCCCACAGTAACTCACGCGCGACGACCAGTTGCTTGATCGCCACAACATCGAGGAAGTCACAGCGGTC
>DATAVO010000064.1:0-46000 GCA_036267695.1 Frankiaceae bacterium
AGAACTATTACGACACCATCGCGCAAGCCATGGGGACGCTGTGCAACCGCATCTACGGGAGCGGCAACACGACGCCGGATCTCAGCAGTGTCCTCAGCGCCGCGGCAACGGCCTCCCCGTCCCAGTGATCGGTTCTCCTGCGTAATTTCTCGCTAACGCGCCGTGGCATTACGCGAACCTCGACAGGAATTGCTCTTTGTATTCCAGCGAATTGCTCCGTTCATTTGAACGATCTTGGATGAGGCTGCATGCTGCCTGGGAGAAGCGCTACGGGCGACGTCGGAACGTAGGGGGATGGGCAATGGAGCGAGCAGGTCTCAAGGTCTTGATGGGTACGGCCGCGTCAGTCGCCGTCCTGGCATTGGCGGCTGGGCCGGCCTCGGCAGGTGCGGTTGCTCCACCCCAAAACGTCGACCGGGTGCTCTCTTCGGCATATGTCGGTCCGTTGCAGTTCGCCCTGGACACCGGCAAGATCTACGTCGCCGACTCGTTCACGTCGACCCTGAACCTCATCGGTCGCAGCGCCCCGATCGCCAGCGGGCCCAATCCCAGCACCGGCGGCGACCTGGCCGGCGTGGGCGTCGACCCCGCGACCCACGCAGTGGCTTACACCACCAGTAACGGCGACCACTCCGTGACGAAGCTGACGATCCTGAAGCCGGGACATAAGCCCGTTGTCGCCAACCTGGCGACCTTTGAAAAGACCCACAATCCCGACAGCGTCAATCACTACGGGACGACCAGCAGTAACGCGTGCGCAGTCAATGGGCTGAAGAAGGCCGGCATCCCGGTGGCCTATCGCGGGATGCTCGATTCGCACCCCTACGCGGTCACCGCGATCGGCGGCGGCGCCTGGGCAGTGGCGGACGCCGGCGGTAACGACGTGCTCCGGGTCAGCCCCGCCGGGGTGGTGTCGCTCATCAGCGTCCTGCCGGTCCAGCCGGTGAAGATCACCGCCGCCTTCGCCGCGTCCCAGGGCCTGCCCAAGTGCCTCGCCGGGATCACCTACAACTTCGAGCCGGTGCCGACCGACGTCGAGGTCGGCCCTGGCGGCGTCCTGTACGTCACGACCCTGCCCGGCGGGCCGGAAGGTCCTGACAGCGGCAATCCGGGCAGCGTCTACCGCCTCGGAAGCGGTGGCAAGGCCGCCAAGATCGCTACCGGATTCGCCGGCGCCACCAACCTCGCGATCAACCCGCAGGGCAACATCTACGTCGCGCAGATCGGCGCCGGAACGATCGCCGAGATCGTGGGGGGCAAGCCGAAGGTCGTCACCAACCTGCCGGGCGTCGCGGCCGTCGAGTTCTTCAACGGACACCTCTACGCGTCCACCGCTCCGGCCGCGGCGGGCGGCAACGGGCCCGGCCGGGTGGTCGTCCTCAGTCACTGAGCTATTCACGGTTATTCACGAAGTTGCGCTGATGGCCATGGCGCTCAACGCTGGGCGCCATGGCCATACGCAGCAGCGGAAAGCGGGAGCGGCCCGGTCCCGGGCAGGAGTCGGTCTGGGACTACCCCCGCCCACCCCGGCTCGAACGTTCCAGCGCGTCGATCGTCATCGAGTTCGGCGGTCAGATCTTGGTACGCACGGAGCGTTCGTACCGGGTGCTGGAAACCAGCCATCCACCAGTGCACTACATCGCCATCAGCGACGTAACCGGCGGAGCGCTGCGGCCCGCAGACCGACGCTCGTGGTGTGAGTGGAAGGGCGAGGCCGCGTACTACGACGTCGTCCTCGGCAACCGTTCTGAAGCCGCTGCCGCCTGGTGGTACCCGCAACCGACCCGGCCGTTCGCGGAATTGGCCGACCACGTGGCGTTCTATCCCGGACGGATGGACAGTTGTTCTCTCGATGGCGAACGGGTCGAGGCTCAGTCCGGCGATTTCTACGGCGGCTGGCGGACGTCACGAGTTGTGGGCCCGTTCAAGGGCGGGCCCGGCACATGGGGCTGGTAGGGCGGACGCCGGCTAGAAGGTCAAGACCGCACGGATCACGGCGCCGCTGCGGGCGGCGGCAATCGCGTCTTCGATCTGCTCGAGCGGCCACGTCCGCGTGACCAGGGCCTCGGCGCTCAGTCGACCGCAGCGCACATGTTCAACGATCGCCGGCAGATCACGCGATGGTTCGATATCGCCGTTGAGGCTGCCGAGGATGCGCCGGCCGCGCATCAGCCTGCCGACGTCGAAGCTCGCCCGATAGCCCGCGGGCGGCAGGCCCACCAGCGCCGTCACGCCACCCTCGGCAGTCAGGTCGATGGCCGCATCTATGGCTGATGCAGCCCCGCTGCACTCGATGACCGTATCGAACGTCTCCGTCACGTCCGCAGGGCCGCAAAACGCTGCAGCTCCGAATGTTTTGGCGATGTCGGCGCGGTCGGCACGAACGTCGATCGCCGTCACCTCGGCCCCTGCCAGCCGCGCCGCTTGGACGGCGACCGCGCCGATACCACCCATGCCGATGACGGCCACCCGCTCGCCGGGAGCCACTCTGGCGACGTTGTTCACCACGCCAAAGCCGGTCGTGAGCGCGCAGCCGATCAGGCAGGCGGCGGCTGGGGGGATGCCCGCAGCGTCGACCAATTGCGTGGCCGGCAAGGTGATGCGCTCGGCGAAGGACGCCACGTTTGCGTAAGAGCGCACCGGCGCGCCGCGGCGCGCGAGTCCCGGTGTGCGGGGACGGTAGGCGTCGACGCATGCCGTGGGATGACCGCTCAGGCAGGCGCGGCAACGGCCACACGCCGAAAGTCCAATAACGGCAACGGAATCCCCGACCGACCACCCCTCGACCTCGGCGCCGAGACGCTCGATCACGCCGGCACCTTCGTGGCCGAGCACGACGGGCGGCGGGACGGGAACGGTCCCGTCGATCACGTTGAGGTCGCTGTGGCAGATCCCAGATGCGAGCACCCGCACCGTGACGTCGTGCGGCCCGGGATCGGGCACGTCGAGATCAGTGACGAGGTCGAGCGAGCGCCCGTCAAAGATCACACCCCGGGTCAAGCGCGACCGATCTGCACGACGATGCGTCCGACGGTGGCCCGCTCTTCCATGCGGTCCAGCGCCTGGGGCAACTCCTGGAAAGGCACTGTTTCGCTCACCAGCGTGCGGATCTTGCCCGCCCTCAGCAGCTCGACCAGATGCTCGTGAATCCCCTTGGCGATGGGATACGGAGTCGGGTTGTAGCCGGAGCCGGGCGGCGGCGCCTCGCCGTACGAGAGGATCACGCCCACCAAAGAGAAGTTGCCGAAGCACAGGGCCCGGCCGTTGACCATCGGGATCTCTTCGGCCTCGATACCGCTGGCGAATCCGATGATGAGATGGCGGCCGCCGCGAGTCAGGCAGCGCAGCGACTCCATCATCACGTCGCCGCCCACTCCGTCGAAGCAGACATCGACCCCGCGCCCGTCGGTCGCCGCAAAGACGGCGTCAGCGAATCCGTTGCGGTAGTCGATAGCGACGTCAGCGCCGAGGCCCCTGACGTAGTCGAGTTTTGCCGGGCTTCCTGCCGTCGCGATCACCCTGGCGCCGGCAGCCTTGGCAAGCTGCACAGCGGCGGAGCCGACCCCGCCGGCCGCGGCGTGGATGAGCACCGTCTCCCCCGCCTTCAAGCCGCCCCGCTCGTGCAGCCCGAGATAGGACAGGTGGAACGGGTAGTAGAAGGCGGCCGCATCGACGTCGCTCAGTTCCTCGGGAACGTCGAATGCCATGTCGATGCCGCCGACGACCTCCTCGGCGTGCGCCCCGAACCCACCGGTCGCGGTGCCCATGACGCGCTTGCCCATCCAGTCTTCGGCACCCTCGCCGGCGGCAATGACCTCACCGACGAATTCCATGCCCAGCGTGTACGGGATCGGCGGGTTGATCGTCAGGTAGCGGCCACGGCAGCCGTCGACCTCGTTGTAGTTCAAGACCGACGTGGACACCCGCACCCTGACCTCGCGCGGGCCGGGAGAAAGCGGCGCGATCGTCGTCAATTCCAGGGCTTCTGAAGGCTTGCCGTACCGGACGACCTGCCAGGCGCGCGGCGCTGCGGAAGGCTGACTCACAAGGCATCGACTCCGAGCTGCAAAAGCGCTTGACACTGAACCCTCGAACGTCAGCGACCATAGCGCGGCCGGATCACAGCGTTATCAGGTGGCTGCGGGATGCCTTCTACCGCAGAGTTGTCACCAATTGCCGGGCTGTCTCGTCTCGGGTGTCAGACAGGTTCTGAAACTGGAGGTGGTAGCGATGCAGGTATTCGTAGCGGGTGGCAGTGGTGTCCTCGGACGGCGCCTCGTGCCGCAACTCGTGGCGCGCGGACACCAGGTGACCGCGACGACGACGAGCAAGCTCAAGCTGGACGTGCTGACCCGGCTCGGTGCGGAAGCGGTCGTCATGGACGGGCTGGATGCGGCGTCGGTCGGTGAGGCGGTCGCCTCAGCCCGGCCTGACGTGATCGTCCACCAGATGACGGCGATCTCGGTGACGCACGCCGGCAAGCCCGACTTCAAGCACCCCGACCGCTGGTTCGCCCCCACGAACCGGCTGCGCACGGAAGGAACCGACCACCTGCTCTCGGCCGCCGAAGCGGTGGGCGTTCCGCACTTCGTCGCGCAGGGTTACGGCAGCTGGAACGGGATCCGCAAGGGCGGGTGGGTCAAGACCGAAGAGGACCCGCTGGACCCGCTGGAGGGCATGGCCGCCAGCGTGCAGATGGAGGCGATGCGCCATGTCGAGGACGCGGTCAGCAAAGCCGACGGAGCGGTCCTGCGCTACGGCTCGTTCTATGGTCCCGACGCCATCGACGACCAGGTCCAGCTGCTGCGTAAACGGCAGTACCCGTTGGTCGGGCGGGCCGCGGGCTACACCTCGTTCGTCCACCTCGATGACGCAGCCAGCGCCACCGTTCTCGCGGTCGAGCAAAAGGCCCGGGGGGTGTTCAACATCGTCGATGACGAGCCGGCGCCGGCCAGCGAGTGGCTGCCCTACCTCGCCGAGTGCGCCAGAGCCAAGCGGCCGTTCCGGGTTCCCGTCTGGCTCGCCCGCTTGATGGCCGGAGACCTGGCGGTGGTCATGATGACCGAGGGCCGGGGATTTTCCAACGCCAAGGCCAAGCGGGAGCTCGGCTGGCAGCTGCGCTACCCGTCGTGGAGGCAAGGCTTCAAGGCAGCGCTGGCATGACGCGTACCGAGGAGTTCGAGGAGCTTCGGCCGCTGCTGTTCGCCATCTCCTACCGGATCCTCGGCAGCGTGACCGAAGCCGAGGATGCGGTCCAGGAGACCTGGCTGCGATACGCGTCGACAACGACCGAACCGAAGTCGACCAAGTCGTTCCTGTCAGCCGTCGTCACACGTATCTCCATCGATGTGCTCCGGTCGGCCCGCGTCAGGCGCGAGGCCTATGTCGGCCCGTGGTTTCCTGAGCCGTTGCTCACCGATCCGTATCAGGATCCCGAACGCTCGGCCGAGCTGGCCGACTCGGTGTCGATGGCCGCCCTGCTGTTGCTCGAACGGCTGTCCCCTCTCGAGCGGGCGGTCTTCGTGTTGCGCGAGGTCTTCGCCTTCGGCTTCCCCGAAATCGCTGCAACTGTTGGGCGTTCGGAGGCGGCATGCCGTCAGCTCGCAACCCGGGCACGCCGCCACATGGATGACGGCCGGCCACGGTTCGAGGCCGACCGACACGTACGCGAGGAGCTCTCCGAGAGATTCTTCGACGCCTTCAAGGAAGGGGATGTCGAGGGACTACGTGAGCTGCTGGCCGCCGACGTGCACATGGTCGGCGACGGCGGCGGCAAGGCTCCACAATGGAAGCGCGGGATCCTGGGCGCCGAGAACGTGGCCCGGGTGCTCGGCGCACTCGCCCCATCGCTCGCTGCCGTCGGCGGCATCATCGAGACCCATCAGGTGAACGGCCAGCCGGGCGCGATCTTCCGCGACCGGGACGGCAAGGTTCTGGCCACCTGGGTGCTCGAGATCCTGGGCGATCAGATCCAGGCGATCCGCTCGGTGCTCAACCCCGAGAAGCTCGCACACGTGGGCCCGGTCGCCGACGGGTTCGCAGTCTTCCGCGAGGCGATGCAGGCCCGCCGCTCACCCGACGAGCCGCCTACCGATCCGCTGTAGCCAGGACCCGACGATCCTTTCCTGTGCGGTCAGCTGAGATCAAGCGCGGGCGCCCGGCAGGCGGGCGTCCAGAGTCCGTCCCAGGCTTGGGCGATGGTGGCGAGCGGATCGTCGTCGGTCCGGCAAGGGGCGTCGAAAACGACCGTTGAACGCTTGGACGTCTCGTACTGCGGCCACGCCCCGCCGGCGGGAGCGCCCGGCTCGCCCGACGCGGCGAACTGCGCGTGAGCGTGCATCAGCGCGCTCGCGACCTCATCGGCATCACCGCCGGCCTTGTCGGCCTGGAGGAATTCGCGCCAGTCGGCAACGTCGAGCGTGCCGAAGGTGAAGGGCAGATCGATGGCGTGGAAGCAGCCGCGATCCCACTCCCCTTCCTTGGCAGGCCCGTGCCAGGCGAATTCGGTGGCGTAGGTGTGCCCGCTACCGGCAGCATGAGCGTCGGCGATGCGCCGGGCCGGGAGCCGCATGATGCCGTCGGTACTGATGGCCGCCCACACATCGGTGCCCTCGGCCGAACCACCGAGGAGGTCGACATAGAAGTCGACCAGTTGACGGCTGCGCTCCTCTCCCGGGTCGCTGCCCATCCGCCCGGTGAGCAGCGATCGCGTCCAGCGGACCAGACCGTCGATGCCCACGGTGTTTGCGGAGGGGGTGGGGAAGAGCCGCATCTCATCGGACGTCCACGAAATCATCAGATCCACCGCGTGGCCGGCGCCGCCGGCGATGGCCACCGAAGGGCTCGACGGCAGGAACTGCCCCTCGACAAACGGATGGAAGGGCATCGACGAGAGCACCGGCATCATCTCGAGGACGACGGCTTCCTGCGCTTGCAGAAGCGTGTCGGAGTCCATCGTCCGTAGCGCGCCGACGTCACCGGGCGAGAGCGAAAGCCGCCGGAGCAGCGCGGTGCTGACGCGCTCGACGTCGTCGGGGTAGAGCGTGTGGTCGACGCCCGGGCTGCGCAGGATGTAGCGATCGACGGCGCCGACGCTCTCCGGCGACGCGAGCAGGTGCAGCAGCGCGCCGGCACCGGCCGACTCCCCCATCGCCGTCACCGCGCCCGGGTTGCCACCGAAGGCGCTGATGTTGCGCTTCACCCAGGACAGGGCAGCGAGCTGATCGCGCAGCCCGCAATTGCTGTCGCCGATCGCCTCCCCGAACCAGCCGAAACCGAAGGCACCCAGCCGGTAGTTGACCCCGACCACGACGACATTCTCATCGGCGGCCAGGCCGGCTCCGTCATAGGTCGCCAGGCTGCTCCCGCCAGTCAGGAAGGCGCCGCCCGGCATCCACACGAGCACCGGATACTCGCCGGGCTCAGCGGGCGCCCAGACGTCGACGGTGAGGCAGTCCTCGGACGCGGCGGCGATCGCACTTCCCGGGATCACCCCGCTGAACGGGCTGTCCAACGACTGCATCGGCGCCGGGCCCGGGCGGGTCGCATCTCGCGTGCCGGCCCAGCCGATCGGTGGCTGCGGCGCGCGGAAGCGCAGCGGCCCCACCGGGGGCGCGGCGTACGGGATCGCGAGGAACTGCGCGACCCGGCGTCCCGATCTGCCGGCGTGACGGGTCAGGCCTTCAAGGCGTCCGGACTCGATTTCGGCGGTGGGCGGCATGGGACTCTTCTACACCCTTGCTTAGTCCGGCGATCCCGAGACCAGTCAGGCTAAGCAGCTTGACCGCCGGAACGGCGGAACTCTAGGTTTGCTTAGCCCAGCTCGGCTGAGCCGGAGGCCCTCGAACGACCGGAGTCCGCGTACATGCCCCCTGACAGCGGAGCCGCCCGGCGGGCGCTCGCTGATCCGGCGCTGCACGCGTCGCTCGGCGACATCCTGCGAGCCGCGCGTCTGGACAGCGGCAAGACCCAGCGCCAGGTCGCGGCGGAGGCGGGGGTCTCGGCGGGGCTGATCGGGCAGTTCGAGACCGGGCGTACCCAACCGTCGGTGGCCACCCTGCTCGCGGTCGCCCGGGTGCTGCAGCTTTCGCTCGATGAGCTCTTCGCCGACGGCGAGAACGCCGTGCCGCTGCCGGCCACGCCCGAGTCCAAAACGTCGACGTGGTCGCCGCTGGAGGCACGGGTGGCCCGGGTCGGCGAGCGCGACGTCATCACCCTCGAGGGCGGCGTCACGTGGGAGTTGCTAACGCCGGAGATCGACCATGACCTCACGTTCATGCTGGTGACGTATCCACCCGGTTCGTCGTCGAGCACCTCGTCACAGCTGCTGCGCCACGACGATTTCGAGTACTTCTACATCACCAGTGGCCAGCTGCACGTGAAGGTCGGATTCGAGGAGACAGTGCTCGCCGTCGGCGACTCGATGTCCTTCGATTCGACCCGGCCGCACCGGTTCGTGAACGGCAGCGATACGGCCACGGCGACGGGTCTGTGGTGCGTGCGCACTAAGACAGGCGACCAACGTTCGCAATGGAGCGACCGATCGGGAAGCAGGAATTCACATGGCTGATGGGACATCGCGGGTCGCGTTCGTGACCGGTGCGGGACGTGGACAGGGGCGCTCCCACGCGCTCGCCCTGGCACGCGCAGGGATCGACATCGTCGGTTACGACATCTGCCGGTCGATCGACACGATCCCTTATGAGCTGGCGACTTTGGACGATCTCAAGGCCACCGCGACCGAGGTGGAGAAGCTCGGACGGCGCTTCGTCGCCGTCGAGGGCGACGTCCGCTCGAGCCCGGATCTCGAGAGTGCGGTTGCACAAGCCAAGGACGAGTTCGGGCGCATCGACATCCTCGTCGCCAACGCGGGAATCTGGGCTCTCGCACCGCTCTGGCAGATGACCGAAGCGCAATGGCAGGACATGATCGACGTCAACCTGACCGGCGTCTGGCGCACGCTGCGGGCGGTCATCCCGTCGATGATCAGCCAGCAGAGCGGCTCCATCGTGCTCACCGCATCGGTCAACGGGCTCGAAGCCGGCGCCGGCTACGCGCACTACGTTGCCGCCAAGCACGGCGTGATTGGGCTGATGCGCAATACTGCTTTGGAACTGGGCCAGTTCGGCATCCGCTGCAACGCCGTCTGCCCCGGCTTCGTCGACACCGCCATGAACGACTGGCAAGGCGCCCACGACATGATGATCGGCGGTCCGGGCGGCACGCCCGAGGATCGCCGGGTCGGCGCCTTCAGCTGGTCGGCCATCGCCGGACAGGGCATGCTGCCGGCGCAGGCCATCAGCGACGCAGTCGTCTTCCTGTGCTCGGACTCCGCCTCCCATATCTCCGGTGTCACGCTGCCGGTCGATTCCGGCCATCTGATCCTGCCGGGCGCCAATACCAATCCTTTCATCGACGGGCCGGCCAAGCTGTGAGTGCGCGCGGTGTGATCGTGACCGGCGCAGGCTCTGGAATGGGCGCGGCGATGGCGCAGGAGTTCGTCGAGCGCGGCGATCTCGTCGCCGCCTGGGACCTGAACGGCGACGCCGCGCAACGGACTGCCGACAACCTGCCCGCGGGACGCTGCATCGCCGTCACAGCCGACGTCGGCGATGAGGCCAGCGTGCAGAACGGGCTCGAGGAATCGCTCAAACTGCTGCCGGAAGTGAACGTGCTCTGCAGCAACGCCGGCGTGCTCGATGACTACGTGGCCGCGCTCGACACTCCCCTGGAGTTGTGGAACCGCATCATCGCGACCGACCTCACAGCCGGCTATCTGATGGCCCGTGCCGTGCTTCCCGGCATGCTCGCCAAAGGCAGCGGCGTCATCGTCTACACCGCCTCCATCTCCGGCTTCATCGCCGGCGGCGGCGGCGCGGCGTACACGTCGGCCAAGCATGGGCTCATCGGGCTCACCAAGCAGATGGCGTTCGACTATGGACGGCAGGGGGTTCGGGTCAACGCGATCTGCCCGGGCCCGGTGCGCACCGGCATGACCGAGCACCTCTTCACCCCCGAAGGGCGCCAGCCCCACGTCGACGCAGCAGTGGCCGGAACGCCGGCCGGCCGTTGGGCGGAGCCCATCGAAATCGCCCGCCTGGCTGCCTATTTGGCCAGTGATGACGCGTCGTTCATTCATGGCGCCGCCTACCTGATCGATGGCGGCTGGACCATCTCCTGACTTTCACGACCGAACAGGCAGAGGAGTACCGATATGAGTAGTCAAGCAGTGGAGTTCCACAGCGGCGGTGAGGTCGTGCGCGGCGACCTGTACCTGCCGGAGGGTGAAGGCCCGTTCCCGGTCGTCGTGATGGCCGGGGGGTGGTGCTACGTCAAGGAATTGCGGCAGCCGCAGTACGCGGAAGAGTTTGTCCGCCGCGGTTTCGCAGCGCTGATTTTCGACTACCGGTACATGGGGGCCAGCGACGGCGAGCCGCGCCAGCACCTCGACCCGTGGAAGCAGATCGAGGACTACCGCAATGCCATCTCCTACCTGGAGACCCGGCCCGACATCGACGCCGACCGCATCGGCGCATGGGGCATCTCCTACAGCGGCGGTCACGTCCTCATCCTCGGGGTGATCGACCCTCGGGTGAAGGTCATCGTCAGCAACGTGCCGGTCATCGACGGCTTCACCAACATGTGGCGCGTGCACGGCACCGACCGCTTCCGCAAGCTGCAGGCGCTGTGCCTGGAAGACCGGCGCAAGCGGCTCGAGAGCGGCGTCGGCGCAACGCTGCCGATGTCGGGCACCCCGTCGGGCCCCGACGCCGAACTGGTGGCCTGGCCGCTCGATGAGGTGAAGGCCGTCTTCGAAGAACTCAAGCGCACCCAGGCACCGCGCCACGAGCACTGGAGCACGATCGAATCCGTCGAGCTCCTGATGCATTACAACGCGGCGCCCTACGCCACCCGTCTGGTGCAGAAGCCGGTCATGATGATCGTCGCGAATGAGGACGACATCACGTTGTGGGACCTGGAAACCGCGGCGTACGAGTCGATCCCATCGGCGCGCAAGAGGCTCGTGACCCTTCCAGACACCAGTCACATGACGCTCTACAGCAACCTCACCGCGCTCGATCTCGCCGCCAAGGCGGCCGGCTCCTGGTTCGAAGAGCACCTCTTCGCGCCGCCGACCGTCGCCTCGGAGGTGGCCAAGTTCTCCTGAGGCGGGCGGCGTGCCCGTCCAGCTGACAATCCCGGCCGAGCGCGGCCGGCGCGAGCGGGTGTCGGGCGCCTGGCTGGACCGGTTCATCGACGGCTACGTGGCCGAGGCCGCGCGGCTGGAGCCGGAAAAGCCCGCCATCATTGATGGTTTTGGCACCCTGACCTATGCCGAGGCGGACCGGGCGATCGAGGCGATCGCCCGGTCGCTCGCGAGACTGGGGGTGCACAGGGGCGACGTCGTCTCCTGGCAGCTGCCGAACTGGCATGAGGCGTTCCTGCTGCACCACGGTGTCCTGCGGGCGGCGGCGGTGAGCAACCCGATTGTTCCCATCTACCGGCGACACGAAGTCGAGTACATGCTGCGCGAGGCGGGCAGCCGGGTGCTTGTCGTGCCGGAGACGTTCCGCGGCTTCGACTACGTCGCGATGGCGGGCGACTTGCGGCCGGCATTGCCGGATCTCGAGCACGTCGTGGTGGTGCGGCCACAGCGTCAAACGGAGCTGAGCTTCACCGACCTGGCCCGGGGCGACGGGCCGCCGCTCGACGCCGGCCGCACCCCCGACGATCCGATGCTGCTCATGTTCACCTCGGGCACCACTGCACGGCCCAAAGGCGTGCTGCACACGCACAACACGCTGGACTACGAAAACCGCAGCATCATCGAGATCTTCGAACTCGATGAGAACGACCGTGTCTTCATGGCCTCGCCGCTCTCACACATCACCGGCCTGCTCTACGGAATCCAGCTGCCGGGCATGCTGAAGACGACCGCGGTGCTGCAAGACGTCTGGGAGCCGGGCGAGGCGCTGGCGTTGCTGGCAAGGCACCGCAGCACCGTCACGGTCGCGGCGACCCCGTTCCTGCACGGCCTGACCTACCACCCCGACCTGGCGGCCTTCGACCTCTCCGCACTCCGTCTCTTTGCCTGTGGCGGAGCCGACGTGCCCCCGGGATTGGTGCGCGATGCACGCATCAATCTCGGCTGCCATGTCACGCGAATCTACGGATCCACCGAGGTCCCGACGCTCTCGTCCAGCGGCCCGCACGACCCGGCCGACAAGGGCGCGCAGACCGACGGCCGGATGATCGGCGGTGCCACCTTCCGCATCATCGATGCGAAGGCACTTCCTGTCGCTGAAGGCGAGATCGGCGATCTCGAGGCCAAGGGACCCGAGACTTTCGTCGGCTACCTGCGGCCCGGCGACGCGGCCGACGCTTTCACCGCCGACGGCTGGTTTCGCACCGGCGACCTCGCCTCGGGAGACTCGTCAGGTTTCATTTCGATTCGCGGGCGCAGCAAGGACATCGTCCTGCGCGGCGGCGAGAACATCAGCGTCACGGAGATCGAGCAGCTGCTCTTCGAGCATCCGGACGTGGCCGAGGTCGCCATCGTCGCCATGCCCGATCCGGTCATGGTCGAGCGCGCCTGCGCCTTCGTCGTCCCGCGCGAAGGTGCCCGTCCAACTCTCGCCGACCTGACGGCCTTCCTCGCCGGCTTCGAGGTGGCCAAGCAGAAGTATCCCGAGCGCCTCGAGCTGGTCCCAGAACTGCCCAAAACCCAGTCGGGCAAGATCCAGAAGTTCTTGCTGCGCCAGGAGATCGCGCAGCTGATCGACGCGGGACGGGCCGCACGCGTCAATCCTGATTCGGCGCAGCGTCACGAGCCGTGACGTAGGCGTCGAACCGCTCGCTCTCATGGGTGTCCTCGAAGTCCTCCTGGAAGACGATCTTGCCCCAGCGAGCCTTCACATACAGCGCCCCGCGGTTGCTGTACACGGTCTTGCCAGCGCGATCTGCGGCTGTGACCGTGCAGATGACGCACGCCCGGGCCTGCCACGGAGGGCCGTTGACGAGGATGTCCTCCACACCGAATTGCAGGTGCTCAGCGGCGACGAAGCGCATGAACTCGGCGATCGCCTCGCGCCCCTTGTACTCACCGCTCCAGCTGCTGACGCCCGGAAACACCAGCTTGGCGTCGGCCGCGTAGGCCTTGATCTGAGCCGCCGGATTGCCTGCGTTCAGCAGGCGGACGGCGCGGCGGACTTGCCAGCGGACGGCTGCCTTGTACATCGGCGCCTCCCTCGAGTTTTCAGACCTTTGCCGGAGCGGCTGCTCACCCGAAACGGTAGGCCAGGCAAGCGCCGTGAGTGCCGGGTGGTGCAATCGTGCGGAGATCGTTGAAGGATCCGAGTGAATCGTCGACAAGGAGAACTGCTGTGAAGCCGACCGAGCTGCTCGAGCCCGCCATCGCCGAGGCTGTCAAAGCATTGCCGTTCGAGGCTCTGACGGACGAGCAAGTGGCGATGATCCGGTCCGTCCAGCTGCCGTCGGCGGTGTCCGACGTGGTCGAGCGCACCGACCACGTGCTGCCCGGCGACGAGGGGATCTCGGTGCGCGTCCACCGCGCTAAGGGCATCTCGGGCGCGTTGGCGTGCGTCTATTCGATTCACGGCGGCGGCTACGTGATTGGCAGCAACGCCATGGACGACGCGATGTTCGACCAGCTGTGTCCCGCGTTGGAGGTGGTCGGCGTCTCGGTCGAGTACCGGCTCGCGCCCGAAGCCGCCTACCCCGGCCCATTGGAGGACTGCTACCGCGGGCTGTTGTGGACCTTCGAGCACGCGGACGAGCTCGGCATCGACCACGGCCGCATCGGCATTCGCGGGATCAGTGCGGGAGGCGGACTGGCTGCGGCCCTCGCCCTACTGGTGCGTGACCGCGGGGAGGTGACACTCGCGTTCCAACTCCTCGACTGCCCCATGCTGGATGACCGGCAGCGCACCGCGTCCAGCCAGCAGGACGGCCTGCCCGTCTGGAGTCGCGAGTCCAACACCTACGGCTGGCGCGCGTATCTGGGCGCCCTCTACGGCACCGACGACATCCCGTACACCGCGGCACCAGGACGCGCGCCCGACCTGTCGAACCTGCCGCCCGCCTACATCTCGGTCGGTTCGGTGGACGGCTTCTTGGACGAGGATGTGGACTACGCGCTGCGGCTGAATCACGCGGGCGTCCCGACCGAGCTGCACGTGTATCCCGGGGCGTGTCACGGCTACCAGATGGCCGTCGGCAGCGAGATCACGATCCAGAGCAACCGGGACTCCCAGGACTGGCTCAGGAGGCAGATCAGAGGCTAGCCCACCTCCGTGATATCGATAGCGGCTGACGTACCGGCCTGAGGACAGGAACGACAAATATGCAGATCTCATGCGGTTTTGCGCCGTCGCTGGATCTTGTGGACCAGGTGGTCCTCGCGGAGGAGCTTGGCTACGAACGCGCCTGGCTCTATGACTCCCCCGCTATTTACCTCGATATCTGGACGTGTCTCGGGCGGCTCGTGGAGCGCACCAGCCGCATTGGGCTCGGTACCGCGGTGCTCGTCCCGAGCCTGCGCAGCGTCATCGCCACGGCTTCAGCGATCGCTACCGTCGAGGCAGCGGCGCCAGGCCGTTTCGCCTGCGGATTCGGTACGGGCGCAACCGCACGGTGGACGCTCGGCAAGGACGCGCTGACCCTCGCCGAAACCGGCGAATACCTGCGCCAGCTACGCGGGCTGCTGCGCGGCGAGGTCGTCGAGGTCGACGGCGAGAAGGTCCAGATGGCCCACCCAGCGACCCACGCGCCGCAGCGGCCGATCGAGACGCCCTTTCTGCTGAGCGCTCTCGGCCCCAAGGGTCAGGCGCTGACTCGCGAGGTGGCCGAGGGCATCATGACGGTCGGCTTCGGCATGCCCGGCTTCGACTGGTGCGCGCAACTCGTCGTCGGCACCGTTCTTGATCCGGGTGAGGCGCTCATATCGGCGCGGGTCCAGGAGGCGGCGGGCCCCTGGTACGCGATCATGGCGCACGGCGCCTGGGAGTCCAGCCCGGCGGCAGCCGACGGCTTCCCCGCCGGCGGCGAATGGCGGGCGAAGCTCGAGTCGATGCGTCCCGAGGACGAGCGCCACATCGCCGTCCACGAAGGCCATGCGACGACCGTCACGGACCTCGATCGGATCCTCGTCGACGCGGCCGGCGAGGGCATTGTCGGGATGGGCTGGGTGGCCGAGAATGAGGGCATCCGCGAGAAGATCGCCGCCGCGGAAGCGGCCGGCACGACCGAAATCATCTACGCGCCCAGCGGACCCGATGTGAAACGCGAGCTGCGCGCCTTCGCCAAGGCGGCCGGGCTGTGAGCGGGACGGAGCAGGCCAACAAACAGGTGGTCAATCAGTTCTGGGAGGCGCTCGCCGCCCGCGACTGGGAGGGCATGAAAAGGCTGCTGACCGACGACGCGCACTACACCGACGTGGGCACGCCCGGCCCCGGTGGAACCGGTCCCGATGGCGTCGTCGGCCGAGTCATGATCGGTCTTGAACCACTGTCGGGCTACGAGCACCTCGACGGCGCCAACATGATTGCCGAGGGCGACTTCGTCATGACCGAACACACCGAGCGCTGGCGCTTCCACACCGGCGAGGTCATCGACCATTCCTTCGTCTCGGTGACCCAGCTACGTGACGGCAAGATCTTTCGCTGGCACGACTACTCGAACATCCCGAACATCACCGACAACGCGCCCAAGTGGTGGATCGAGCACATCATGAAGGCCGCGGCGCCGAACGCCGCCTTCGACTAACGCACCGTCGACTAGCGAGGCAGCCTCGAATAGAGGTCGGCCAGCGCGTCCCAGTGTCGCTGCTCGGCAGCGGCGTCGTAGGTGGGGTTGTCAGGAACGGCGAACCCGTGTCCGGCCGGGTAGGTCTCCATGGTGTGCCGGACGCCCGCGGCGGTGAGAGCCGACTCGAGCCGCTGGTACTGCTCAGGAGGGAACGACGGGTCGTTTTCCGCTGCGGCTACGTAGATTTCGGCCTTCATCGCCTCTGCGAATCGGTAGGGGCTGTCCGGGTTTTCCTGCGCCCCGAGGTTGCCCCCGTGGAACGAGGCGGCCGCGGCGACCCCGTCGGGCTGCAGCCCGGCGGCAAGCATCGAAAGGCCTCCGCCCATGCAGTAACCGGTCGTACCGACGGCTGTTCCGGTGACCTCATCGCGCGCCGTCAAGAAGTCGACGAACGCCTTCGCGTCGACGCCGACCGCGGCACGGTTCAGCGAACTCATCATCGTCCCGAGCCGCTGCCGCTCATCCGGATCGCTGAAGATCGTCGCGATCTGGAACGGAGCGAATTCACCGGCGCGGTAGTAGATGTTGGGCACGAGGGTCACGTAGCCCATGCCGGCCAGCCGCTCGCCCATGCCGCGAAAGATGTCGCGCAGGCTCGCCGCATCCGGGTACATGATGACGCCGGGCCACGGGCCCGTTCCCTCCGGAATGTGCAGGCTCGCGTCACACTCGCCGTCGGCGGTCTTGATCGTCACGTCGTGCTGAGGCATGACGGCAACGCTAGCGCAGCCGATTTTTCCGGTTGCCTACGGGAAGCCGGCACCCGGGGCGGGCGCCGGGTAGCCGACCAGCTGACCGGTCGCGCCGCCGACGGCATCGGGTCCGGCCCAGTCCTGTCCGACCACGAAGAGCGTGGGCTCGCCGCTGCGGCTCAGCGCGCAGGCGAACGCGCCGCGCCCGAAGTCCACCGTGTCCAGGATGGCGCCGCCTTCGCGGACCCGGACGCAGCGCCGGCTCCCCACGTCGGCATACCAGGCAGCACCTTCTGCATCGAGGCAGATCCCGTCGGGATGGTCGCCCGGAGTCGGCGCCCAGACCCGGCGATTGCCGAGAGTGCCGTCGCCGGCGATGTCGTAGGCCGTCAACTGTTCGGCATAGGACTCGGCGACGATGAGCGTCGAGTTGTCCGCGGTGACAGCCATTCCGTTGGGGAACGCCAGGCCGTCAGCGACCGGGGTGACGGTGCCGTCAGGAGTGATGACGACGACGATTCCGGGGCCGAACTCCCCACCGGGGAAGTCGAAGCCGATGCTGTTGACGTAGGCGTTGCCGCGGCCGTCCACCACGATGTCGTTCCACGGTTTCAGCGACACCGGCCCCAGGTCGGCGTGCGGCACCAGGGAGCCGTCGCGCTCGCGCCGCAGGAGCCTGCGGTCGGCCGAGGAGACGACCAGCAGCCGCCCGTCGGGCAGGAAGTCGATGCACATCGGAAACGACGCGACCTCGGCCTCCACCGCGAAGGTGCCGTCCTCGGCGACGGAGTAGACGCGACCCATCGCCCAGTCGGAGAACCAGACCCGCCCGTCCCGCCACCGTGGTGACTCGCCGAACACGATGCCGTCCATCAGAAGGGCCATGACCCAGTAGACGCTGCAGGCCACGGAAACTCATCGGGCAACGCGATTGGCGCGCCTCGCTGAGGGGACCCTGCCCAGATGGAAGTCGACCGGCAAGAACGGAATGGGGACGGCCGCGACGAGACCCCTCTGGAAAGGCTCGACCGCAACTGGAGCGAGCTGCTGCAGGAGCTTCGGGTCTCCCAGACCGGCGTCCAACTGCTTACCGCCTTCCTGCTCAGCCTGCCGTTTCAGCAGCGTTTTCAACAGGTCGCGCATGTCGAGAAAGTCGTGTACCTGATCGTCGTCTGTCTCTCATTGCTGTCGACCGGGCTGCTGCTGGCGCCGGTCAGCATTCACCGCCGCGTCTTTCGGCGCCACGAACGCCCTGAGCTGGTCCGTGTCGCCAACTGGCTGGCACAGGCTGGCTTGGTGACGCTCAACTTGGCTCTCGCCGGGGTCGCCACGCTCATCTTCGGGGTCACCGAAGGCCGGACCGTCGGTTTCATCGTCGGCGCGGTCACGCTCGCGATCCTCGGCAGCCTGTGGTTCGTGACTCCGCTCTGGCTACGCCGAGGCGCTCCGCTAAGGTCAGGCCCGAAAGGACGGTGACCCATGACCGCGCTGGGCCTGTTCGTCGACCTGCGAAGGCTCACCAGCTCGCGTCGGTCGGCCGCCTCTCATGTGAGCCACACGCTGGATCTGCTGGCGGGCGCCGAAAGTCTGGGCTGCGAAGCGGTGTGGTTCACCGAGCATCACAGCTTCGAGGACGGTTACCTCCCTCAGCCACTGGTTCTCGCGGCCGCTCTGGCAGCGCGCACGAAGACCATGCGCCTGGGCACCGGGGTGCTCCTCGCCGCGCTGCGCCATCCCCGTCATATCGCCGAGGAGGCCGCCCTTGTCGACCTGATCTCCGGTGGTCGGGTCGAGCTCGGCCTCGGCGCCGGATACGCCCGAGGCGAGTACGACGCGTTCGGCGTCGACATGGCCCGGCGCTTCGACCGCACCGATGCTGCCGCGCTGGAAGTCGAACGTCTGCTGGCGAGCGGCGAGGTCACCCCCGGGCCGGTGCAGCAGCCGCTTCCCCTCTGGCTGGGATATCAGGGACCGAAGGGCGCGGGACGCGCCGGGCGCGCGGGCATGGGTCTACTGAGCCTTGATCGCAGTTTGGTGAGGCCGTATCGCGCGGGCCTCGAGGAGCGCGGTGACGATTGGTCGCAGGCGCGCATGGGCGGGCTGGTCGAGATCATTGTGTCGGACGACCCGCCGGAGGCCGCCGAACGCCTGCTGCCGCATTGGGTCCATCAGCAGAACACGTATCGGGCGCTGCGACGCAAGCCCGACGGCTCGAAACTCTCACCGATCGACGCCGACCGCGCTCGCGAAAGCCTGGCAAAGACCGGGACCTTGGGCAGCCTGCAGGTGCTCGATGTGGACAGCGCCGTAGCCGAGTTACGCGCCCGGCTCGAGGGGCTCCCCGCCGAGCATGTGTATGCCTGGATGAGCCTCGGCGACATGCCCGAGGACCTCACCCAGCGGCATCTGGAGCTCTGGTGCGGTCCGGTACGCGAGGCCCTGCGAGCCGGCTGAGTCGCATGCCGAAACACGTTGTGCGACAGCCAGTTCTCGGTCCTTGGTCGCTCGCGACGAGCCGGTACTTCTGGGAGGGCTTCACCCCCTCCGCGCTGCCCGGACGCGATGACCAGGACGGCGTGCTGCGCACGATCTTCCGGGTCGATGCCGACTGGTCACGCGCAGAGGCAGCAGTCGCCCAAGGCTCATCGCTGGTGCGCAGCAGCGCCTGCCGGGCCTTCGCCCCTGCGGCTTTCACTCTCCGTACGAGGCGGCGGCCTGGTCGGTGCTTTCCCAGCGGCTGCGCATCGTGCAAGCAGCCCGGCTACGCGAAGGGTTGGTGCGCGAGTACCTGCACGCCGTCGCCGAAGCAGCGCTGGACGGGCAGCTCGACGGCGCCGCCATTCACACCGGCGACCCGCGCGCGTCGGTCGAAAAGCTGCTACAGATCAAGGGGATCGGCCCATTCGCCGCCGACCTGGTCGTGCTCCGCGGCGGGACCGTCCCCGACGCGATCCCGACCAAGGAGCGTCGCCTCGAGGACGAGATCGCCGATCTCTACGGCTCCGACCGTTCGCTGGCCGACGTCTCCGAAGCGTGGCGCCCCTTCCGCACCTGGGCGTCAGTGCACCTGCGGGCGTTGCGCGAGCAGCGCACTCACGAGATCAATCCTGGCCCGCCCGGGCAATGATCTCCTCGACGACGGCAGTCTTGGCGTCGGCGTAGTGCTGCACGTGACGCCACTCGTTCTGGGCCAGCTCGCGCTTGGCCTGCGCATAAATCTCACGGTCGGCGTCGCTGCGTCGTAGCCGATCGCGAAAGCTCAGCATCCGCTCGATCTCGGCGGCACCATCGCTGAACACATGCAGGTTCACGTCGGTGTCGGGACCCTTGAACATGCGGTGCTCGAACCACTCGGGCTCCCGAATCCGCAGCCGGTATCCAGCGGCTTCCAGGGCGGGCAGGTACATTTGCTCGTCGGAGGAGTCGGGCACCACCAGGAGCACATCGATGAGGGGCTTGGCAACCAGTCCCGGCACCGACGTCGAACCCACGTGCTCGATCGCCCGGGCGGTCTCGCCCAACGCCGCCCGGATGCGTACCGACTCGCGGTCGAAGAGCGCGGGCCAGCGCTTGTCGTACTCAGCGAGCACGATCGCGGCGTTGTGCGGGACCACCTTCTCGACCGTCAACGCCTGCAGCTCGTGATCGCTGATCGGCTCAGACCCGGCCGAGGACCTCGGGAGCGACGACATGGATCGGCTTCCCTCCAGCGAAGTCGCTGAATCCTTGCGAAAAACGTCAGTGAAGTGCGGCGATGAACGCTATCATCGCGTCGCTGGAAGGCGCTTTACACATTCCCACGAAACGGGCACAGTCCGGCTCCCGGGCGCCAGCCGCTCCGGACGTCTTCGGCGAACTCATGGCCGAATCGAAATGGTCGCCGAAGGCGTTCGAGGAATGGGTCGCGGAAACGCTGAGTCGTGAACTGCTCAGCGCGCAGGATTAGCGTCCGGCGTGCGTGTCGTACCACCCGGCGAGGTAGCGGCGCACCAAGGCACCAGCCACTGACGGCGGGACGAAACGGCCGTTGTCGCCGAATCGCCGGTAGCGGCTGAAGATGGCGCGGTAGCGGTCGAGGGCTTCCTTGCGTGTCAGCCAGCGGCCGGGTGCCTCTTCCCCGAAAAGGCCGCTGTCGCCGAGCCGGAAACGCCAGGGGACATATTTCCCTTCGCGAGCCGGGTTGGGCGGGCGTCGAGCATTCACCAGGTGCTGCGCCACCACCTTGAAGCGCTTGTAGCCCAGTTCGCAGAGGGTGTCGAACTCCATCTGCAGGCTGTCCCAGCAGACCTTCTCGGACTCGATCGACACGTAGGCCGGCATCTCGTCCTGGCCCTGTAGCCCGCTCAGCGCAGCGAGATCCGCGCCCTCGATGTCAATCTTGAGGTAATACGGAATGCCGTATTTGACGACGAGATGGGAAAGGGGAACACCGTCGACGGTGGCGATCGCCGTCGCGATGTGGGACAGCTTGCCGTTCCGCTCCGCCCAATCCTGACGCGTCGTACCCCAGACGCTCTTTTCATTGGGGTAAAACGTGATCGGGCCTTCACTGTCCGTGACGGCGACATTCTCGACGATCAAACGACCGGCATCAATCTCGGCCTGATATCTGGTGCGCACCAATCCGCAACAGTCTTCCGCAGCGTCGACCCCGACGACCGTGAAGCCCTTCGCGAGATAGAAAGCAGTGTCCGACCCGTCATTCATACCGAGGTCAAAGATCAGGCCGTTATTCACGCTGACACGCTAGCGACGCGACGCCGACGCGCAGGCGTTTTCCGGAAAGTCCACTCTTGTGACGTGCCGCAATAAGTATTTTCGCGACAAAATGATCGGTTTTGACAGCGCATGCGACGGCGGACGTGGCCGCCCGGACAGTGCCAGAAGCCGCCCGCCGGGACCTGAAGTTCGGCCCGCTCGTGCCGAAGAGGAGAAGGTTCAACTACCAGCCGGGGGAGCCATGACGCCTGACCACCAGTTCCGACTCGTGACGCGAAGCGATTTCGATGGCCTCGTGTGCGCCATGCTGCTCAAGGAACTGCGCATGGTCAGCGACATCCTCTTCGTTCACCCGAAGGACGTGCAGGACGGTGCGGTCGACATCGGCCCGCACGACATCCTCACGAACCTGCCGTACGACGCGCGTGCGCACCTGGTGTTCGACCACCATGCGAGCGAGATTGCACGGAATGGGATTCCGGCGGCCAATCACATCATCGTTCCCGACGCACCGTCCGCAGCGCGCGTGGTCTTCGAGTATTACGGCGGCGCGGACCGATTTCATTCGGTCCCGGCGGATCTGATGCGGGCGGTCGATCAAGCCGACAGCGCACGTTATAGCCGGGACGACATCCTGGAGCCACAGGGCTGGACCCTGCTGAACTTCGTGATGGACAGTCGCACCGGGCTCGGCCGCTTCCGCCACTTCCGGGTCAGCAATTACCAATTGATGATGGACTTAATTGACATTTGTGGTCAGCTACCTGCCGATGAGGTCCTGGCGCTGCCGGATGTCGCCGAACGCGTCGCGCTCTACCGCGCCCAGAATGCGGTGTTCGTCGAGCAATTGCATCGGGTCTGCCGCGCCGAGGGACGGCTTGTCGTCGTCGATCTGCGCGAGGAAGAAACCATCCAGCCGGGAAACCGTTTCATGGTCTACGCGATGTATCCGCAGGCCGAGGTCTCCGCTCATCTGATCCCTGGCAAGCAGAACCAGAACACGGTTATCGCCGTCGGCAAGTCGATCCTGCGTCGGGGCAACAAGCTCGACATCGGCGCCTTGATGCTGGCCCACGGCGGCGGCGGCCACCCGAACGCGGGGACCTGCCAGCTCCGGCACGAGGAGGCCGACACCGTGCTGGCGACGATCGCCCAGGCCGTCAACGCCGCGTCGATCGCGGCCAACGCTGACGCCTGAGTCCAGCGCCTGACGCACAGACGCCCCAAGGCGTCGGGCATCATGGGCGGCGCCTTCGTCGCACAGCGTCTGGTGGTCCCGGCACGTGAGTACGGAACGCTTCACAGCCAAGCCGCTCTGGATGTACTGCACGCTGTCCGGAACCGTTTCCCTCGGCTACGGCTCGATCTACACCTTGCTCGCCGACCTGCGCGACAAGTACCACTTCACCGAGGCGCAGCTCGGCCTCATCGCCGGCGCCGGCTTCATGGCGGGACTGCTCGCCCAGCTGGTCCTCGCCCGGTTCGCTGACCGCGGGCGCGCCGCGGCAATGGTGCGCGGCGGTCTCATCGCCGCGACGGTGGCGATGCTGGCGAGCTCGATCGCGACGCAATTCTGGGTGTTCCTGGTCGCCAGAATCCTGCTCGGCCTGGGAAGCGGCACGGTCAGCCCGGCCATCCGCCGCCTCGTCGTCAATGCCTCGGGCGACGACCTGGGTGCCAACCTCGGAAGGCTTGCGGCCTTTGAGATCTCGGGGTTCGTGCTCGGTCCGCTGGTCGCCGCCGTCGCCGCTCAGCTCTTCGGTCTTCATGCGCCGTTCCTCTTCCTTGCAGTGCTGTTCTTCGCGGCGCTGATCAGCTGCTCGTGGCTCAGCCTCTCCGCCGGACCGCGCAGCGATGAGCCGCGGGTGATCCGCCGCCTGCTGAAGGTGCCGGCCATGCGGGCGGCGCTCGCCTGCGCGGTCGCGTTCTACGTCACCATCGGGACGTTCGAAGCGGTATGGGCGATTCTGCTACGCGACCATGGCGCCTCGACCTGGCTCATCGGGCTGACGCTTTCGCTGTTCACCGTCCCGATGATTTTCCTCGCACCCATCGGCGGACGCGTCTCGCAGCAGCGCGGTCCCATGCGCGTCGCCGCCGTCAGCATCGCGGTCGCGACCGCTTGCACCTTCAGCTACGGGGTGCTGCCCAGCCTCTGGCTGCTCCTCGGAGTCTCACTGATCCACGCGTTTGCCGACTCGTTCACGATGCCCGCCAACCAGGTCGCCGCAGCGATGGCGGCGCCACGTGGGGACGCGTCCTCCGGGCAGGGGCTGCTCGGAGCGACGGGCCTGGCTGCAGCCGGGATCAGCGGAATTGTCTCCGGTTACGTCTATGAACATTTCGGCAGGGGCGCCTTGTTCGCCGGCACAGCCGCGGTGATGGCCGGCTTCCTCGCCCTCGCCGTCATCTTCAGCAACGAAACGCTGCGGGCCACACCGGTAGAGGCATTGAACGTTCCTTGACCCAGCGGGCAGGCGTCAGCCTTTGGTGGCCGTGATCTGGATGAGCACCGGCTTGTTCGCCGGCTGGGTTCCGGAGAGCTTCGTGATCGTGATGGACCCTGGTGCCGACCCGCCCGCCAGACTCGTCAGCTTGCCGAATGGGCCATCGGCCATTCCGCCGGCGACATAGATTTTCGGACCTGTATTGATGATCGCCAGGCAGCGATACGCCATTGCTGGCGAGCCGGATGTCGTCTCCCGCACGCACGTTTCCTGGAACACCGTAGAAAGGACCGGATTGCCCTGCGCGTCCGTCAGCCGGCCGACCACCGCCGTGCCCATCACGTTCGCCTGGCCCACCTTCTCAGTCACTGTGACCAGCGCATCCAGGCTCTTCCAGCTGTGGTTGGCGGTGATGGGATCGCCGCAGCCCGCCACGGCGGCGGCCACCGTAATTGCGCTGATCCCCAGCAATACACTGCGCCGCCGCAAACCCAACATGTGAAACTCCCCGAGGTCGGCAATCGAATAGCCGAAACCTGCTCGCCATTCGCGCGCTCAAACCCGACACGCCGGAAAACTCTTGGCTATTTCTCCCACCGATGGCGCAACTCGCCGACATCGCGCATCACGGCGGAAGCGTCGAAGGTGGCGTTCCAGGCCGCACCTTCGCACTCGCGATAGACGCGGTGGACCGTCGCCGCCAGCCGCCAGGGCTCGCCCCACGAGGCGTAGGGGCCGAGGTCCATGCCGGCGCAGCAATCGAGCACGCTCGTCCCCGCGGCCCAGCAGGCGGACGCGTGGGCCTGTACGTCCTGGAGGTAGACGCGGGCGACCCGGACATCGTCGACCCCGCCGACCGGTCCGTGTCCTGGTACGACGTGCTCGGGAGCGAGGGCTTCGACGTGCTGGAGCGCGGCGATCCAGCGATCCGTCGAACCCTCCCAGCCGATCGGCGTGCACCGGTTGAACAGCACGTCGCCCATGAGCACGACGCCCTCGTCGGGGACGTGCACGACGAGGTCACCTTCGGTGTGGGCGGGCCCGACGTGCAGGAGATCGACCCGGACGTCGTCGAGTTGCACGGTCGTATCGCCGTCGACCACCCTCGTCGGCGGGGTGAGGACCACGTCGGAGAAGTCGAACTCGGCCATCTCCTGCTGCAGATCCACCAGATGCTCGGGTGGGCTGGCCATCGTCCGGATGACTTCGGCGGCCTCGGGGGTGAAGCCGGAGAAACGCTCCGCGCAGCCGCGATGAGCGATGATCTCGGCACCGGCGAAGACCTGATTTCCCCAGCAGTGGTCGCCATTGTGATGGGTGTTGACGAGAATGCCCGGTGCCTCGGGCCGCACCTGCGCGTACAGCGCAGCCATCTCCCGGGTGAGCTTCACGTCGTAAAGCGTGTCAACGACGAGCCCGCCTCCGGCGTCGATGAGTCCGGAGTTCGACCAGCCGGTGCCGGCCCGATCCTGCTCGCAGGCATGCACATGTTCGGTCAGCTGCAGACGACGCACGCGGGCAGCCTAGACCCTGCGCCGAGTGGCCCGCGGTCTAGATGCGCGCGGTCACGCCTGATCGGGCAGCGGGATCCGGTAGAGCGCGGATGCGTTGTCCTGCAGCACCTTTCGGCGGTCTCCGGGGGTCAGGTCGGCCAGCCCCGGCGCCGCCAGCGCCATGCTGTCGGGGTAGAGGCAGGTCGGGTGCGGGAAGTCGGTCTCGAAGAGGATGTTGTCGGCCCCGAGGAGCTCGAGCGTGTGGGAGACATCCTGCTTCTCGAACCAGAAACAGGCGTAGATCTGGCGCTGGAAATATTCCAGCGGCGAGAGCGTCATGTAGTCGAGCACACCCGGCGGCAACTCACCCTTCTGATGGTTCAGCGCCTCGAGCACGAAGGGGATCCAGCCGATACCGCTCTCCACCGAGACGAAGCGCAGCTTCGGGTGGCGCTCCAGCAGGCCCGAGAAGATCAGGTTGGCGATCACCCGGGCGTTCGTCAGGTACATCATCGCGGAGCCGATGGCGAGCTTCTGATCGTCACCGTGCGAGGGCCAGGGCGACGAGCCGAACCACGACAAGCTGGTTTCGCTGGCACCGATGTGAAAGTTCACCGGCAGGCCGCGATCGGCGCAGACTTCCCACAGCCGGTCCCACTCCCGGCTGGCCAGATCGGGAGCTCCGCCCTGCTGGGGATCACTGGTCATGTTCACTCCGCGCAGCCCGAGATCAGCCGCACGTTCGGCTTCCGCTACCGACGCCGCCGCGTCCCACCAGGGAAGCAGCGCCATAGGAAAGAGCCGCCCGTTGGCTTCGGTCTGCAGGTCGACCATCGCGTCGTTGTACAGCGTCGCGCACGCGTTCTTCAGGGCCAGATCGGTGAGCTGACCGAAACGCTGCCCGCCGAAGCCGGCGGCGTTGGGATAGACGATCTGGGCCCACACCCCGAGCTCGTCCATGACCTGCACGCGGGAGGCCACGTCGTAGGCGGCTGGATGGGCGTCGTCGAACGTCCAGCCGATGAACGCCGTGCCGCGGCAGCGCGAGCCGTCCTTATGCACCACCGAGGAGGCCGAGGCGCGTTGCATGGCGACCCCATCAACCGTCCAGGTCGGCTGCCCGTTCACGTCCCGGACCTGAGGGACGCGATCGCGTAACCGTTGGGGAGCCCGCGCGGTCCACAGGTCATGCGGCTCGGTCAGATGCGTATCGGCATCGATGACGGCGATGCTCGGCTCGGCACTCACAGCAGTCATGGCTCCCTCCGGCAAGCGGCTCATAGGCTATCGGTGGCCCGCCGCCCCGCTGATTCAGGCCTCGACGAGGTGATCCAGTAGCCCTTCCGCGATGTACTCCGGGAAGGCGGCCGTCTCGATCGGGCGGCCGCGCTCGCTGTGCCAGCTCAGCAGATCGCGGACCCGCGGGGAGAGGTAGTACGCACCGGCGACAGCCAAGGTGAGAGTCCCGAACGACGGGTGGCCGAGGTCGCGAAGTGCCTGCAACGAAAGGCTTTCCGGGGGGACGAGCCGCAGGGCATCACGTAGCGGCTCGGCCAGATCGGGGCGTGCCGCCAGCAGCCCATCGAGCAGCTCATCCCCGACCCCGGCGTCACCCGCAGCCGGCATCGCATCGGTCGCGGGGATCAAGACGTCGCCAACCCGGTTCAGCAGCCGCCGCTCCTCGGTGGTGAAATCCGGAGACGGGCCAGGCGCCGAGAGTCGCAGCGCGGTGCGCCCTGGAGTATCCACATGTGCAACCCGCGGACGAGACGCCGCCACGCCCCGGTCATCGATCAGACGCTGGGCCGTGCGCAGCGCCAGGGCGCAGATCGTGCTCGTCGGGTTCATGCCGCTGGCAGTGGGAAACACGCTGCCGTCGATGACCCCGAGGTTCTTCACGCGATGGGAGAAACCCCAGCGATCGCAGATCGAAGTCGCGGGGTCCGGCCCCATCCGGACGGTGCCCATGAAGTGCCCGTTGGCCCGCGCCCGGACGACGCCGATGTCGACCGCTCCGGCCTCGGTCAACGACTCGATCGCACGTTCGGCATGCCAAGCCAGTAGGCGCTCGGTGTTCTCGCCGACCCGGTAGCTGACGACCGGGCCCGCCAATCCTGCGCTATCGGTCTCGGCAGCGAGCGTCACCCGATTGTCGTCCTCGGGCAGATCCTCAGCCAGCAGAACCCACTGCAGCCGGCGGCCGACCTGCTCGCGAATGCGCCGGTGATGGCCGGGCCCCCACGCGCCGGTTTGCCCCAGCGCGACGGCAAGCGGCTGCCCTCCCCCGGTCAACGCCCACCGCGCGCCGCGCACGAAGCCGCGGGAGGTGTCGGTGCCGTAGAACTCGAGTGAGTTGATGAGGCCGCCGTTGTGCCCGTGCCAGGGCGCCACATCCGGCAGCGTCCCCTGCACGAGCGTCATCGGGTGCAGCATCAAGCCGCGGCCGACCAGCCCACAGTCATTGGCCAATCCTTGCGGATGCGCCGCCGTCGCCGACGCAAGCAGGAGCCGCGGGGTGCCGATGCCGTTGGCCGCGCAGAGCACCACATCGGCCTCGTGCTCGTGCACCAGACCGTCGGCATCGACCCACTCGATGCCCGTTGCCCGATCAGCCGCGTCGACCAGGATCCGGCGCACCGTCGCCCGCGTGACGAGAGTGCCGCCGAGTCCACTGAACTGCGGCCAATGCGTCAGATCCGCCGACGCTTTGGCTCCCTCGTCACAGCCGCGTGCGCAAGTACCGCGCTGGGCACACGCGTGCCGTCCATCGCGATCGGCGGACAGGATCGCATTCGTCTCCGGCCACCAGTGCCAGCCGAGCCGGGCCTGGGCGCGAGCGACGGCGAGGCCGAGCGGGCCGATCGGCAGCGCCGGCAGCGGCGGCTCGTCACCGTCGGGGTAGCGCGGATTCCCACCGAACCCGGACACGCCGAACTGACGATCCGTCTCGTCGTAGAACGGCTGCAATTGCTCATAAGTCAGCGGCCAGTCCGCCGCCACGCCATCGTCGCTTCGCACCCGGAAATCGCTCGGGACCATGCGCGGCCACTGGGCGTTGTAGAGCACCGAGCCGCCGCCGACGCCGTTGTAGTTCAGCGCCTTCAGGTCCGACGCGGAGTCATCGATCGGATAGTCGGCGATCCCGCCGCGTATGGCCGGTGAACCCGACCACTGTTTGAGCCCGATGAGCTCCCCGGCCGGGGTGTCGCCGCCGAAGGTTGCGCGGTCGGGCCAATCGCCCTGCTCGAAGCACGTGACCTCGAGCCCGGCCTGGACCAGGCGCAGTCCTGCGACGGCCGCCGACGGCCCGGCTCCGACGATGACGACCTGGGATCGGGGTTTCGTGATCGTCGCCTCCTGCTCTTGCGGTCAGTGCGGGGTCAGCCCACCGTCGACAATAAGCACCTGCCCGGTGATGAAGCTGCCGGCGTCCGAGCACAGCAGCAGGGCCGGGCCGACCATCTCGTCGGGATGAGCCGCACGCCGCATGAAGGCGGCTTTGGACATGGATTCGACGGCCTCAGGGGTGTTGTTGCGGACCATGTCGGTGTCCACGGTTCCGGGCGCCAGGGCATTGACCCGGATGCCCTTCTCAGCGAAAACTGCTGCCATCGAACGCGTCATGGCCATCAGACCCGCCTTCGCCGCCGCGTACATCGCCGTGTTCGCGGAGAAAAGGAACGCACCCGCCGACACCACGTTCAGGACCGCCGCGTTGCCGGAAGCCGCGAGATGCGGCAGTGCCCGCTCGACCAGGAAGACCGGGCCGCGCAGGTTGGTGCCGAGCGACTTCTCCCACGCGTCCTCCGTGAGATGACCGAACGGAAGCGTCAGCGCATTGGCCGCATTGTTGACGACGATATCGAGGCGGCCGAACTCGTCGACGGTCCGGTCGACAAGCGCGTTGATGGCCGCGATGTCCCCCATATGAGCCGGGACCCCGATCGCCTCGCCGCCCTGGGAGCGCAGATGCTCCTGCGTCGCCGCGCACGCATCAGGCTTGCGGCTGGCCACCGCGACCTTGGCGCCTGCAGCGAGCAGCCCCTCCGCGATCGCCAGCCCGATTCCGCGGGTGCCACCGGTGATGATGGCGACGCGGCCGGTCAGGTCATGGAGGCGGCTGAGCTTCTCGCGATCCAAGGCGATTCCCTTCGTCCATACAGGCCCGGTGTGTCGGTGGCCGCGTAGCGCCGCTACCTTAGCGGCATGCCGTCACAGCGCACCTGCGAGGGCCGGGTCGCGCTCGTCACGGGCGCGAGTCAAGGCGGTACCGGCACAGCCATTGCGATCCGTCTCGCAGCGGAAGGCGCGTCGGTGGCGATCACCGCGCGGACGCTGGAAGGGCTCGAGCAGACCCGCCGCCGTATCGAAGCCGTCGGCGGGCAATGCCTTGTGCTGCAGGCAGATCTGTCGGATCCGGAGGGCGGGCGCAGCGAACTCGTCGCCCAGACCGAAGCCGCGCTGGGCCCGATCGACATCCTGGTGAACAACGCGGCCATGGGCGGCTACGTGCCCTTCGACCAGACATCGCCGACCTCGCTCGAGCGCTGCCTGCAGGTCAATCTCTGGGCACCCTGGGAGCTGATGTCAGCGGTGGTCCCGGGCATGCGGGAGCGCGGTCGCGGCTGGATCCTCAACCTCACCACCTTCTCGGCGGAGCTACCTCCCGGACCACCCTTCCCCACGAACCGGCCGGCTAAGGCGGGGTTCCAATACGGGGCTTCCAAAGCGGCCCTCAACCGGCTCACGGTGGCCGCGGCGAGCGAGTGCGACGGGCAAGGAGTCGCCGTCAACGCACTGACCCCGCAGGCCGCGATCTCCACGCCCAGCCTGGTGGCGATGGGCGGGATCGACGAGGCGATGTTCGAGCCGCTCGAGACGATGGCCGAAGCCGCGCTGGCCCTCTGCTCGGGTGATCCGGGCGTGCTCACCGGGCGTATCGCGTTCAGCCTGCAGTTGCTGCTGGAGCTGCGCAGGCCGATCCTGGACCTGCACGGCGAGCAGCTCGTCGACGGCTGGCAGCCCGGCGATCTGCCTGCGGTCATCGACCGCCAGGAGGCCAACCTCGCCGGGCGCGGATGGCCCGATGCCTACACGTTCGGACGCGTGCACAGCCCGCGCCCGTAGCCGATCAGAAGGGCCCGCATGGCCGAGGCAACCCGGCCGAAGACCGGCCTGGGAGCCGCCGCACGGGCCTGGAGGACGACGATCCGGTGACGGCGATCCGGCGGGAAGCAAGCGAAGAACTGGGGTCGAACTCGGTGAGATCGCTGACGCGAAGAGCATCATGCTGCTGCAGTGGGCCGCACTGCGTGGCCGCTCTGCGGCCAGACCGCCGGCTGAAAGCAGGGAGCAAGCATGTCGGGACCGACCGATGACGTGTGGACCGCGATGTCGACGGCGCGCGCGATCCGCCGGTTCACCGATGATCCGGTGGATGACGCGACCCTGGCGCGCTGCCTGCAAGCGGCGACCTACGCCCCCTCGGGTGCGAACGCTCAGGAGTGGCGGTTCGTGATCCTGCGCTCCCCGCAGATGCGCGCGGTCGTCGCGCAGGCAGCCGCGCAGGCGTTGCAGGTGATCGAACCGGTCTACGGCATGAGCCGCCCGGCCGATGGCGACGACAGCCGGCGGGCCCGCAGCAACCGCGCCACCTACGAACTCCATGATCGGGCGGGGAAATTCACTTCGGTCCTGTTCGTCCAGCGCAGCTTTCCAACGGCGTCCGATCTCCTGCTCGGCGGCTCGATCTTCCCGGCAATGCAAAACTTTCTGCTGGCCGCTCGCGCTCAGGGACTCGGTGCCTGCGTGACCGCTTGGGCGTCCTACGGCGGAGAGCCACTGATGCGCGAAGCCGTCGGTATCCCGGATGAGTGGATGCTCGCCGGACACGTCGTCATCGGCTGGCCGCGGGGCAATCACGGTCCGGTGCGCCGCCGTCCGGTCACCGACGTCACGTTCCTCGACCACTGGGAGGCGCCGCCGGGCGACATCCTGAGCGCGGTGCGCGTCCGGCCCGAATAGCCCTGCAAACAGGGAGATTTACGCGGGCAGCTGGGTGGCCTTCACACCGGTGCGGTGCTGCGCGGCTTCGTAGACAAAGATCGACGTAGTCATGCGGGCGTAGAGCATGCATTGCAGCGGTGTGGCGTTGACCGGAAGCTTGCCGTCGGACGGCGCCACGAGCTCCCACGCCAGGCGGGCGCGACGGCATTCATCGCGCGGGCACAGGCGCGCCGGATCCTCGACCCACTGGTCGTGGATCGTCGTCGGCTCCTCGGGCAGGTTCATCTCGTTCAATGTCCCGCAATCGCGGATGCCTTACCTGCGCCGAACGGGTGGCGCGAGTGATCCGTCAGGGGGACGCGACAGGCAAATGGCCTAAGGCCACCGCCGGCCTGACCCGTCGGCAATGTGACCTTTTGCAGCATCGCCCCGCTCCCTACCCTTTCGAGCTGTCATAGTCCTCACATATTCGACCTGGTTGCTGGCGCCACCTGCTGAACTCGAATTGACGACGCGCCCTACGAAAGGTTCCCCGGGGATGACGCTGCGACGACGTGCGGTTCTGCAAGGCATGACGACCGCGGGCCTCACCGCAGGCCTGAGCGGGCTCGGGTCCGGTGCAGCTTCGGCGAAGGGCGTTTCCGCGGCGGGCTCCGGCCCCGATTGGGCCGCGTTCGACAAGGCTGTGCGGGCCGAATTCTCCCGGCAGAAATTGGTCGGCGGTGCCGTCGCCATCGTCAATAGCGACGGCGTGCTTCATCGACTCACGATGGGTGCACGCGATGGCGGCCGGGCAGCGCGGATTACGCCCGACACGCATTTCCTCGTCGCTTCGACAACGAAATCCATGTCTTCCCTCCTGGTGTCGACCTACGTCGATGACCGCACGTTGGAATGGGATCAGCCGGCGATTGACGCCTGGTCGGGCTTCCGGGCCCCGACCCCGGAGCTGACCCGCACCCTTCGCGTACGTGACCTCATGGGCATGGGCACCGGCCTGGCGGAAGCGCCGGCGCTCTCCACGTTTCACCAGGGTGTTCCCACGGCTGCTGAACTCCTCGCGTCCTTGGTGAATATGCAGGTGGTCAGCGCGCCGGGAAAGGTCTGGATCTACAACAACACTGTCTACAGCGTCGGGGCTTACCTGCCGCTCTTGGCCACAGGCGTGAAGTCGGCGGACCTCACGGCCGCGTACAGCACCGCCATGCAGGAGCGCGTCTTCGGCCCGGCCGGGATGGCGAGCACGGTCATCGCTGATGACCCGCGCGGACGCGTCAGCAACTTCAGCCGTGGCCACGGGCTCGATGTGTTCGGCCGCACCGACACGCTTCCCTACGGCGCGGTCGGCAGCTACGCCCCGGTCGGCGGCGGCCTCTCCACTCTGAACGACATGGCGAATTACGTCAGGCTCGAGTTGCGCCGGGGCAAGTCGGTGACGGGCAAGCGGGTGGTCTCCGCGGGCAACCTCGCGCAGTGCTGGGTTCCGGGCGTGGCGGTGCCGCTGGATCCGAACATCGATCCCGATGCGGTCAGCTCCGGGTACGCGATGGGCTGGATCCGTGAGCGGTACAAGAACGGCAGCTCGCTGGTGTGGCACAACGGCGCGATCGACGGGTTCACCGGATTCATCGGCTTCCTGCCCGAACACGACATCGGCATGGTCGTGCTGAACAACATGAATCCGTTTCCCAACGGCCTCTTCCTCTACCTGTACGTGCAGATGTACGTGCTCAGCAAGCAGTTCGGCATCGACGAAGGTTCGCCGGCGAAGGTCAGCGCAGCAGCTGCCAGGGGCCGCGAGGGCCTGCTGGCCATCGGGCCGACCCTGCACCCGGTCGACAAAAGGCATGTGGCGCCGTTCCTCGGCTACTACGAGGGTGGCTATCAGGTCTTCTTCGAGAGCGCGCGGCTGCTGGTCCAGGTGCAGTCGCGGGTGATCGAGCTCCGGCTGCAGAGCGGCGAAAACTACGTGATGGTCGACGGTTTACTCGCAGGCGTGCCCGTGGCGCTGACCCGTGATCCCGACGGCGTTCCGGCCATGGACATCACCGGCGTGGAGCGGGTGCGCCGGACGGTCGGGCTCGCGTAGCCCCCTGGCGCATCAGCGCGTGGCCAAGTCCAGCGTGCCCAGATCGCGGATGGCGGCGCAGCTACGCGTCGCCATGGCCAGGAACATCCCGTCGGCCTCGGGGGTCGGCGCGGCCGTCGCGTAAATGCAACCCAGCACGGTGATCAGCGGGCCGTGCAGGACATCGCGGCGGTAGTCGGCCATCGCCTCGGCATGGTCGTAGGTGACCCCTTGCTTCGCGAGCGCATCGAGATACGCGATGAGCAAAGACTTTTCGTGGCGGCGGCGTTCGCCCGGCAGCAGGCTCGTCGCGAGGAAGTAGGAGACGTCCAGCGTCGCAGGCCCTGACGTCGTCGTCTGCCAATCGACGGCGGCAACCGATGCATCGGCAGGATCGAACATGAGGTTGTCGAGCCGGTAATCCCCATGGACGAGGGTGAAATGCTGGCGCGGCAAGGCCGCCCACTGACTGATCGCGGCGGCCGCCTGGCGCAGCGTCGACTGGTCCTCGGCCGTCAGCCGATCGTCGTAGCGCTCGATGAATTGCTCGGTGGAGGTGGCCATGAGCGCCCCGAGGAACTCCCCGCTCGCCGCGTCGGTCGGCGTCAGCCAACGCGCGTGGTCGTGCAGCAGCGCGGCGTTCCACAGCGGCGCGTGCAGCCCAGCAAGATTTTCAACGGCAGCGATCGCCTGGGCGTAGCTGCAGCCCTCCACCTGCCGGCCGGGCACTCGGGGCGCGAGATCGTCGAGCAGCAGCACGAACGTGTTCAGATCCGTACTGATGTCGGCGAACCAGCAATCGGGTGTGCTGACTGACGTGTGCGGCGCGAGGTCGAGATAGAAGCGGACCTCCTTCTCAAAGCCCCGGTTGACCCGGGCGCGCTCTTCGGGGTTGCCGGCGGCGATCTTCAGCACGAGGGTCGATGGCACCGAATCTTCAGCATTTGCCGCGAAATCGAGGTGCAGCCGGTAGCTCGCGCCGATCTGCCCGGTGCCGATGCGATCGCGGCGCACTCCACGGACCGTGCAGTCGTGGCCGGTCCGGCGCAGCACCGCCGTCAGCCATTCCGGGGTGACGTCCTTGGGGTCGTCGACCGCCCCGATCGCCCCGCTAGATATGACGGCCCCCGCCGATCTCGAGCACCGTGCCGGTCATGTACGACGAGCGGTCCGAGAGCAGGAAGAGCACGACCTCGGCAACCTCATCAGGCTCCCCGACGCGCCCGAGCGGGATCTCGGCGATACGTGACTGGACGACTTCGGGCTTCATCGCCTCGATCATCGTGGTGCGGATCAGTCCGGGCTGCACCGCGTTGACGCGGATCCCGTAGCGGGCAAGCTCTTTGGCGGCCGCTTTCGTCATGCCGACCAGTCCGGCCTTGGCCGCGGAATAGTTCGTCTGGCCGGGGTTGCCGACCTTGCCGCTGATCGAGGAGATGTTCACCATCGCCCCGCGGCCCTGCTCGCGCATCACCGCTGCTGCCGCCCGGGTGCCGAGCCATCCCCCGATCAGATGCACGTCGATGACGGCCCGAAAGTCCTCGAGAGTCATGTTGCGCAGCGTCTTGTCGCGCGTGACGCCGGCGTTGTTGACCCAGAAATCCAGGCTGCCGTAGGCATCAGTGCACGCCGTCACCGTCGCCGCCACCTGCTCCTCGCTGGTGACGTCACAACCGGCAGCGATGGCGCGCCCGGGCCCTTGCGCCGTCAGCGCTTCCGCGGCTTGGGTGGCGGTGTCCAGATCGCGGTCAGCGAGGACGACCGAAGCCCCCTCGCGCACCAGCACCGTCGCGATCGCCAGCCCGATGCCTTGCGCGCCGCCGGTTACCACACCCGCCCGGCCTGCCATTTCGGTCACTGCGCGCTCCTGCTCGTCTCAGGCATGCTGCTGCTGGGATGCAGCCTCACCCGGCGACGTTAGCCCGCGGCGCGACGCGGTGGCACGGCAGGAGTCAGCGGCTGGCTACGGCATCCTCCGGAGCCTGCCGCCCCGAGCCCGGACAGATGACTCCCGAACGCTGGTGGCGCGCGACCAGCAGCGCGTCGCCGTCCCATCGGGCACTACGAAAGTCGCTGCAGACCGGGCACCGGCCCCGTGGACGCTTCGTCATGGGCTCCATGTTCCCGGACGGGCGTGACAGCCGTGCAACGGTCAACGGAACACTCGGTTTCAGCGTGCGAGCCGGTCGGCCCGGATGCAGTGTGTCGTGATGCTGACGTCGACCAGATCCTGATCCGGAAAGCGTTCGGCAAGGCGGTTCGCGGCAAGGCCGAGCGCCCTCGCTCGGGTGTCGTCGTCGAGCGCGATGACCGGACTGTACGTGGCCAGCGTGGCGACGATGTCGGCTTTCGAAGTCGGACGCGAGTAGCTGAAATCTGCCGTCTCTGTCGGGCCGAACGGCGCACCATCGGGCAGCGTAAGTTCCCGCGAGCGGGCGACCCGGATCCGGTCGTGCGGGCGCACGCCGAGCGCGTCCCAGTCGAGCGCAGGCAGCCGGTCGTCATGCGTCATATGGGTCCAGACGACGCCGAGGCGGCCACCGTCGCGCAGCACCCGGGCGATCTCGAAGGGTGCCGCCTCGGGGTCGAGCCAGTGCCAGGCCGAGGAAACGGTCACCAGGTCGGCACTCGCGTCACCCGTCGGGATGGCCTCGCCGGTGCCCTCGCGCACCTCGATGGCGGCAGCGCGCAGCGCGAAGACCTCGCGCATCCGCGCGTCGGGTTCGACGGCGATCACCTGCGGGACGCGAGCGGCGAGCGCGCGGGTGAACAGGCCGGTACCTGCCGCCAGATCGACCGCATGCTCGCAGGGATCGGGAATCAGCCAGCTCAGCGCGTCGGGAGCGGGAGACGGCCGCAGCCGGTCGTAGTCCGCAGCTACGCCGCCGAAGGAAAGCGCAGGAGTCTCGGAGCTCACCCGTCAGAACTCGGCGAGCGCCGCGTTCAGTGCCTTGCTCGGACGCATCGCCGCGTCGGCCTTCTCGCTGTCGACGAAGTAGTAGCCGCCGAGGTCGACCGGATTGCCCTGTACCGCTGCCAGTTCCCCGACAATCGCCTCCTCCTCATCGGCGAGCCGTTTGGCGAGCGGCGCGAAGAGCGCAGCGAGTTCGGCGTCGTCGGTCTGGTCGGCCAGCGCCTGCGCCCAATAGAGCGCGAGGTAGAAGTGGCTGCCGCGGTTGTCGAGTTCCCTGACCTTGCGGGACGGGGACTTGCGGTTCTCCAGGACGAGACCGGTCGCGTCGTCCAGCGTGCGGCCGAGGATTCCGGCGCGCGTGTTACCGAACTTGTCGGCCAGGAATTCGAAGGAGACGGCGAGCGCGAGAAACTCACCGAGTGAGTCCCAGCGCAGGTGGTCTTCCTTGACGAACTGCTGGACGTGCTTGGGGGCCGAGCCGCCCGCGCCGGTCTCGAAAAGCCCGCCGCCCTTGAGCAACGGCACGATGGACAGCATCTTGGCCGACGTGCCGAGCTCGAGGATCGGGAAGAGGTCCGTCAGGTAGTCACGCAGCACGTTGCCGGTGACGGCAATGGTGTCCTCGCCCTTCTTGGCGCGCTCGAGCGTGAAGCGGGTCGCCTCGGCGACGGGCAGGAATTCCAGCGTCAGCCCGGTGGTGTCGTACCCGGGCAGAGCCGCGCGCACCTTCTTCAGGATCTCGGCGTCGTGGCCGCGGGTCTCGTCGAGCCAGAAGACGGCGGGAGCGCCGGTGGCCCGGGCGCGCTCGACGGCCAGGCGCACCCAGTCGACGACCGCCTCGTCCTTGGTCTGGCAGGCGCGCCAGATGTCGCCTTCCTCGACGTCATGCTCGAGCAGCGTCGCGCCGGTGGAGTTGACGACCCGGACCTTGCCGGGCGCGGCGATCTCGAAGGTCTTGTCGTGCGAGCCGTACTCCTCGGCCTTCAGCGCCATGAGCCCGACGTTGGGTGTGGTGCCCATCGTCGTCGGGTCGAAGGCGCCGTTCTCGCGGCAGAAATCGACGGTCTCGGCATACAGCGGCGCGTAGCTGGAATCGGGGATGACGTACTTGGTGTCCTGCAGATCGCCGGCGCTATTCCACATCTGGCCCGAGGTACGGATCGCCGCAGGCATCGATGCGTCGACGATGATGTCGCTCGGGACGTGCAGGTTGGTGATGCCCCGGTCGGAGTCGACCATCGCCAGGCTGGGGCCGGCCTCGTAGTCCGAGGCGATCGCGCCTTCGACGGCCGCCTTGCGCTCAACAGGCAGGTTTTCGATGGCGGCGAGAACGGCACCGAGCCCGTCATCCGGGTCGGCGCCGACCGAGGCGAGATCGTCGGCGTAAAAGGAGAAAACGTCGGGGAAGTACGCGCGTACGACGTGGCCGAAGATGATCGGGTCGGAGACCTTCATCATGGTGGCCTTCAGGTGGATCGAGAACAGGACGCCCTGCTCCTTGGCTTCTGCCACCTGCTTGTCCAGGAACTCCACGAGCGCGGCTTTGCTCATCACGGCAGCGTCGACGATCTCGCCCTCGAGCACCTTGATCGAGGGCTTGAGGACGGTGATCGTGCCGTCGGCAGCGACGTGTTCGACGCGCAGGTCATCGCCGGCGGGCATCGTCACCGAACGCTCTGAGTGGCGGAAGTCGCCGGCGGTCATGGTCGAGACGTGCGACTTCGAGGACGAGGACCACTCACCCATCGAGTGCGGGTGGGACTTGGCGTAGTTCTTCACCGATCCCGGGGCGCGGCGGTCGGAGTTGCCCTCGCGCAGGACGGGGTTGACGGCGCTTCCCTTGACCGCGTCGTAGGCGGCGCGGTCGGCCTTTTCCTGATCCGATGAAGGCGATTCCGGGTAGTCCGGGATGTCGTAGCCGGCCTGCTGCAGCTCCTTGATAGCGGCCTTCAGCTGCGGGAGGGACGCGCTGACGTTGGGCAGCTTGATGATGTTGGCCTCAGGCGTCTTCGCGAGCTCGCCGAGCTCGGCCAGCGAATCAGGCACCGCCTTCGAGCCGAGCCGATCGGGGAACTGGGCGAGGATGCGGGCGGCGAGCGAGATGTCGCGGGTTTCGACCGGCACGCCGGCCTTGGCGGCGAACGCGTCAAGGATCGGCAGGAGCGAGCGCGTAGCCAGCGCCGGCGCTTCGTCGGTATACGTATAGATGATCTTCATGAGGCCTTCCCGCAACGGTGAACACGTCAAGCCGGGCCCCGCGCGAACGCCGGCCCTGGTATCAGCAGTACAGACGAAGTTATCCGGCGAACGACCGCTTGTTGGAAGGTCAGTCGGACGGCCGTAGGTCCCGAGGTCCGCTAGCCGGGGTAGCCCTCGAACATGCGGGCGAACGCATTCGACAGGAACGGCGTGACTTCGCTGGTAGGGCCCTGCATGATGGCCTCCGCGTGCTCGGCTACCGAGTCGATCGTCAGGTCGCGATCGATGAAGCCTTCAGTCGCGACGATGCTGACGCGCGCCACGTGGCCGGCGCCCACCGTGAAGCACTCGCCGTTCGCCGGACACGACTCGTGCGCCAGCCAGCCGACGACCGGCGCGACCTTACGCGGCGCCAACCACTCCCCCAGCGCCTCGCTCCACGGAAACGGCCCCATGCCGGTGCCGGGGCGGGTCTTCGCGTACGGGGTGATGACGTTGGCGCTGATGCCGTCCTCGACACCTTCGGCGGCCATCGAGCGGGTCAGCCCGATGATGCCCATCTTCACCATGCTGTAGCCGGCGCCGCCGGGAAGGCCCCAGGCCGAGCCTGACGAGACGTTCACAAACCGGCCACCGCCGCCCTCGGCCATTGCGCGCCAGGCTGGTCGGCTGACATTGAAATGCCCGCGCAGTTGGGTGGCGAGCAGCGTCTCCAGATGCGCTTCCGGGAAGTCGGCGAAGGCCCCCATGCGTGCCTGGCCGGCGTTGTTCACCACGACATCGACGCGCCCCCAGACGTCCAGCGCGGTCTGCACGATCGCCGCACCGCCGTCGGGCGTGGCGACCGTGTCCCGGTTCACCACCGCCTGCCCACCCGCCGCCGCGATCTCAGCGACGACATCGGCTCCCGGATCGCTGACCGTCTCGCTGCCCACGTCGTCGGTATCGCTGATGGCGACGCCCAGATCGTTGACGACGACCTTCGCTCCGAGCGAGGCGAACAGGAGCGCGTACTCCCGGCCGAGATTGCGCCCGGCGCCCGTGACGATGACGACCTTGTCGTCGAAGCGCAGCATGGCGGGCGACTGTATCGGTAGGCATCACGGCCGCTGCGGGCCGGGTCAGGCCGCGAGCGCAGGCGGCTCGGGACGCGGCCTCGTGTACCGGATCGCGCGCCCAACGGCACCCGCCAGTTCTGACTCGGTAGTCAGAAAATGGACCGTTCGCCACATGCCGCGTATATGGTCCCAAAGCGAACGGAAGATCGTTTCGTGTGAGGCGACCCCAGGGAGCAGCCGGTGAAAGGCCCGCGCACGCGTGCCGCCCTCATCAATGCGGCCGGCAGTTTGTTCTCGACGAAAGGCTACGCCGCCACCAGTCTCGAGGAGATAGGCGCGCAGCTCGGGGTCTCGCGCGGCACCGTCCTCTTTCATTTCGAGACCAAGCTGGCGCTGCTCTTCGCCGTCGTCGGCCCGCTGTCGCAGGACATCGAAGCGGTGGTCGAAGAGTTCGAAAAGCAGCCGACTCCGCTTGCGGCCCGGCAGCGCCGCGCCTTCCTCAGTCGCTACTGCGAAGCGCTCGCCGCGCATCCGTACGCCACCCGGATGCTGGTGCGTGACCTCAGTTCGATCACCCAGCTGAACCTGCCCGCGTCCGGGCCCGGGGTGACCAATCGGATGCTGGCTCTGCTGGAAGGGACCGACCCGGATACGTCGGCGAAGCTGCGCGCCTCGGCCGCGCTCGGCGCCATCCTGCGACCGATGACCGTGCCGCCGGTGGAGTTGGACGACGACGCCCGTGACCTGCTGGTGCAATGCGCCCTGGCGGCCTACTCCGTCAAGGGCTGAAGCCCTTACGCCGCAGCGGTTTTCACGTCGATCTGGCCGTCGACCGGCTGGGGACACTTGAACCAGCCGTGGGCAGTGTCCTGGATGAAGGCCAGCATCGTGGGCATGCCGAAGAAGGCCTCCTCGATGCGGCTCACTTCGACCTCCACACCCGTCTGCGTGCGCACCACGTCGCCAACCCGCACCTCGCTGACGGATACCGCTTTCCAGCCGTCTGTCATCCCGGACGTCCTCTCGTTAGGCCGTCCAGCAACCTATCGCGGCCGAATATCGGCCTCGCTCAGCCGGGTACCGCGCGGATCTCGGCGTCCAGGCTGTCGGTATCGATGACGGCATACGTGAAGCGCGCGTCCCTGCCGCGCAGCTGCCCGATCGAGCCGGGATTGACCACGAGCGTGCCACCGACACGGCGCACGAACGGGACGTGGGTATGCCCGACCACCACCAGGTCCGCGTCCAGGGTCGGAGCGTCGTCCCAGCGCCGGGAGTCGGGGTACAGGTAGTCGAAGTACGGCTCCCACGGGCTCGCGTGGGTCAGGTGCAGCGTGCGCCCGCCGAACTCGCGGCGCACGACGAACGGCAGGCTTGCGAGGAAGTCCAGTTCGACGGGATCGACGTGGTCGGCCCCGCGGGCACGTACGCCTTGCGGGCCGAGCAGCACCACCTCGTGATTGCCCGCAACCGCAGGCATTTCCCGTTCGCGTACGAGGCGGACGACCTCGGAGGAGAAGCGGTACTCGAAGACCAGATCGCCTCCGGCGAGCACCGTCGTGACCCCGAGTTGATCCAGCTCCGAAAGCGCCTGGGTGAGGGTGCCGGCGTTGCAGTGCACGTCCGAGACAGCGCCAAGGAGCACGGTCGACCCACCTTTCGTCGCTTCTCATCATCGCGCGACGCGCCGTTGGTGCTGCACAAGGCCCGCACCTCGGGCTGATCTGGGCTCCGAAGAGAGACGCTGGGAGATGTTTGAACCAGCTGTGAAACAGGAGAGGGAAGCAGCTCTGTGACTGAGCAGTCGGTGACGCCTGCGCCGCCGCCGTCCACCCCGCCGCTGTCGGACACGCGCCACAACGCCGTGGAAGCAGTGACGTGGCCGGTACGCGTCGCGGCAGCGTGGGCGTGGCGGCTCGCGCTCATCGGCGCCGTGATCTACGTGATCGTCAAAGAGCTGAACAGGATCGGGCTCGTCGTCTTCCCGTTCATCATCGCGTTGTTCTTCACCGCGATCCTGCACCCCGTCGAGGTCCGGCTGCGACGGCTGCCCGGCCGCAAATCGTTCTCTGCCCTCGCCGCCCTGCTGGTCGGAATCGTTTTCCTGGCCGGGCTGGGCTATTTCGTGGTGTGGCAGATCAGCTCGCACGACAAGCAGCTGGCCGATCAGGTCACCCAGGTCGTCGACAAGGCCAAGCATTGGCTCGAAACCGGCCCGCTGAAGGTCAAGTCCGCGGACCTCGACAAGATCACCAAGAACCTGTCGAACACGATCCAGCAGCACGGCGGTCAGCTGATCAGCAGCGCGATCACGACGGTGAAGGCCGTGATCGAGTTCCTCGCCGGCCTGCTGCTGGTGCTGCTGACGACCTTCTACCTGCTACGCGACGGCAACGTGGTGTGGGGCTGGTTCATCAGGCTATTCCCCAAGGCCTCGCATGCACGGCTGGACTACGCGGGCCGGGCCGGGTGGCATACCTTCGGCGGCTACATGCGCGGGCAGCTACTGATCGCGCTCTTTCATGGCACCACGACGACCATCCTGCTGCTGATCCTGCGCGTGCCTCTGGCGGCCGCCCTCGGGGTGCTCATCTTCATCGGGTCGTTCATCCCGCTCGTCGGGCTCGTCATCACCGGTGCGCTCGCGGTCGCCGTCGCTTTGCTTGAGCACGGCGCTACGGCGGCCGTCATCGTCGCCATCGCCATCATCGTGCTCGTACAGGTAGAGGGTCACGTCCTGCAGCCGTTCATCCTCAGCCGCAGCGTCGACATCCATCCACTGGCCGTGGTGCTGTCGGTGATCGCGGGTACGACGCTCGGGGGGATCCCAGGAGCGCTGATTGCGGTCCCCTTGGTGGCGTTCCTCAATACGAGCGTGAAAGCGATGCATCGCGGACCGCCGCCCGATCCGCAGCCGCAGGTCGGTCTCGAGTAGCTCGAGCACTGACCCGAGCATGGCAACGCGTGCGTCGGCTAGCTGACAGTTTCCTGAAGGAAACCCCCTTCACATGCTTTGATGATCTCCAATAACGACATTAGGAGAGAAATGGCGACGAAAACCGGGTCCGCTGGCGCCCTTTACCGCGTCCGAATTGGCGTGGGACTGGCGGCCGCGGGCGCCCTGCTGGCTGCCTGCGGAAGCTCCTCGAAAGGTGCCTCCACGAGTGGGACGGTGACGACTGGCCCGTCGACCGCGGCAGCGTCAACAACCCCATCGACCACACCGTCGTCATCGACGTCGTCCTCATCGGGATCGGGGAAGGTCAACACCGACCTCGGCGGCGGCTCGTTCTGCGACAAGGCCAAGAAGGCCTCCGCGAACTTCAACGACGCGACGGACAACATCACGACCGATACTCCGGAGCAGCTGAAGAACTTCGAGCAGAGCGCCCTTGATGAGTTGAAGGCGCTGCAGAGCCAGGCCCCGTCCGAGATCCAGGCCCCCATCGGGACCGTGGTCGACGCCGAGCAGAAGCTCTTCGCGGACCTGCAGGCAGCCAACTTCGACTTCACCAAGATCAGCTCAGAGATCACCACCCAATTCGACACACCGGAGTTCACCGCAGCGGAGAGCAAGGTCACCGCCTACCTGGCGGCCAAGTGCGGCATCGACCCCAGCGCGGAAGCAAGCTGACCCAAGTCCCGGCACGCAGCAGGCGACCCGGTGCAGGAACTACCACCCCTGCATCGGGTCGCTCCTGTGCTGCTGCTCGGGTGTAGTCAGAGCGCGCTGAGCCGATCCGCGGCAGCGTGCAGCGTTTCCAGCCGCTTGGGAAATGCGAACCGGATAGTGCGTCGCCCGTCCGCAGGATCCGGATAGAAGGACGAGCCGGGCACCGCAGCAACCCCGATCCGCTCGATGAGCCGGCGGGCAAAGAGCACGTCGTCGCCGGCTGGGTCGACGGCATGCGTATCGCAGAGGACGTAGTAGGCGCCGTCGGGCGCGAGGAACTCGAATCCCGTCTTGCGTAGGACATCGCAGAGCAGATCGCGCCGCTCGCGATAGTCGGCGGCCATGCCCTCGTAGTAGCTCGGCGGGAGCGCCATGGCTGCAACGCCCGCGGCTTGCAGGGGTGCGGCGGCGCCGACGGTCAAGAAGTCGTGCACCTTGCGGATCGCACCGGTCATCGCCGGCGGGGCGACGGTCCACCCGACCCGCCAACCGGTGACCGCGTAGGTCTTGGAAAGCGCGTTGATGGTGACCGTGCGGCCTTCGAGGCCGGGAACGGTCGCGGGCGGCACGTGGCCACCTGGGCCGAGGTAGTGGATGTGCTCGTAGATCTCGTCGGTGAAGCAGAGCGCGTCGTACTGCTCGCAGAGTTCGGCGATGAGCTCGAGCTCGGGCCGCGCAAAGACCTTGCCGGTCGGGTTGTGCGGGGTGTTGACGATGACCGCACGGGTGCGATCGTTGAACGCTGCGCGCAGCTCCGACTCGTCGATGCTCCAGTTTGGCCGGTGCAGCTCGACGTACCGCGGGGTGGCTCCCGAAAGGATCGCGTCAGGCCCGTAGTTCTCGTAGAACGGGGTGAAAACGATGACTTCCTCGCCCGGATCGACAAGCGCCAGCATCGCGGCCATCATCGCCTCGGTGGAGCCACAAGTGACGCAGATCTGCGTCTCCGGATCGACCTCCCAGCCCGGGTAGGTGCGCGCGGTCTTCTCGGCGATCGCGCGCCGGAAGTCCTGCGCGCCCCAGGTGATCGCGTACTGGTTCACGTCAGCGTCGATGGCCGCCTTCGCCGCCTCCTTCAGCTCGGCCGGGCAGCCGAAGTCGGGGAAGCCCTGGGCGAGATTGACGGCTCCGTGGGCGTTGGCGAGGCGGGTCATCTCGCGGATGACCGACTCGGTGAAGGTGTCGGCTTTGGCGCTCACCCGTAGCGTCCCGGCGTGGCGAATGTTGGTCACGTGGTCATCTTCCGGTCATCTTCCTCAAGGCGTGCATGGCTGCGGTGAAGGCCGCCGCCCGTTCGCGGTAGTCACGGAACCGGCCGAAGCTCGGGGCCGCCGGAGAGAGCAGCACCACACCGTCGGGAGCCGCCCATTCGAGCCCGAGTCTTGTTGCTTCCTCGACACTTTCGGCGGGGCGCGTCTCGACGAAGGGCGCGGAGCCCGCGGCAAGAATGGCCTCGATGATGCGCGGACCGTTGTCCGGGACCCCGAGCACGAGCAGCGGGGCGCGCCGCCGTTGCACACCTGTCGCCAGCGAGTCGTAGTCGACCCCGCGATCGAAACCGCCGGCGATGAGCGCCACGCGTCGGTCGGGGAAGGCGTCGAGCGCGGCAAGGGTGGGCAGCACGTTGGTCGACAAGCTGTCGTCGACAAAAGTGACGCCATCCACGAGGCCGATTTCCTGCAGCCGGCTCGCGAGTGGCACGAAGCCCTCAGACGCTTCGGCGAGAGCGGCAGCGTCGCTCGCCTCAGCAATTCCCAGCTCGGCCAGCACCGCCTGTGCCAGCAGCGCATTCACGGCATTGTGGTGACCCAGCAAGCGCAGTCGCGGCACCCAATCGCCGGGCAGGCTCGGGTCGGGCACCCAGCGGACGTGGGGGCCGAGCTGTGCGCGGTGCTCCGCCACCACCGGATCTTCGGCGTTGCTCACCGTCACCTGCGCGCCGGGCAAGGTGCAGATCGAGAGCTTGTCGCGGTAATAGGTGTTGAGGTCACGGTGCCAGTTCAGATGGTCGGGATGCAGCGAGGTGACGGCGACGACGCGCGGGGCGACCTTCAGGTCGGTCGCCTGATAGCTGGAGGTTTCGATCAGCCAGAAGTCGGCGTCTTGCTCCGCGTCGGGGTCCCACGGCGGCGAGCCGAGGTTGCCGCCGATGAAACAGCGAAACCCCAGCATTTGCAGCAGATGCCCGGCGATCGAGGTCGTCGTGCTCTTGCCCTTGGTGCCGGTGATGCACGCGACGCGGGTGCGGTCGGCCTCCTGCATCCAGAGGCCGAGGCCGCCCGCAACCGGGATGCCGTCCGCCTCGAGAGTCTGGATCTCGCTGCGGTAGCGACTGATCCCCGGCGTCTTGACGACCACGTCGCACGAGCGCAGCGCGTCGAACCCGCCCTTGTCGGTGCGCAAGGCGCCTGCCTCCGACGGTGCATCGTCGACCAGCACCGGCGCGGCGCCAAGTGCCTTCAAACGGCGCAGGTTTGCGTGTCCTTCGACCCCCAGCCCCCAGACTCCGACCCGGGCGCCGCGAAGGTCAGACCACGACAGATTCGGGCGAGTATTCATCGGGAATCGCGTCGGGCGGGGTCGCCCTCATCAGGTGGTCAGACAGCTGGGCGCCACTGTTCGCTTGGGCGGCGAGCCGCTGCACCAACGCGTCGCCGGCACGGTCTGGACGCCGGGCCGTCAAGGCGATCGCTGCCCGGCATTCGTCGATATCTCCGACGCACTCGAAGGGTTTGCGATCCGCCAGCAGGCCGAGCAAGGCCAGGAACTGATCGGCCAGCTCCTCGTTGCGCAGCGGTTCCAGACCCCCGAAGATGCCGCCGAGTTCGTCAGGGGTGAGGAATGGGGCGAGCACCAGATCGATGAAACAGCACTTGTCACAATGGCCGCACCAGTGATCCAGCCGG
>DATAVO010000065.1:0-2172 GCA_036267695.1 Frankiaceae bacterium
CCTTGGGCAACTCGAGCATCCGGCGCATCTCGCCGCCCACGCGCTCCGCCGAGAGGTCGCCGAGATCGTTCGCCGCGCGCCCGACGGCCGTCAATCCCTCGTCGTCGAATCGCTCCCCACCCAGGCTCGCCGAGAAGCGGAAGAACCGATAGACGCGCAGGCGATCTTCGGCGATGCGCCGGTCGGCATCGCCAATGAACCTCACGCGACCCGCGAGGCAGTCATCGAGGCCGTGCAGGGGATCGAACAGCGCCCCGTCGCTCCCGACATAGAGCGCATTGAGCGTGAAATCCCGGCGCTCGGCGTCGCGCACCCAGTCGGTTCCGAACCGCACCTTGGCATGCCGCCCGTCGGTCGCCACGTCCTGCCGAAGCGTCGTCACTTCTGCGGCGAACTCGCCGAGCCGTAGCGTCACCGTGCCGTGCTCGATCCCCGTCGGATAGACGCCGATCCCGGCCTCTCCGGCCCGTTGCATGACTTCGTCGGGAAGCAGTTCGGTGGCAAAGTCGATTTCCGCATCGTCGCGCTGCCGGTCGAGCAAGGTGTCCCGCACGATCCCGCCGACCGCCCGCGTCCGCCCCGCCGCACCGTCGAGCAGCGAGAAGATCCGCCGCGTTTCCGGGCGCATGCGCCATTCGGCATTCGTCAGCCGGTCCTGCGCCATCTTGGGAATCATGCTGCAGCCTCGCTCCTGAGCACCAGCTCGTAGAGGCGCCGCGTCAGGTTGGCTGTGATCCCCCAGATGAGCTGCCCCTCGTGGGCGATCTGCCAGGTGGTGTGCTCGACGTCGTTGCGCCGGATGCGGAACGTCCCGAAGCTCTGCTCCTGCATGAGCCGCTCCAGCGGTACCTCGAAGACGCTCTCGACCTCGCCCGGATTGGGCACGAAGGGCGCGCGTGGCCGCACCTCCGCCACCACCGGCGTGATCATGTAGTTGGAGCCGGTGTAGTATGCCGGCAGATAGCCCAGAATCCGGGCGTCGGCAGGATCGAGTGCTACCTCCTCCGCTGCCTCGCGCAACGCCGCGGCACCCGGCCCATCGTCATCGGGGTCGATCTTGCCGCCCGGAAATGCCACCTGCCCCGAATGCGAGCGAAGCTCCGGTGACCGTTCCGTATAGAGGACCGAAAGCTCCTCGCCCCGCCGCACCAGCGCGATCAGCACGGCCGCAGCCCGCGCCGGCCGGTCGAAGCCGCCGTCCGGCATCCAGTCCGGCGCCAGTGTGGCGGTCACCTCGGCTGTCTGCGGATTGCGCAGCAACCGGAGCCTGATTCGTTCGATCAGTTCATCGGCTGCCGGCAATCTGTGTCCTTCAGGCGCGCTTTCTGGCTCCGAACGCTGCGATCGGTCCCCTGATCCGTTTCGCCAGCGTCTTGTCCTCAGAATAGAGCAACACGCGTGTCGGGTCGACCGGCCCGGGAAATTCGACTGCACCGGGTGTCGTCACCTGCCAGCCGAGCGGGCAATAATAGTCCTGGTCGCCCACCAGCAGCACGAAGCTGCCCGTGCCGCGCGACAGCGCCAGCCGCGTCACCTCGCGCGCCAGCATCTTGCCGGCGCCGCGCTTGCGGAAATTCGGGTGGGTCGCGAGTGGACCGAGCATGTAGCCATCGACATCGCCAACGCTGATCGGGGTCATCCACACCGACCCGCAAGCGGTACCGTCGACTTCGGCGATGAGCGAGAGGGAGGGGTCGATCGCGAACCGTTCGCGCACGCGATAGGCCGTCCGGGCGAAGCGGCCGGGACCAAAAGCCAGCTCCTGCAGGTCATCGACGAACTGGTCGTCGGCTGCAGTTGCGGCGCGAACATTGGGCGAGCCAGGTTGCGGAGGGGCCGACGGCGCGACCGAATACACGGAGGGAGCGATCATGTGACGGGTCCGGCTGAAAGAGTGGGCCAAACGTGCCAGCTCGAGGGCCGGCTCCCGACCTTTTACGGTCGTCGGGTCACGTGAACGACGTTCTCCATCCTGGACGCCTCCTGACGTCTGAAATCCGCATTAGCACTGCGGTGCCGACGCGTAAATGTGAAATCATGGATGCGTGCCGACATTTCAAGACCTTAGGGTCAACGCTTGGTGATTGTGATCCGAACCCCCAAGTGAGGCGCACAAACGGCCTGAAGGAGATAATTGTGGGACAATTGGTAGACGGCCGGTGGTCGAGCGAA
>DATAVO010000066.1:0-18744 GCA_036267695.1 Frankiaceae bacterium
TGGCCGAGCGCGCATCGCTTTGCGCCGGGCCATCGGCTGCGGCTGCAGGTGAGCGCCGGCGCGCATCCGCGCTACGCCCGAAACCTGGGTGCCGGTGAACCGCTCGCGACCGCCACGACGATGAAGAAGGCCACCATCACCCTCCATCACGATGGCAGCTGCGTCAGCCTTCCGGTCACCCGCTGGACGCCGACGGACCCCGCCTGAGCGCGCTTGTTCCCGACGGCGGCGCAAAAAAACATGCGCGGATTCCACGTATTCACGGAGTTCGAAACGCTGATTCTCGAGTTCGAGAACACCCGATTCGATCTTTGAACAATCCAGCACTTCATTCGTGATCATCAATAGCGCTTCGCCGCTGCTGCACCTGATCTCCACGAATTCACTTCGGCCAATCCGTTAGCAAGCTCGCCGATTCACTCTCCGGCCGCGTCCTCTGCCGGTGGCGCGGCCAGGCCCTTCGGGAGGCTCGCACGCTTGCGGCGAAGCCGATCAGTATCGAGCTGGTGGATGGTGCCGACGTGATCGCGCTCAGATCGCCACTTGCGGCACTCAGCCCTGGATGGCCGCCTCAGCCGCCGCCGCGCGCTCCAACTCGTGCTGGACGAGCCGCGCGCGACTCGCCTTGATCTCGGCTTCGGCTTCGGCCCGGCCCACCCAGTCGGCGCCTTCGACCGACTTTCCGGGCTCGAGGTCCTTGTAGACCTCGAAGAAATGCTGGATCTCCAGCCGCTCGAACTCCGGGACGTGGCGGATGTCGCGGATGTGCTCGCGCCGGATATCGGCGACCGGGATGCACAGCACCTTCTCGTCGGGACCCTTCTCGTCCGTCATCCGGAACATGCCAATCGTGCGGCAGAGAATGAGGCAGCCGGGGAAGGTCGCTTCGTCGAGCAGCACGAGCGCGTCCAGCGGATCGCCGTCGCCGCCCAGCGTCCCCTCGATGAAGCCGTAGTCCGACGGATAGCGGGTCGCGGTGAACAGCATGCGGTCCAACCGCAGCCGACCGGTTTCGTGGTCCATCTCGTACTTGTTTCGGGTGCCGCGCGGGATCTCGATGAACACGTCGAACTCCACGCGTACCTCCATTTGGTGTCACAAAGCAGTCTGCCGGTGCCCGCGGCGACCGAACCCGCCACCTAGTCTCCCGTACGTGCCTGGCGCCGCAAACCGAATGGGACGCGGTGTCGCCATCGGCACTTTTGCAGCTGTGCTGCTGACGTTCACCGCGACCGCAGCCGCGCCGGCCGCACCTACCCCCGTGCTGGCGCCGATCCCCGCTTCCGCCCCCATGCCCACGGCAGCAGGGGTCGCCCGCGCACTCGCCGGCCCGCTCGCCGATCCCGGACTCGGCGGAGACCCGCATATCGAGGTCATCGACGCGCTGAGCGGCCGCGTCCTGCTCGATCGGCGCGGCCAGGTGCCCGCTACGCCCGCATCGACACAGAAGCTGCTGACCGCCGCGAGCGCGCTGCTGGTACTAGGTCCTCAGGCGCACCTGACGACGCGGGTGCTCGCCAGCGGCCCGAACCTCTATCTGGTCGGCGGGGGCGACCCGACGCTGACCACCCAACCGCTGGTGACCGGCTACCCGCCCGCCGCTGACCTGACGGCATTGGCCCGCACGGTCGCCCGCTCGCGCCCGGCCGGCAGCGCGGCCGGACAGATCGTCGGAGTCGGGTCGGCGTACGGCGGCCCCGACCTCGCACCCGGCTGGTCCTCCTACTACCTGGTCGAGGGCGAGGCGGCGCGGGTGCGTTCCCTCGAAGTGGACGAGGGCCGCTTCGAACCGGGCCTGCTGCAGGTCGGTCGTCACGACGATCCGGTCCTTGCCGCGGCGCAGAGCTTCCACGACGCGCTGGCTGCTGCGGGCGTGTCCACCGGCGCTGCGACCGTCGGCGCGGTGCCGGCCGGCGCCCGGCTGGTCGCGTCCGTGCAGAGCCCGCCCGTCTCGGCGCTCGTCGAGCGCATGCTCGATGACAGCGACGCGGATCTCGCGGAAGGCCTGGGCCGCCAGGTCGCCATTCGCAGCGGTCTCCCACCGACCTTCGCCGGCGTCGCCGAGGCCTTGGGGCGCGTGGCCCGCCGGCTGGGCCTGCCGCCCGGCCAGACCATCTCCGACGCCAGCGGCCTCTCCCGTACCGACGCGGTCGCGCCGGCGGCGCTCACGACGCTGCTCAGGCAGGCGGCGCTCGGGCCCTACCCGCAGCTGCGTCCTCTGGTGGCGGCGCTTCCCATCGCGGGGTTCACCGGCACCCTGGCGCTGCGCTTCACCTCCGATGCGCCCGGCGGCCTTGGCCATGTCAGGGCGAAGACGGGGTGGCTGAACGGCACCTCCGCGCTGGCCGGACTCGTCACGACGGCGAGCGGCCGGCTGCTGATCTTCGCCGCGTTGGCGCCGGCTCCGGAGCGCGGGCCCGGCGAGGCCGCCGTCGACCGGATCGCCGCCACGCTGGCCGGGTGCGGCTGCCGCTGAGGGTCAGACGCCGGACGTACCCTCAGCGCATGCCTGGAGAGCTGGTCGACTGGGACCTCGCGACCTCCACCGGACGCCGGTTGTCGAGGCCCGGACCGGCGCTGGCGGCGGAAGCGGCAGATGCGGTTGTCGCGCAGCTGCGCATCCTCGCGGCCGAAGCCGAAGGACACGTCGTCGACTACACCAAGCTCGTGCCGGTAGGTCCTGAGGCACCGGTGGCTGTTGTCGACCGCAGCGACTGGATCGGCGCCAACGTCGCCGGCCTTCGGGTGATGTCGCGCCCGCTGCTGAGCAAGCTCGAGGACAGGCAAACCGGCCGGATCGCCGGAGCCGCCGGGCGGCGCGTCTCCGGCGTGCAGGTGGGCGGCCTGCTGGCGTACTTGTCGAGCAAGGTGCTCGGCCAGTACGAGGTCTTCGGCGACGGTTACCCGGAATCGGCCAGCGGGCGGCTCCTGCTCGTGGCGCCCAACATCGCGGATGTCGAGCGCCGCCTCGACGTCTCGCCGCGCGACTTCCGGATGTGGGTCTGCCTGCACGAGCAGACCCACCGGCTGCAGTTCACGGCAGTGCCCTGGCTGCGCGATCACCTCGCCGGTGAGCTGGCGACCTTCGCCGACGTCACCGACCTCGACCCGACCGCGCTGGCCGCCCGCTTGCGAGCTGCCGCCGGCACGGTCCGGCGCCGCGAAGGTGCAAGCATTCTCGAGCTGCTCCAGACCCCGGAGCAACGTGTGGTGCTGGATCGGCTGCAGGCCCTGATGACGTTGCTCGAAGGCCATGCCGATCAGGTCATGGACGCGGTGGGACCGAGTGTCGTGCCCAGCGTCAAGAAGATCCGTGACCGCTTCGAGCGCCGGCGCGACGGCGGTTCGCCGATTGACCGGGTCGTGCGCCGGCTGCTCGGCCTTGACATGAAGATGCAGCAGTACCGGCAAGGTGGCGCCTTCGTGCGAGCGGTCGTCGACCGGGTCGGAGTGGGTGGGTTCAACACGGTCTGGGAATCACCGCAGACGCTGCCGACCCGGGCCGAACTGGCGGCCCCGGAAGCGTGGCTGACCCGGGTGCTCGGGCTGACACCCGCCGCCTGATTCGGCTGACTGCGCGTGGCTGGGCCCCCGGCATCCGTCGCTGCCGTCCGGCTGGCCGTCCGCAAAGGGCTCGCCGATCTTCCGGCCGGGGCGCGGGTACTGGTCGCCGGATCGGGCGGACCTGACTCGACGGCACTTGCCGCCGCGGCGGCCTTCGTCGCACCTCGCGCGAAGCTGCACGCCGGATTCGCCTGCGCCGACCAGCACTGGAGCGAGCACTCCGGGCAGCTCGCCGCCGCGGCCGTCGCAGTCGCGGGCGGTCTCGGGCTGGAGCCGGCGGTGGTGCTCGACGCCCCGGCGCCGCGCTCGGAAGGCGAGGCCCGCGACGCCCGGCGGCTGACCTTGCTGGCGCTGGCCGAGGAACAGGGCGCGGCCGCCATCCTGCTCGGCCACACCCTCGACGACCAGGCCGAAACCGTCCTGCTCCGGCTCGCCCGCGGTAGCGGCGCGCGCTCGCTCGCCGGGATGGCAGCACGCGATGGCCTCTGGCGGCGGCCACTGCTCGGCCTGCGGCGCAGCGTCGTACGTGACAGCTGCGCGCAGTCCGGCCTGCCGGTGTGGGACGACCCGGCGAACGCCGATCCCGCCTTTGCTCGCAGCCGGGTGCGTAGCCAGGTGCTGCCGCTGCTGGAAAGCGCCCTTGGCCCGGGCATCGCCGAATCGCTCGCCCGTAGCGCCGCCCTCTTGCGTGCCGATGCCGACGCCCTCGATGCGCTCGCCGCCGGCTACTTGTCCCAAGCAGGCGTCGCCACGTCGCCGCATCGTCTGGACGCGGAAAGCCTGGGCGCGCTCGCACCGGCGGTACGCACGCGGGTGCTGCGCAGCGCCGCGCTCGAAGCCGGCTGCCCGGCCACCGATTTGAGCGCGACCCACATCGCGTCCCTCGACGCATTGGTGATCGCGTGGAAGGGACAAGGACCACTGAACCTGCCCGGGGGTGTAAAAGCCCGGCGGTGCGATGGGACCATTACGTTGAGTGCGCCCGACGGGGCCCAGCGATCTGCGAGCTAAGCGAGGCAAATACGCGCATGACGGAGCTCATCGCCGGCAGCTCAGTGGCCAACGCGCACCATGAGGGTGGCACGCATCCGGCCCACCCGGACATCGCCGAGGTCTTGATCACGAAAGAGGCGATCGCCGAGAAGGTCGCGGAGCTCGCGGCCCTGATCGACCGCGATTATGCAGGTCAGACCGTCCTTCTGGTGGGCGTCCTCAAGGGTGCGGCCATGATCATGGCTGACCTTTCGCGCGCGCTGACCATCGACGCGACCCTGGAGTTCATGGCGGTGAGCTCGTACGGCTCGTCGACCAGCTCGTCCGGCGTCGTCCGCATCCTGAAAGACCTCGATCGCTCCATCGAGGGCGTCCACGTGCTGGTCGTCGAGGACATCATCGATTCCGGGCTCACCCTGTCCTGGCTGATCCGCAACCTGCGCAGCCGCCATCCGGCGTCCGTCGAGGTGGTTGCGCTGCTGCGCAAGCCCGAGGCGCTGAAAGTTTCGGTCGAGGTGCGCTACGTCGGCTTCGACATCCCGAGCGCGTTCGTGGTCGGCTATGGCCTGGACTACGCCGAGCGCTACCGCACCCTGCCGTTTGTGGGCACGCTCACCCCGGAGGCGATTGAACGGGGCCGGTGAACTCGATCACGTCGGGAACGTCCGATTCGCTGGCGGAACACCACTCCCGGCCGATTCGTTCCATGAGTTGGCGAGGTCACGTCGGGCGTTACGCTAACTAGCACGCTTCCGCACGAGCCCTGCCGGGCAGACGAGAGGTCAGGAGGAAGGGCGCCGCGCCCGGGCGCCCTACAGGGATTGAACCGCAAGCGACTCATCCGCGGCTGGGTGCCTTGGGCACTGCTCGCGCTTCTCGTGCTGCTCTTTGTCAGCAATGTGTTCAGCGGGACCAGCGATTACAAGACCAAAGATCTGAACTTCATCCAGCATCAGATCGATTCCAAGAACCCTGTGGTGCAGTCCGCGACCATCAAGGACAGCAAGCAGATCATCCAGATCACGCTGAAGGACGGCAGCAAGTACCAGGCGTCGTTCGCCACTCAGCAGGCGCTGCCGCTCGCGACCGATCTGAACAACCACAACATCGACTACAGCGTCAGCGTTGACCACGGCAACGTGCTGCTCTCCGTGGCGCTGAACTTCTTGCCCATCCTGCTGGTCGTCGGCCTGCTGCTGTTCTTCATGAATTCGATGCAGGGCGGCGGAAGCCGGGTCATGAACTTCGGCAAGTCCAAGGCCAAGCTGGTCAGCAAGGACACCCCCAAGACGACGTTCGCCGATGTCGCGGGTGCCAATGAGGCGATCGAGGAGCTCTACGAGATCAAGGAGTTCCTCTCCAACCCGGCCAAGTTCCAGGCTGTCGGCGCCAAGATCCCCAAGGGCGTCCTACTCTACGGGCCGCCCGGTACCGGTAAGACGCTGCTCGCGCGGGCCGTTGCCGGTGAAGCGGGGGTGCCGTTCTACTCGATCTCCGGTTCCGACTTCGTCGAGATGTTCGTCGGTGTCGGCGCCAGCCGGGTTCGCGATCTGTTCGTGCAGGCCAAGACCAACGCGCCGGCGATCATCTTCGTCGACGAGATCGACGCGGTCGGCCGCCACCGCGGCGCCGGCCTCGGCGGCGGTCACGACGAGCGCGAGCAGACGCTGAACCAGCTGCTCGTCGAGATGGACGGTTTCGACGCGAAGACCGGGGTCATCCTGATCGCGGCCACCAACCGTCCCGACATCCTCGACCCGGCCCTGCTGCGTCCCGGACGCTTCGACCGCCAGATCGTGGTCGACCGGCCTGACCTCGAGGGCCGCAAGGGCATCCTTGCCGTCCACGCGAAGGGCAAGCCGATCTCGGCTGATGTCGATCTCGCGGTCATCGCGCGCCGCACTCCCGGATTCACCGGTGCCGACCTGGCCAATGTCCTGAACGAGGCGGCGCTGCTGACCGCCCGCCACGACAAGCAGCTGGTCGACATGGCCTCGCTCGAGGAGAGCATCGACCGCGTGATCGCCGGTCCGGAGCGCAAGACCCGCGCGATGAGCAAGGCCGAGCAGAAGATCATCGCCTACCACGAGGGCGGTCACGCTCTCGTCGCGCACGCACTGCCGAACACCGACCCGGTGCACAAGGTGACGATCCTTCCTCGCGGCCGGGCCTTGGGCTACACGATGCAGCTGCCCGAGGAGGACAAGTACCTGCAGACCCGCTCGGAGATGCTCGACCAGCTGGCCGTGCTGCTCGGCGGGCGCACCGCGGAGGAGCTCGTCTTCCACGAGCCGACCACCGGCGCGTCCAACGACATCGAGAAGGCGACGGCGATCAGCCGCGCGATGGTCACGCAGTACGGCATGAGCGACTCGCTGGGCGCGCTGAAGTTCGGCCAGGAGTCCGGCGAGGTCTTCCTCGGCCGCGACATGGGCCATCAGCGCGACTACTCCGAAGAGGTCGCGGCCCGCATCGACGAGGAGGTCCGCCGGCTCATCGAGACGGCCCACGACGAGGCGTTCGAAGTGCTCGTGCAGTACCGCGACGTCCTGGACGACCTGGTGCTTCGCCTCATGGACCGGGAGACCCTGTCCAAGGATGAGGTGCTCGACGTCTTCGCGCCGGTGCGCAAGCGTCCGAGCCGCGGGTCGTGGAACGGCACCGGACGGCGCCGTCCGTCCGACCGTCCTCCGGTCCTCACACCTGCTGAGGTCGCGGCTCTCGCGGCGAACGGCAGCACGGTGCCCGCGATCAACGGGACCAACGGGGCGGCACGCTCCCACCAGCCGACTCTCACCAAAGAGCCGTCCGGCGAGAGCACGAGCTACGGCTCGGGCCCGCCGGCCGGCTGACGCTCAGCCCACGTCGAAGGTCGGCGCTCCGCATGGGGCGCCGGCCTTCGTTTTGACCGACTTTCTTGGCCGGCCTGCAGCCGTCTGAGCTGCGATGGGCCGTCTCTGGCACGATCAGTCTCAGCAATCAGCACGCTCCCCACCGGAGGAATCTGTGAGCAGCGCGGCACCGAAGCCGGCAGCGAAGGCCCCGTTCGACAGCGCGCGCGCCGAGGCGGCGATCCGCGAGCTGCTCCTCGCCATCGGTGAGGATCCGGAGCGCGAGGGGCTGCTCAAGACGCCCGGACGGGTCGCCCGTGCGTACCAGGAATCGTTCGAGGGCCTGCAGCAGGACCCGGCCGAGGTCCTCACGACGATCTTCGACGAGGGTCACGACGAGATGGTGCTGGTGCGCGATATCAGTTTCGCGTCGTTCTGCGAGCACCACCTGCTGCCGTTCATGGGGACGGCGTCCGTCGGCTACATCCCGAACGAGTCCGGCCAGATCACCGGCCTGTCCAAGCTGGCGCGCCTGGTCGAGGTCTTCGCCCGCCGGCCGCAGGTCCAGGAGCGGCTGACCACCCAGATCGCCGACTCGCTCGAAAGCTGCCTTTCGCCCAAGGGCGTGATCGTCGTCGTGCAGGCTGAGCACCTGTGCATGTCGATCCGCGGGGTGCGCAAGCCCGGCTCGCTGACGGTGACGTCGGCCGTGCGTGGGCAGTTCCGCACCTCGGTGGCCACCCGCAGCGAGGCCATGAGCCTCATTCTGTCTTCACGCTGAATGCGCCAGATGCGGCGAGTGGTGCTGGGCATCCGGGGGATTGAAGCCGACAATCGTGCTGGCCTTCGCGCTGCATGACGACGCCAGAGACGAGCAGCACCGGGAGGTCTGAGACGGCGAAAACATCGCTGACTCCCGTGCCCGCCGGGTCCGGGAGTTCCTCGAAGTCAGAATCCCGGGCGGGCAAGGCCGCGCCCGAGGACACGCCTGCGCTCTCCTACTTCTCCCGCCGTCACCGGCGGGTGCCGGCCCTGGCCGCCTTCCTGACGTTCCTCGCGGGCTTGCTCGACATCCTCTCGGCGATCACCCCGGGCCTACGTTCGCGAGCGCGCGGTGTCAATCACGTCCTGCCCGGAGCCTTGGCGCACAGCGCCGCCGCACTGACGCTGGTCTTCGGAATCCTGCTGGTGCTGCTCGCGAGGGCGCTGCGGCGCCGTAAGCGGCGCGCTTGGCGCGCCACTGTCCTGCTACTCGCGGCATCTACGGTCTCGCACGTGGTCAAGGGCCACGACGTCTTGGAATCGGCGATCGCCTTCGCGCTGCTGGTGACCCTCGTGCTGTATCGCCGCGACTTCTACGCCAAGGGCGATCCGACCACGCGTTGGAGAGCGGTCTGGTACGGGCTCGGGATGATCGTCGGCAGCTTCGTGCTGGGGCTGATCCTGCTGCAGCTGCGGACCGACCGGATGCTCGCTCCGCATCCCTTCTCGGCCCAATGCGAGCACGTCCTGCGCGGGCTCATCGGCATCGACGGGCCGATCCGCTTCAAGACTGACGGCGTCGACGACTTGGTGAGCCGGGTGCTCGGCGGCCTGGGTGTCTTGACCGCGTTGACCATCGTGTATCTCGCGCTGCGGCCACCTGAGCCGCGCGCGATGCTGACCGCAGACGACGAGATCCGGATGCGTGCCCTGCTCGACGGACCTCACGGCGGGCGGGACTCGCTCGGCTACTTCGCGCTGCGCCGCGACAAGAGCGTTCTCTGGTCGCCCTCGGGGAAGGCCGCGATCGCGTACCGAGTGCTTTCCGGAGTGTTGCTGGCCAGCGGCGATCCGCTCGGCGACCCCGAGGCCTGGCCGGGGGCCATCAAGGAGTTCATGCAGCTGGCCGACGAGCACGCCTGGACCCCAGCCGTGATCGGCTGCAGCGAGGCCGGCGGCACGGCGTATTCGAGGGTCGGCGGCCTGTCGGCGCTGGAGTTCGGCGACGAGGCAGTGGTCGAGCTGTGCGACTTCTCGCTCGACGGCCGGGCGATGCGCAATGTGCGCCAGGCCTGCGGGCGGCCGGAGCGGGCCGGATATACGGTGCGCGTCTGCCGCTCGGGCGACATCACCGCGTCGGAGCGGGTGCAGCTGCGCGAGCAGGCAGCGGCGTGGCGCGGCAGCGAGACCGAGCGGGGGTTCTCGATGGCGCTCGGCCGCTTCGGCGATCCTTCCGACGCAGCCTGCGCGGCGGTGATGGCGTTCGACTCCGAGAACAAGCTGCGCGGTTTCCTGCACTTCGTGCCCTGGGGCGAGGACGGTCTCTCGCTGGACCTGATGCGCCGCGATCGCGACGCGGAGAACGGCATCAACGAATTCCTGATCGTCTCGGCGCTGCGCGAGGCACCCGACCTCGGTGTGGACAAGGTCTCGCTGAACTTCGCAGTCTTCCGCTCGGCGCTGGAGCGCGGGGAAAAGCTCGGTGCCGGCCCGATCCTGAAAGCCTGGCGCGGGCTCCTGGTGTTCCTTTCGCGCTGGTTCCAGATCGATTCGCTGTACCGCTTCAACGCGAAGTTCAGGCCGATCTGGGAGCCCCGCTTCGTGTGCTATCCGAACGGACGTGACCTTCCGCGCATCGCGATCGCGATGTTGGAGGCCGAGGCGTTCATCGTGTGGCCGAAGCTGAGCATGCGGCGGGCCGCGCGACCGGCTGCGGCCGCTGCCGGCCAGGCCCAGTAGGAGAAGCACGACGTGACCCCGCCGCCCGGCGTGCTGGGCGTCCCGCCAGCCGGTCGCACGCTGGTGATGGGCGTCATCAACGTCACGCCCGATTCGTTCTCCGACGGCGGTGTGTACGCCGATCCGGGAGAGGCCAGCGGCGCCGGGGTCGCGATGCTCGCGGCCGGGGCTGACCTGATCGACGTCGGCGGTGAATCGACCCGTCCGGGCGCCGCTCGCGTCACCCCCGAAGAAGAGCTGCGACGCGTGCTCCCGGTAGTGAGCGAACTCGCCGCCGCCGGAGCTTCGGTGAGCGTCGACACCAGCCGCGCCGCTGTGGCGTCAGCGGCGCTCGATGCCGGGGCGTGCCTGGTCAACGACGTGACGGGGGGCAGCGATCCGGAGATGTTCGCGCTGGTCGCCGAGCGCCGGGTGCCGTATGTGCTGATGCACGGCCGCGGGCCGAGTTTGGACATGCAGGCCCGCGCCCGGTACACCGACGTGGTGGCCGAGGTGTGCGCGGAGTTGGAAAAGCGCCTGAGCAGCGCCGAAGCGGCCGGCATCCCCACCGACGCCCTGATCCTCGATCCCGGTATCGGGTTCGCCAAGAACGGCGAGCACAACTGGGCGCTGCTCGCCTCGCTCGACCGTCTGCATCAGCTCGGGCGACCGCTGCTGGTCGGGACCAGCCGCAAGTCCTTCCTCGGCCGGTTGCTCGCCGATCCGGCCGGACACCCCCGGCCGGTCGACCGGCGCGACGCGGCCACCGTAGCGACCACCGCGCTCGCCGCCGAGCACGGGGCCTGGGCGGTACGCGTCCATGCGGTCCGCGCGAGCGCCGATGCGGTTCGGGTGGCCGCGGCCTGGCGGAAGGTGCGTGAGGGCCTCGATGGCTGAGATCCGGCTGCGCGGCCTGCGGGTTCGCGGGTTTCACGGCGTGCTCGAGCACGAGCGTCGCGACGGGCAGGATTTCCTCATCGACGCGACGCTGGAGGTCGCCGACCCGGCCCGTGACGAGCTGGCGCTCACCGCGGACTACGGCAGTCTGGCCGAGCGGCTCGCCGGCGTCGTCGCGGGCGAACCGGTCGATCTCATCGAGACGCTTGCCCAGCGCCTGCTGGCGGTCTGCCAGAGCATCCCCGGGGTGCGGCGCTCGAGCGTCCGGGTCCACAAGCCGCAGGCGCCGATCCCGCTCGCCTTCGACGACGTCTCGGTGACGGTGCGCTCCGATGCCGTCGCCGCCCTCGGGCTCGGCTCGAACATCGGCGAGCGGCTCGAGCATCTGCAGGCAGCGGTCGATCTCCTCGCCCCACTGGCAGTGTCGCCGGTATACGAGACGGCCCCGGTCGGTGGCCCGGAGCAGGGTCCGTACCTCAACGCCGTGGTGCTCGTCGCGGCGATCGATCCGATGAAGCTGCTCCGCCAGGCCCAGGCGATCGAGACCGCCCGCGACCGGGTGCGCGCCGAACGCTGGGGGCCGCGCACGCTGGATGTCGACCTGCTCGACGTCGGCGGCAAGGTGCTGGATCTGCCCGAGCTGACCCTGCCCCACCCGCGGGCGGCGTACCGGACGTTCGTGATGGCGCCCTGGCTCGACGTCGCTCCCGAGGCGGTCATCCCGGGCCACGGCCGCCTCGCTGACCTGCTTCAACGGGTCGGCCTGGGTGGCGTGCGGCAGACCGGCGATCGCCTGCTGCTGTGAATCCGACCCGTCCGCGCGGCCTGGTGATCGCCGGCGCGCTCGCCCTGATCGCGAGCTACGTCCTGATGCGCGCCTACTACCTCGGCTCGATCACGTCAGCGCTGCCGCGGACCCCAGTGCTTTCGGTGGCCGTCGTGGCGCTGGTCGAGGGCGAGCTCGGGCGGGGGGTGCGGGCACGCCTGGCCGGCCGGCCGGGCACCAAGGCGATCATGCCGATCGCCGTGGCCCGGTTCGCCGCCTTGGCCCGGGCCAGCAGCATCGCTGGTGCGGTCGTGGTGGGCGCCTGGACGGGGGTGCTGCTGTATACCGCCCCGCGCGGAAACCAGCCGTCGGTCGCCGGGGCCGACACCATCACCTCCTCCCTAGGCATCGCTTCGGGGGCTGCATTGCTCGCCGCGGCCCTCTGGCTCGAGCTGGGATGTCGTCAGCGACGCGGCTGAACCCCCGAGCGTCACACCCGATTCGTGGCCGTCGCCCGTTACCCTGAGGGGGCCCAGCGCTCTGGTTCGCTGCCTCCTGGCACACCCAGCTGCAGTCCCACCGGTCTCATCCACCAACGACACGCGCCGAAGGAAGTCCGTGCTCCCAGCGACCGACCAGTCTGACCGGCCCGAAGCCTCGACTGTGACGCTCGAAAAGGCGGCCGATCCGGTCGCCGAGGCGACGTCTGCCGCTGCACCGACATCTGCTGCACCCGCGCCGCCGGCCACTGCGCCGCGCGCGACACCCCCTTCGCCACCGTCACCGCCAGCCTCGCGCCGCCGGTTCGCCCGGTTCCGTCGCAAGCGCCACCCGCTGATCCGGGTGCTGCAGGTGCTCGCCCTGGTCGTACTGATCTTCATCGGCATCGTGGGCTACTCGGTCGGTGGTTACCTGACCCGACCGGGCAACGACAGCGTGTCCCAGCGCGTCGCCGAGTGGGGACGCGATCACCACCTCGGCTCGCTCGTCACCTGGCTTGAGCAAGTTCAGTACTCGCAGAACAAGCCCAAAAAGGGCGGTTCGATCCAGGGCGGCATCCCGAAGGCGGCGGGTGACACCGCGGGGCCCAAGAAGCCGGTCGCTCCGAGCATCGCGCACTCGAAACTGCCTGAACCGCCAGTGCTGCTCGCCGGTCAGGGTCTGCCGAACGAGGGCAAATGGCAGACCGTCGTCCTGAACAAGGGACTGCCGGCGATCCAGGTCGCGTACGTGCGTCCTGACGCCGTTCACACGTCCTACTACGCGGCGCTCATGTGGATGGACCCGAAGCTGCTGTCCGGGCGCCTGCATGAAGGCATCCCCGGCGGCGATCCGGGCGGCACCTGGTCCACCCCGCCGCAGCTCACTCCCGAGCTGGCGAAGACGGTCGCGGCCGCCTTCCCCGGCGGTTTCCGGACCAACAACAGCGCCGTCGGTAACCGCGGCGGCTACTACGACGATGGCCGCGAGGCCGAGCCGCTGCGGGCAGGCGCCGCTTCACTCGTGATCTACAAGGACGGCACCGCCACGGTGGGCCAGTGGGGCCGCGACGCCGCGATGTCGCCCAATGTGCGCAGCGTCCGGCAGAACCTCGATCTGCTGGTCGACGGTGGCCAGGTCAACCAGACCTGCAGCACCGACAGCTCGCCGATCTGGGGCTACACCATCGGCAACGACGCGTACGTCCCCCGGACCGCGATCGGCGTACGCGCTGACGGATCGTTGATCTTCGTGAACAGCCCGGCGGTGTCGGTCTGCTCGCTCGGCCAGCTATTGAAGTCGGCGGGCGTCGTGCGGGGCATGGAGCTCGACATCAACTACGACTGGAGCATCGGCTACTACTTCACCCACGACGGCGGTCAGGTGCAGAGCCACGTGTCGCGGTCCACCCAGTCCAAGGGTCCCGACCACTACTTCTCGCCCCAGAGCCGCGACTTCGTCGCCTTCTACCTGCGGCCCTGACGAGCCACCCGCCCGTGACGCCCAGACTGCGTATCTTCTCTAGCCCGTTCGCGGTTGTTGGCGCATGAGCATGACGGTGACCCCGGCGAAGGACCCCATTCCGACTGAAGCGAGCGCACCGGCGCCGGGCCTCGCGCGGGGTCTGCTGAAGGCGCTGCGTCCGAAGCAGTGGATCAAGAGCGTGCTGGTGCCGGCGGCGCCCGCCGCTGCCGGTGTCCTCACCCACGGCACCGTTCTGTGGCACACCGTCGTGGCAGTCGTGACCTTCAGCCTGTGCGCCTCGGGCGGGTACCTGATCAACGACGCGGCCGACGTCGAGTCCGACCGGCGGCACCCCAAAAAGCGCTACCGCCCGATCGCCGCCGGCATCGTGCCGGTGATGTTGGCCCGGGTCCTCGGGATCGTGCTGGTCGCGGCCAGTATCGCGGCCGGGGGCGTGCTCGCGTCGTGGAAGCTTGCGGTCGTGCTCGCCGGGTACGTCGTGCTGACGTTCTCGTACTCGACCTGGCTCAAGCACGTTCCGGTACTGGAAATGATGCTCGTGGCGGGCGGTTTCCTGCTCCGCCCGATCGCGGGAGCCGCTGCCACTGACGTCAAGGTCAGCCAGTGGTTCCTGATCGTCGCCTCGTTCGGATCGCTTTACATGGTGGCCGGCAAGCGCACGGCGGAGGCGACCGAATTCGGTGAGGACGCGGCCGCGCACCGGCGGATCCTCGAGGCGTACCCGATCGCGTATCTGCGGCAGACCCGCGAGCTCTCGGCGGCTGTCACCCTCCTCGCGTACTGCCTGTGGGCATTCGAACGCGTCGATCTGCACAACGGGCCGTGGTCCCAGCTGTCGATCGTGCCGGTGACGTTCGGGCTGCTGCGCTACCAGCTGCTGCTCGAACGCGGCCACGGCGGAGCTCCCGAGGAAGCCGTCCTCGGCGACCCGCCGCTGCTGATCACCGGGCTGGCCTGGATCTTCACGTTCGTGCTGGGCGTCTACCTGAAATGACGCTTCCCTGAGATGACGCAGCAGCTGCTGACCGGCTGGGGGATGACCGCCGCCACCCGGGCCGAAGTCTGCCGTCCGGCATCGGCCGACGAGCTGTCCGCCGCTCTCGCGTCTGGTCGCGCAGCCGGACGGGGAGTGATCCCCCGCGGGCTCGGACGCGCGTACGGCGACGCCGCGCAGAACGCTGGCGGCACCGTAATCGACCTCACCGGCCTGAACCGGGTGCACAGCTTCGACGAAGGCGATCCGGCCACCGGCCGCGCAGCAACGATCACGGTGGATGCCGGCATCTCGCTCGACGCCCTCATGCGGATGCTTGTTCCGCTCGGCTACTTCGTGCCGGTGACCCCGGGCACCCGCTACGTGACGGTCGGCGGAGCCATCGGCAGCGACATCCATGGCAAGGGCCATCACCTGGAGGGCTCGTTCTGCCAGCACGTCGACTCGATGACGCTGGTGCTCGCGTCCGGGCAGAGCCGCCTGGTCAGTGCGGACGATCCGGACACGGCGGAAGCGTTCTGGGCCACCGCCGGCGGCATGGGATTGACCGGCATCGTGCTGTCGGCAACGGTCCGGCTGCGGCGGATCGCGTCCGCTTTCCTGCGGGTCGACACCGAGCGTGCCGACAACCTCGACGACGCCATGCAGCGGATGTCCGAACGCGACGGCGAGTACCGCTACTCGGCGGCCTGGATCGATTCGCTGTCGACCGGCTCCGTGATGGGTCGCGCGGTACTGACGCGAGGCGATTTCGCGGCGGTCGACGAGCTGCCGGTCAAGCTGCGGAAGGCGCCGCTCGCGTACGGACCCTCACCGAAACTCGCTGCCCCGCCATGGGTGCCTGAGGGCCTGCTCCGGACGAGCACGGTGCGCGCATTCAACGAAGTCTGGTTCCGCAAAGCGCCCCGCCAGCACACCGGCTACGAGAGCATCCCGTACTTCTTCCACCCGCTCGATGGGGTGCTCGAGTGGAACCGGATCTACGGGCGGTCGGGCTTCATCCAGTACCAGTTCGCCGTGCCGCTCGGCGCCGAGCAGACGGTGCGCGATGCGCTCGGCCAGCTTGCCGCCGCGCGCTGCCCGTCATTCCTGACGGTGCTGAAGCGCTTCGGCCCGGGCAATCCCGGGCCGCTCTCGTTTCCGATTCCCGGGTGGACTTTGACCGTGGACGTCCCCGCGGCCTTGCCGGGGCTCGGGCCGTTGCTCGACGGGCTCGACGAGCGGGTCGTCGACGCCGGCGGACGCGTCTACCTTTCCAAGGACAGCAGGCTGCGGCCCGACGCGCTGGCGGCGATGTACCCACGGCTCGGCGAGTGGCGGGCCGCGCGGGCGGCGCTCGATCCGGACGGCGTCCTGCACAGCGATCTCTCTCGAAGGTTGGGGCTCACATGAACGACGCGCTCGGCGGAGTCCAGACCGCGCTCGTACTCGGCGGCACGTCGGAATTGGCGCTGGCGACCCTCGCGGCACTCGACCTGCGTCCGGGCGCGAAGGTGGTGCTCGCCGGACGCGACGAGGACGCCATGAAGCAGATCCGGGTGCCGACCTCGGGCGGCGGGTCGGCCGAGGTGACGACGCTGAAATGGGACGCGGCGCACCCGGCGAGCGGACCGCAGGTCGTCGCCGCTGCTTCGGCGGCCCTTGGTGATCTGGACCTGGTGCTCGTCGCCGCCGGGATCCTGGGCGACCAGGCACGGGCCGAGGTAGACGTCGAGCACTGCGCCGACATCCTGACCGTGAACCTGGTGGGCGTCGCCGCGGCGATGCTGCCGGCGGCGGAGCGACTGCGTCATCAAGGACACGGAACGATCATCGTGTTCTCCTCGGTGGCCGGCCTGCGCGGACGTCGCGCCAACTACGTCTACGGCGCCTCGAAGGCGGGTCTCGACGCGCTCGCCGAGGGCGTCCAGTCAAGCCTCGCCGGCTCGGGTGCCCATCTGCTCGTTGTGCGGCCGGGCTTCGTCCGTACCAAGATGACGAGCCACATGGAAAGCGCGCCGTTCGCGACAACGCCCGACGTCGTCGGTGCCGCCGTCGCCGATGCCGTCCGCAAGGGCCGCGAAGCCATCCACGTCCCCCGCCTGCTTGGCCCCGTCTTCGCCGGCTTCCGCCTGCTCCCCCGCCCGGTCTTCCGCCGCCTGCCCGGCTAGCCGCCGCCGTCGCCCTTCCCACCCCCCGCCGCCGCCCTGCCTCGCCGCCGCCGCCCCCCTCCTGCCTCGCCCGCGCCCCGCGGTACTGAGAACCCGGGGTTATGACGCTCGGATAACCCCCGCTTCTGGGTTCAGAGCGCGCCGGACCTGGGACACGACCCACTGGGGACGGCGGAGCAGATCCGCCCAGGTGAACCGCAGGATCGTCCAGCCGGCCAGAGCGAGGTCGTTGGCGCGATGGCGATCTCGGTAGAGCGCCTGGGGCGCGTCGTGATACGCCCGTCCATCGGCCTCCACCGCGACTTTGACGCTTGCCCACGCCATATCCAGCCGGGCGTACACCCGTCCATCAACGCCGAAGAGTTCTAGCTGCAATGCATCGGGAGCAAGACCTGCCCGTACCAGCAGCAGTCGTAGCAGCGTCTCGAAGGTGGACTCGGAGCGCGCGTCGGCCATGGCCATCGCCGCCCGCAACCGCCTCGGTCTCCCGGCCGTATCGTCGCGGTCCCAGCCCGCCCTGAGTGCGCTGTCCAGCAGACAGACAAGATCGTCCAACTCCAGCACCGATGCCATATCAGCGACGGTCCGCGCTAGCGAGGTGACAGGAAGTCCGTCGCAAGTGATCTTCTCATGCGCCTTCATCCCGGCGTGTAACGCGAGCCCGACGCGGCGGTTGTACGTCTGCCCGGCAGGCAGTATCAGGTGCGGATGCTCGGCGGAAGTCCACCGCGGAAGTCCCCAAAGCCCCAGCACCCGAGAGGCGGTCACCCTGCATGCGGCGCCATCCGGGCGCACCAGCAGAGCACCCCGAACCGACGCGCGAAAGGGGTCAGCGGCGTCCGGTGACACGTAAACCCCACGGGTCGGGTGTCCCCATCCGTTCGCGACGAGAGCACGCAGTTGATCGCACGTCATCCCCGCGGCACGGGCCTGCGTAGTCGTCATCGCGCCCTCTTGACGGCGCAGCAGACTCGACATTTGGACGGGTATGGCCGGGCTCGTTCGCACATCCCCGAGCCTGCCTGCGATCTCGAACCGGGGACGCGAGTTATCCACAGGGTCGCCGAACTGGGAACGCGGGGTTATCGGGCGCCATAACCCCGCGTACTGGGTTCGGCGGAACGGTGGCCAGCCACGGAACGGCGGCCAGCCACACGGCGGCCCGTGGGAGACGGCGGCCCATGGAACGGCGGCCCACGGAACGGCGGCCCGTGGGAAACGGCGGCCCGAGGGAAACGGCGGCGAGGACGGGCTAGGGCGGGGGCGCCCAGCCGTCGGTGAATCCGCGGTGGCCGGTGGGCTCGTGGTCGCCCAGCACGATCTGCTCGAGGACCCCGTGGCCGACCTGACCGTCGAGCGTGGCCCGCACGATGTTCTGCAGGTGGAGGCTGGAGAAGTCGAGGGGATCGAAGTCGTCGAGGGCGATGTCTTCGCGCCCGACCTCGAGCTCGCCGTGGGAGCTGCCGTGCGACCAGTGCGGGTGGCTGTAGCCGATCCCGCGCATGCGGAAGGTGTAGAGCTTTTCCAGGTCGATACGCACTTCGCTGCCGTCGGGCCGGTTGGCGAAGAAGGTGGCGCTGGCCATCTCGCGGCGGCCCGGCTCCCACTTGATGTCGTACGCGAGATCGGTCAGATGCGTCGCCGGGTCGTAGCCGCATGCGGGCGCGCCCGGTTCGAGCAGCGGGACGATCATGGCGGCTTCGAGCCAGCGATCGCCGTGGGTGCGCTCGTGCAGCGCCATGTGCGTGCAGAAATCGTCGAAGTGCAGCGGCAGCCAGTGCCAGAACACCTGCGGCATGCGGGTCTGGCGCTGCGTCTTCAACTGCTCGCCGACCGCGCGCATGCCCCACGACCGGTCGCGGGTGGCGATCGTTTGGGCCGGGT
>DATAVO010000067.1:0-4518 GCA_036267695.1 Frankiaceae bacterium
AACCCGGCCCGTCACATCGGCAGGTCGAGGCGGGACTCCGGTGAGCGCCGCATATCCGATCGCGGCGAGACCGAAGACATCGGCGGCGGGTCCGGGAGCTCCGCCATCGGAAAGTGCCGGATCGCGGTAGACGGGATCCTCGGCCCGCCGCTCGCCGGTTGCGATGGCGAGCCCGAAGTCACTGAGCTTCGGGCGGCCGTCGGCGGTGAAGACGACATTGCTCGGCGTGAGGTCGCCGTGGCAGAGGCCGCGTGAATGGGCCGCGGCAAGAGCGCGGGCGAGCGGGCCGAGGATCGTGACGACCTCGGGATGGCGCAGCTGGCTTCGCGTCGCGAGCAGGGCGGCGAGGCTGCCGGCCGCGGCGTACTCACAGACGAGGACGACCTCGTTGTTGGGCAACAGCTCGACGTCGTGTACGGCGATGACGTGCTGGCTCGCGGCTTCCTCGAGCAGCATCGCGTCGTGCTTGAGCCGGCTGACGAGCCCGGGCCCGGCGGGCTCCCAGAGCCGCTTCAACGCGACCGGCTGGCCGGTCACCTCCTCGATGCCGCGCCAGACCTCGCCGGTGCCGCCGAATCCGAGCAGGCCGATCAGCCGGTAGCCGGGCACGCTGAAGGGCTGATCCACGGGCGGCATCTCAGCAGCGATCGCCCTTTGCGCGTCGCGGGCTGTCCACAGGTGCCCTCGGTTGGCGCGGCGGCATACCGTGAACGGGTGCAGCTGATCCGCGCGGGCGTCGTCGAGTACGAGGCGGCATGGGCGTGGCAACGCGAGTTGCACGCCGCGCGGGTCGAGGGCGCGATCGAGGACACCTGTCTATTGCTCGAGCACCCGAGCGTCTATACGGCTGGGCGGCGTACCGAGGTCTGGGAGCGGCCGGTTGACGGCACGCCCGTCATCGACGCCGACCGCGGCGGCAAGATCACCTGGCATGGGCCAGGGCAGCTGACGGGCTACCCGATCGTGGCGCTGCCGGATCCTCTCGATGTGGTCGGGCACGTGCGGCGGCTGGAGAGCGCACTGCTCGCTGTCTGCTCATCGCTCGGGGTCGACGCGGGACGGGTCGAGGGACGCAGCGGGGTGTGGCTGCCCGCGTCTGCATCGGATGGGCGGCCGGAACGCAAGGTCGCGGCCATCGGCGTACGGGTGGCTCGCGGGGTGACGATGCACGGGTTCGCGCTCAACTGCGACTGTGATCTTTCGGCGTACGACCGGATCGTGCCCTGCGGCATCCGCGATGCCGGCGTGACCTCACTGTCAGCAGAGCTCGGCCGAGACGTGACAGTCGCGGAAGTTTTGCCGCTCGTCGAAGCAGCCCTCGAGAGCGAATGGCACATAGGTATGCCTATAGCGATACCTATGGCACATGCGTACAGCTATAGCGATACGCATGTGCCATCCGCTCAGGTCGCGCGGTGAGCGTGGTCGAGCCGGAGGGGCGGCGGCTGCTTCGCGTTGAGGCACGCAACGCTGAGACCCCGATCGAGCGCAAGCCGCCGTGGATCAAGACCAAGGCGCGGATGGGCCCGGAGTACACCGCGCTGCGCTCCCTCGTGAAGCGCGAAGGGCTGCACACGGTCTGCCAGGAAGCCGGCTGTCCCAACATCTACGAGTGCTGGGAGGACCGCGAGGCGACGTTCCTCATCGGCGGTGACGCCTGCACCCGGCGCTGCGACTTCTGCCAGATCGACACGGGCAAGCCGCAGCCGCTCGACCGCGACGAGCCGCGCCGGGTCGCCGAAAGCGTCAAGACGATGGGGCTGCGCTACGCCACCGTCACCGGAGTCGCACGCGACGACCTCGAGGACGAGGGCGCCTGGCTCTACGCCGAGACGATCCGCGAGATCCACCGGGTCTCCCCCGGCACCGGCGTCGAGATCCTGGTGCCGGACTTCTCCGGCAAGCCCGAGCTGCTCGAGCAGGTCTTCGACGCGGCCCCCGAGGTGTTCGCCCACAACGTCGAGACCGTGCCGCGGATCTTCAAGCAGATCCGCCCGGCGTTCCGCTACGACCGCTCGCTCGCGGTCATCACCGCGGCGCGCACCGCGGGCCTGGTCACCAAGTCCAACCTGATCCTCGGCCTGGGCGAGACCCGCGAGGAGGTGGAGGTCGCGCTCGCCGACCTGCACGAGGCGGGCTGCGACCTGATCACGATCACGCAATATCTCAGGCCCTCGCCGCGCCACCACGCGGTCGCCCGATGGGTGCACCCGGACGAGTTCGTCGAGCTGCGCGAGACCGCGGAGGCGATCGGCTTCGCCGGCGTACTGAGCGGGCCGTTGGTCCGGTCGTCCTACCGGGCAGGGCGGCTCTACGCGCAGGCGATCGACGCGCGTACGCCGAGGAACTGACGCGGAAGGTTCACGGCCGGGCAATGCCCCTGACACATCCGGCGATCACGCTGGTGCGCATGCGGGACATGGTTCGAAGCTTCATCGTGGCGGTATGGCCGACCGGCGGTCAGGGCACGGCGCGCCGCAATGCCTGGTCGGCGATGGTCGAGGACAGCCAGCGGGCACGCGAGCGAGCCGCGGTCGAAGTCAGCGTGCGTGCGGCGGCAGTTGCCGCCGAAACCGCCTCCCACCCGGTCGCGGTCAACGGCTGATCCTGCGCGCCGATCGGGCCCTGCGCCCACAGCGCAACTGAGGGCTGACTCTCCGCCGGGCGCCGTTTCCTAGACTCACGCCATGGCTCGCCAATCGAAGAAGTCCGCCCAGCAGCCCGCCGGTCGCCGCAACAACGCGCCCGCTGCCGCCGCCGAGGATGCGCCGCAGGGCCGGGTCGCGCAGATGCGCGGCGCCTGGAAGATGACCCGCGAGGCCGACCCGAAGCTGCCGCTGCGGGTGTTCGGCCCGGCGCTCGGCGTGCTCGCGGTGCTGGTCGTGGTCGGCGTGCTGATCGGGCAGGACATCATCTTCCCGGTCCTCGCGGTGGTGGGCGCGCTGCTGACCGGTACGTCGATCTTCGGGCGCCGGGTGACCAGCACGGTGCACGCGACGCTCGAGGGTCAGGCCGGTGGTGCGGCCGGCGCGGTCCAGATGATGCGCGGTGACTGGCGGCTGACCCCGGCCGTCGGGTTCACCCGCAACCAGGAGCTGGTGCACCGCGTGATCGGGCGGGCCGGCGTCGTACTGGTCGGCGAGGGACCGTCGACCGCCGCGATCCGACAGCTCATCACTGACCAGAAGCGCCGGATCGGCCGGGTTGCTCCCGACACCCCGATTCACGACTTGATCGTGGGTGACGGCGAAGGCCGGATCCCCATGAAGAAGCTGCAGCAGCACTTGACGAAGCTGCCGCGCAAGCTCAAGAAGACCGAGGTCAACGGGGTCGAGGCGCGCATGAAGGCACTCGGCGCAGCGAACATCCCGATACCCAAGGGCCCGATGCCGACGAGGATGCCCCGCAAGCAGATGCGCGGCTAGTCAGCGCCGCCAAACTTGTCGCGGTGAAGTCCTTCCTGTCCGGTCCACGTTTGGCCGGGGCGGTTTTCCTGCTGTGTGCTCTCGGTTGTCTGTTCATCGCCGTGGAGATCATCGTGTCCGCACACACCGGGGACAAGGAAGCGGTCACGATCGATCGCTGTGAGGGACACAACTCGCGAGGCTCCGCCCAGATCTGCTACGGCAGCTACACCAAGGACGGCGAGTTCCACGAAGACGTGGCGGTGAACTCCGCCAACGACTCCGACATCGGCAAGACCATCTCGGTCCACGTGCACGGCGACAAGGGCACGTCGAGCTCGCTGCGACTGCCCATCATCGCGATCGTGATCGGCGCGATCTTCGCTGGTGCCGGCGTGCAGGTCGGCCGCGGAAAGTCAGGACCGGCGACGTCCTAACGCGGCTGGCGGAGGTCGACTTGTCAGGCTCGCAACACGCTCGAACGTGGTGTGGGTCTGACAACTCGAAGCGCGGCTAGCGGGTGCGGAGCATCACCGTTCCGGCGGCACGGTCGTGCATCGCGCGGCCTGAGGTGTCGATCACCAGCGCGGGCGCAACGAGGGCGAGCAGGAACGTCCGCAGCAGCACCCAGCCGAGAAAGGGTCGGCTCTTGTCGGCTTCCTTCACGACCGCGATTCCGGCGACCCGCATCCCCGGTGTCTGACCGGCGAGGGTCACGAAGACGATCTCGATCAGCAGGAACGCGAGATAGCCGGACAGGTTCTGCTTGTCGCTGGTGTGGTAGCCGCCATTGATGACGATCGCGATCACGTCCGCGAGGACGCCGTCGATCAGGAACGCGAGCAGCCGCAGGCCGAAGTTCGCGACGGCGCCCGGGCCGGAGTCCGGGTACGACGGCTCGGGCGGCTCCGGCGGCTCGGCGGCGTAGTCCTCGGCCTGTGCCGACGGCCCGTTGCCACCCTGCTGACTCACCCGGCAACGGTAACCGGCGGCCGAGATCAGATCCCGACCGGGACGTGCGTACTGCGGCATTTCATGGATAGGTTCGGGCCATGTTCAGTAGCGCAGACGAGGTCCTCAGCTACATCAAGAAGAACGACGTCCAGTTCGTCGA
>DATAVO010000068.1:0-1665 GCA_036267695.1 Frankiaceae bacterium
GACCCGCACATTCGCGGTGCCGCGGTGGTCGGGCGGCCACACCGGCTGCTCGGCGAGGAGTGCGTGGCCTACGTCGTGACCGATCCAGGCGACGTGAGCCCGGACCTGCCCGCAAAGCTGCTCGACCGGTGCCGGCAGGCGCTCAGCCGGCACCAGCAGCCAGCCAGCGTCATCGTCGTCGGCGCGCTGCCCACCGGTCCCACCGGCAAGCCCGACCGCCGCGCCCTGCGCGCCGCCGTCCAGGATCTTGCGTCGGCCGCCGGACTGCCGCGGGACAGCAGGATCGCCACCCAGTCGGCCCCCAGCCCGAGCTGAACGATCAGCACTACGAAAAGAGGAACCTCTGATGAATGCCAATCCGATCAGCCTGCCTCAGCGCAGCGTCAAGCCCCGCCGTGAAGGGCTTACCGTCGTCATCGACAACGGCATTCCGGCCGGCGCTTTCCAGGACGCGATCACCAGCGCGGCCTACGCCATCGACCTCGTCAAGTTCGGCTGGGGCACGGCACTCGTCACCCCCCGCCTGGAAGAAAAGATGGCCTGCCTCGAGCAGCACGGCATCGGCTACTTCTTCGGCGGCACTCTTTTCGAGAAATTCGTCGCGCAGGACCTCGCCGACGATTACTTCGAGTTCTGCCAGCGGTCCGGCTGCGAGTACCTCGAAGTCTCGGACGGCACGATTCACCTGGCCGCGTCGAGGAAGGCTCAGCTCATCGCCCGCGCGGCCAAGGAGTTCACCGTGCTGAGCGAAGTCGGATACAAGGACGATGAGCGCTCTGCCACGCTGACCGGCGATCAGTGGGTGTCCTTCATCGAGGAAGACTTCGCGGCCGGAGCGACCTTCGTGGTCACCGAGGCGCGGGAGAGTGGCCGCAGCGGCATCGCCGACCCGGACGGGCAACCGCGTTTCGACGTCATCGAGCAGATCATCGACAGCGCCGCGGACTGCGGCCGGCTCGTCTTCGAGGCGCCGACCAAGGAGTTGCAGGCCTTCTTCGTGACCCGGATCGGCAGCGACGTCAATCTCGCCAACGTGGCCCCCGACGACGTCATCGCGCTGGAGACCCTCCGGCTGGGATTGCGTTCAGACACTCTGGTCCATTTCGAGCTGGAGCGGCACGGGGAACGGAAGCTCGGGATCGGCGCCTGACCACCCGGCCAGCGTCCTCCACCTGGCCAGCACAGGGAAACGAACATCAGTCAGTAGCACCGCAAGGAGCATCATGCGTGAGACACGTGACGCTTGCCACATCGCCATTCCCGTTCGCGATCTCGACGAGGCAGTAGCGTTCTATGTTGACGGCCTGGGCGTGAAACTTGCCCGCCGCTACCCGGACCGGGTGACCTTCGACTTTTTCGGCGACCAGCTCGTGTGCCACCTCAGCGACAAGGTCCCGGCCGAGGCCACCGCCTACCCGCGGCACTTCGGCGTGACCTTCGCCAACCGCGGGGACTTCGACCGCCTCGTGCGGGTGGTGGAATTCCGCAAGCTCCCCGTGCTCGCCGGCCCGTCGGTGCGCTTCGAGGGCATGGCCGAGGAACACCGCCAGGTCTTCCTCACCGATCCCTCGAGCAACGTGCTGGAGTTCAAGCAGTACGAAGACCCCCGCCTCATGTACTGATGGCGCGCGGGCGGCTCGACCAGGTCGACGCCATGCGGCCGAT
>DATAVO010000069.1:0-6368 GCA_036267695.1 Frankiaceae bacterium
GGCGACGAGGTCATCCTCGAATGGCTCGAATATGCCGGTCCCGCAACGGAATCAGACTCCGCGGCCGAGCTCGTCCCGCCGCACACCCACACCCACACCCACACCCACTAGGGAGACCGCCAGCCGTGTGCCTTGCCATCCCCGGTCGCATCGTCGAGTTCCTGCCCGGAAACGGCGATCAGCTTGCGCTCGTCGATGTCGTCGGCGTCAAACGCAAGATCAACATCGGATTGATGGAGGACGAGGACCTCAACGTCGGCGACTACATCCTGATTCACGTGGGATTTGCGATGTCGAAGATCAACGAGGCCGAGGCGGCAGAAGCCCTGTCAATGCTGGAGATGATGGGCCAGTCGTTCGAGGATGAGCTTCAGGCCGTCGCCGAATCGAGCATTGAATGAATCTCGGCGTGAGTTCCGACAACTGCTCGGCGGAGCCGGGTTGCCTCACGTGCGGGGACGTGGCAGTGCCGCTGACCGTTATCAGCGTCGAAGGAGCCGACGCGCGCTGCCGGGATGAGCAGGGCCGCGAGGAGACGGTCGCCGTCGAACTCGTCGCGCCCGTACAGCCGGGGGAGCGGCTGCTCGTCCATGCGGGCGTGGCGATCGAACGACTAACTGCCCCGCTGGGAGGCTGAGCATGCGCTTCGTTGATGAGTACCGCGACCCCGACCTGGCGCAGATGCTGGGACGCCAGATCACCGAGCTGTGCGAGCCTGGTCGTCACTACAAGCTGATGGAGGTGTGCGGCGGGCACACCCACACCATCTATCGCTACGGGGTGCAGGATCACCTGCCCGAGAGCATCGAACTCGTCCACGGGCCTGGATGCCCGGTGTGCGTCATTCCGATGGGACGCGTGGACGACGGCATCGCGATCGCCGAGCACCCAGGCGTGATTCTGACCTGCTTCGGGGACATGATGCGGGTACCGGGCGGAAGCGGATCGTTCCTGGAGGCCAATGCCCGCGGCGCGGACATCCGCATGGTCTACTCGCCGCTCGACGCGCTGCGCATTGCCCGCCAAAACCCTGACAGGCAAGTGGTTTTCTATGCGATCGGCTTCGAGACGACGGCGCCGTCCACAGCCCTCACGATCCAGCGGGCGGCGGCCGAGGGCATCGAGAACTTCTCGGTGTTCTGCAACCACGTGACGATCATCCCGGCCGTCAAGGCGATCCTCGACTCACCGGATCTGCGCCTCGACGCGTTCATCGGCCCGGGGCATGTCTCCACCGTCATCGGCTGCCGGCCGTATGAGTGGATCACGCGGGACTTCGCAATGCCCCTGGTGTGTTCAGGTTTCGAGCCACTGGACCTGCTGCAGTCGGTCTATATGATCATGAAGCAGCTTTCGGAAGGCCGGGCCGTCGTCGAGAACCAGTACAGCCGGGTCGTGCAGTACGACGGCAACCCGGCAGCCTTGAAGGTGCTTGCCGACGTCTTCGCGCTGCGACCGTTCTTCGAATGGCGCGGTCTCGGGTCCATCGCTCATTCCGCCCTCGCCTTGGCCCCCAAGTACGCCGCTTTCGACGCCGAACTGCGCTACGAACTGCCGGGCGTGCGCGTCGCCGATCCCAAGGCCTGCCAATGCGGGGAGGTACTGAAGGGGGTCCTGAAGCCCTGGGAATGCAAGGTTTTCGGCACCGCCTGTACGCCGGAGACACCCATCGGCACCTGCATGGTGTCCTCGGAAGGCGCCTGCGCCGCGTACTACAACTACGGCCAGTACGCGAAGCAGCGGCTGACGCTCGAGGTGCTGCGGTGAGCGTCACCGAGACCCAGGTCGGCGAGCGCATCGAGGCGATGCGCCGCCGCCCGCAGCGGTTTCGGGACGAGCGCATCACGATGGCTCACGGCGCCGGCGGCAAGGCGAGCCGCGCGCTCGTGGAGGGTCTCATCGTCCCGCAGCTGGCCAACCCGGCTCTCGAACAACTCACCGATGCCGCGTTACTGACGGTCGGTACCGCCCGGCTGGCGATGACCACCGACTCCTTCGTGGTGCGTCCGCTGCGCTTCCCGGGTGGGTCCATCGGCGAACTCGCCGTCAATGGAACGGTGAACGACCTCGCGGTGAGCGGTGCGCGGCCGCTCGCGCTGTCGGCGGCGCTCGTGCTCGAGGAGGGACTGCCCGCCCACGTCCTGCGCGCGGAGATTGCCGCGATGGGCGAGGCGGCGCAGCGGGCGGGCGTCGCCGTCATCACTGGCGATACGAAGGTTGTCGAGCGCGGCAAGTGCGACTCGATGTACATCACCACCACCGGCGTCGGGCTGATCGAGGGCGATGGCAGCCTCGCACCCGAACGCGTGCGGGCTGGCGACAAGGTTCTGGTGTCCGGGACCATCGGCGACCACGGGGTGGCCATCCTGCTCGCCCGCGGGGATCTCGACATCGAGGCTGACGTCAGTAGCGACACCCGCTCGCTCTGGCCGCTCGCGTCGACGCTGCTGGAACGTTGCGGACACGCCTTGCACTGCATGCGAGATGCCACCCGTGGGGGGCTGGCCACAGTTCTGAACGAGATCGCGATGGCGGCCGAAGTCGGCATCGTTCTCGAGGAGTCACGCGTACCGCTGAGGGACGAGGTCAAGGGCGCCGGCGAGATCCTCGGCATCGATCCGTTGTACATGGCCAATGAGGGCAAGCTCGTCGCATTCGTCGCGCCGGGGGAGGCTGACGCGGCCGTCGCGGCCCTGCGCGAAGTGGAAGGCGGGACGGACGCTGCGATCGTGGGCGAGGTACGTGAGGAACCCCCGGGCCGCGTGCTCGGGCGCACCGCGTTCGGCGGTCACCGGCTCATCGACATGCTCGTCGGGGACCCATTGCCCCGGATCTGCTGACCAGACGCGTCAGCCCCGCTGGCTGAACGGCCGCGGCCGCTGAGGCGGATGCCCGGATGCGGACTCGATGAGCTCGGCAGCGACTGCGCTGAGCTTGACGTTGCGGTGTTGTGACGCCTGGCGCAGGACGGCGAAGCCTTCGGCGGCGGAGCAGTGGCGCTGAGCCATGATGATCCCGATGGCCTGGTCGATCACCGCGCGGGATTCCAGGGCTTCGCGCAGCTGGCCGGCCAGCGTGACCTGGGAGGCGTGGCGCATCATGAGGGTCAGCGCGGTGGCGGACTGCCGGCTGAAGGCGTCGGCGCGGCGGATGGCATCGGCGTCGAAATGGCGCGGCTCGGTGGAGTAGAGGTTCAGGGCGCCGACCGTTTGGCCGGAGACGTCGAGCGGCAGCGAGAGTGAGCCGGCGATACCGCGTTCGAGCGCATGGACGCGGTACTCGGGCCAGCGGTCGTCGTCGTCGAGATCGGTGATGAGCACCCGCTCGCCGGTGTTCATGGCCGAGAGGCAGGGCCCCTGGCCGCGTCCGTATTGGATTTCATCGGCGTCGCGGGCGAGTTGGCCGCTGCTGGCCACGGTGAAGGCGTCACGTTCGCCGCGCAGCGTGATGCCGCAGGCCGTCGCGGGCACGACGGCGGCCGACAGCACCGCCAATTGCTCCAGGAAACCGGCCACATCGTCGCTTTCGAGCAGCAACGACTGCAACTGACCGTAGGCGGCCGCGAGGGTGACCTCGTCGGACTGCGTCGGGTCGGGTGCGGGGTCGGTGGGACCCTCTGAACCCACAGGGGTGCTCCGAGTCGGATGGGACCGTGACGGCGCCCGCACCCACCCGGCGACCCACGGTGAGCAGAGCAACGTGGGCACCTATCCGAACCCGCCGTCACGCTATCCATCAGGGGCGGCGTAAGCCAACATTCGCCGCCTGTGAAGTGGCGAGCCGGATCATGATGCGCGCCAGGCTTGCACGAAGGGCAGAAGGTGCTACCGTTCATAGCGGTTGCAGTTGCATTTCCTCGTACGTATCAAGCGCTCGCGGGATTTACAGCGGGCGCTTGTTGTTTTTTCCGGATCCTTCCGGAGGGGATGACGAACTACCGCGGGCAACCCGGGATCCGCACCGAGCGGGTGTCGAAGAAACCGTCCCCCCGAAGGAGACAAGCATGACGCAGGGCACCGTGAAGTGGTTCAACGCTGAGAAGGGTTTTGGGTTCATTGCCCAGGACGGCGGAGGCGCTGACGTCTTCGTGCACTACTCGGCGATTGCCACCGACGGCTACCGCAGCCTCGACGAGAACCAGCGCGTCGAGTTCGAGGTCACCCAGGGCCAGAAGGGCCCCCAGGCGGAGCAGGTCCGCCCCATCTGAGCGTCTGACGTTCAAAGCTCAACTGCCCCGCCGGTTCGCCGGCGGGGCAGTTTTGCGTTGACGAACTATCCGGGGTTCGGCAGCGCCGTGACCTGCCGCCACAGCACCAGGACGTAGCCGATGGCCACGGCGAGAGCGACCCCGCCGGCTGAGATCCACTGGCCGCTGCCGGTGTTCACGACGGCCCGGTCGATGCCGTAGCCGGTCAGGCCGACGCCGGCGGCCCCGAATGCGGTGAGGCCGATGAGAGCCGCGGGCTCGGCATTTTAGGTATGGGTGCCGCTGAGCGCAAGCGCAGGCGGGTGGGAGGATTCGCGGGCCGGATCCGAGTGCCCAGAGGGAGGGCGAATGTTGGACAACGTCGTCACCCGTGACGAGCAGGCTGAGCGCTATCGCGAGCAGGGCCTGTGGACGGCGGAGACGCTGAGCTCTCGGGTAGCTGACCTCGCGGGGCCGGCGACGGCCGTCATCGAGCAGTTGGGCAAGCGCGCGAAGACGTATGCGGAACTGGCGGGTGATGCCGCCGGCCTGGCTATGCACCTGAGCACGCATGGCGTGTCGCGGGGCGACGTCGTCTCGATCCAGCTGCCGAACTGCTACGAGGCCGTGGTGGCGGCCGTCGCGACCAACTCGCTCGGCGCCGTGTTGAACCCGCTCCTGCCGAACTATCGGGCGCGCGAGCTGAGCCACGTCTTCTCCACCGCCGCGCCGAAGGCGGTGTTCATCCCGGCGACGTACCGCGGATTCGACCACCAGGCGTTGCTCGATGAGGTGACAGCGAAGACCGGGGTCGCGCCGCTGCGCATCGTGGTGGACGTCGATGACCCGCAGCCGATGGCGCCGGCCAGCAACGCGGGGCTGCGGCCGGGAGCAAGCGCTTCGGACGTGTCGGAGCTCATCTTCACGTCAGGCACCGAGGCGACGCCGAAGGCCATCATGCACACCGAGGAGACGGCCAATTTCGCGGTGCGCGCGACGTTCGCTGAGCTCGGGCTCAGCGCCAAGACGGTGGTCTGGATGCCTTCACCGGTCGGCCATTCCACCGGGTTCAACTATGGGATTCGCGCGGCGCTCGTGCACGGGGCGACTCTCGTGCTGCAGGACCGCTGGGACGCGGCCGACGCGGCGCGGCTCATCGCCGAGCATCAGTGCAACTACACGCTCGCTGCGACGACATTCCTCGACGACCTCGTCGGCCATTGCGAGAAGCACGGAATCGAGCTGCCGAGCCTGACGCATTTCGGCTGCGGCGGCGCACCGGTGCCTGGCCCCCTCGTGGCCCGCGCCGAACGGCTGGGCATCTGCGTGCTGCGCCTCTACGGATCGACCGAGGTCTTGTGCGCGACGTGGAACCGGCCCGACTCCCCGCCGGACAAGCGCGCGAATACTGACGGCTGCGCCCTGCGGCACACCGAGATCGAGGTTCGCGGCGAGGACGGGAAAACCCTTACCGCACCGGCAGAAGGCGAGCTGCACATCAAGGGCCCGAACACCAGCGTCGGGCTCGCGTATGACCCGGAGCGGACGGCGGCGACCTACCTCGACGGCGGCTGGGTACGCTCCGGCGACCTCGTCCGTCTTGATGCCGACGGCTACCTGACGGTGGTGGGGCGCAAGAAGGAGATCATCATCCGCGGGGGAGTGAACATCGCCCCGCGCGAGATCGAAGACATGTTGAGCGAATTCCCGGAAGTGCGCCAGGTCGCCGTCGTGGCGCTGCCCGACGAACGGCTGGGCGAGCGTGGCTGCGCCTGCGTCGTACCGCATCCCGACTGCACGCTCGACTTCGACACGATGGTGGCCCGGCTACGCGAAGCGGGACTCGCGACGTACAAGCTGCCGGAGCGGCTGGTCTTGCTCGACGCGCTTCCGACCACGGCGTCGGGCAAGGTGCAGAAACATCAGATCCTGCGGCGAATTCAGGGGGACAGCGCGAGATGATCGTCGAGTACGCGACCGAGCCGATCGCCGATTCCGGGGGGCTCGCCGCGACCATCACGCTGAACCGTCCGGACGAGCTGAACGCGATGAGCTGGGAGCTGATCGGCGCCTTCGATGCTGCAGTCTCGAAGGCCGCGGCTGATCCGTCGGTGCGGGCCGTCCTCGTCACCGGGAGCGGACGGGCGTTCAGCGCCGGCGGTGACCTGAAGAGTTACGTGCA
>DATAVO010000070.1:0-16732 GCA_036267695.1 Frankiaceae bacterium
GTCTGGGTCGATCTCGGCACCACCTGGCGCACCGTGCTCACCGATCCGGACCAGGCCGCGCACGTGATGGGCAAGCTGCTCAGCCGGGTCGGCGCAGACCGCGTCCTCTGGGGCACCGATGCCATCTGGTACGGCTCGCCGCAGCCGCAGATCATGGCGTTCCGGGCGTTCCAGATCAGCGCTGAATACCAGGAGCGCTTCGGCTACCCGGCGCTCACCGCCGCGCGCAAAGCGAAGGTGCTCGGCCTCAACGCCGCCAACCTGTTCGGCATCGACGCGCACGCCACTCGGTGCGCGCTCGCCGACGATCCGGTCACCGTCGCGAGAGCCGAGCACGCCTCCCTCGTCGCCACGGGCAAATTGCCGGCGCCCTGGCAGCCACGCGGGCCGCTCTCGCGCCGTCAGACGCTGGGATGGCTGGCGAGTTCGACGACCCCGTGGACCCCGGCCTGAAGGCGGGCACGTTTCGCTCAATGTGTAGATGATGTACGCGTGAGCACCGACGCGAGCTGGGTTGAATCCATGCCCGAGGTCTATGACCGGGCGTTGGGGCCGGCGCTGTTCGCCCCCTTCGCCGCTCACCTCGCCGGGCTGATGGAGCCGCACGCGCCGCGACGGCTCCTCGAACTCGCCGCCGGTACGGGCATCGCGACGGCTCAATTGGTCAAGGCACTCCCCGCCTGCGCCATCACCGCCACCGACCTCAACCCCGCGATGGTGGCGTGGACCTCGGAGCGCCTGGCCGGCCCGTCATGGGCACAAGCCGACGCCCAACTCCTTCAGTTTGCTGACGGTTCGTTCGACGCGGTCGTCTCGCAGTTCGGGGTCATGTTCTTTCCCGACAAGCCGGCGGCCTTCGCGGAGAGCGCGAGGGTGTTGGAGCCCGGCGGTCTGATGGTGTTCTCCGTGTGGGATGTCGTCGAAGGGTCGCCGTTCCCTGCGGCAATGGTCGACAGCCTGAACGCCGTCCTGGCCGATCCGCCGACCTTCATCGTCCGGGTTCCCCACGGATATGCCGATCCGGTTCAGATCGCCGACGACCTGCGCGCCGGCGGTCTCGAGCCGGAAAGCATCGACCGCGTCGTCCTTCGCGGCAGCTCTCCCTCGGCGCGCACGCTCACCGAGGGCTTTTGCCTTGGCACGCCCCTGCGCTTCGCGTTGCAGGAATGCGGCCCGCTCGACGAACTCACCGAGGCGCTGGCCGAGGAAATGACTCAGCGGCTCGGCCCCGGTCCGGTGACGGGTGAGCTGGCGGCGTTGGTCGTGACCGCAAGGGCGAGCTGAAACGCGGCGTCAGGCCGGCGGCGCCATCTGCTTCATGATCGTCTCGAGGTCGAAGTAGTCGCGCCAGAGGAAGATCTTGCCGTCGCGCAGCTCGAAGACGCCGGCGACCGGGAGCTCCATCCACGTGCCACCGATCAGGAAGCGATCGGTGCGCTCGTTCATGACGATGTTGCCGGACTCGACCTCGCGGTGCACGACCCATTCCGAACCCTCGGCGTTGGCGAGCAGCATGTCGAGCGTCCCGCGTACCGCCTCCTTGCCGATGACAGCGGCAATGGGCATGTTCTGGTACTCGATGTCGTCGGTGAGGTAGCTGACGGCGGTGTCGTAATCGCGGTCAGCGGCGGCCTTCATGAACGCGTTGACGGTGTCGAGCGCTGACATTGCGGCTCCTAGTTTGTTGGTCGCAGACCCGCGCTCGGCTTCGCTGCGCTCAGCCGAGTCACGATCTGCTCCTTACGGGTGCTGGCTGCTGACCGCGACGACCTCGCCGGTCATGTAGGACGAGTAGTCGCTCGCCAGGAAGACGATGACGTTGGCAATCTCCCACACCTCCGCCGCGCGTCCGAAGGCCTCCTTCTCGGCAAGCTCAGCGAGGAACTCCTCGCTGCTCACCTTGGCCAGGAACGGGTGCATCGCCAGGCTCGGCGCGACGGCGTTGACCCGGACCCCGGACGACGCCGCCTCGATCGCGACGCAGCGGGTGAGCGCCATGACACCGGCCTTCGCCGCCGCGTAATGGGCCTGCCCGGCCTGCGCGCGCCAGCCGACCACCGAGGCGTTGTTGACGATGACGCCGCTGCCCGCCGGCATCATGCGGCGCAGCGCCGCCCGGGTGGCGCGCATGGTGCCGTTCAGGGTGATGTCGAGGACGTTCGTCCACTGCTCATCCGTCATGTCGACGAGCGGGACCTCGCCGCCGAGGCCGGCGTTGTTGACGAGCACGTCGAGCCGACCGTGGCGCTCGTACACCGCGTCGAACAGCGCCTGGATCTGGTCCTCGCTCCGCACGTCACACGGCACCGCGAGGGGCTTCTCCCCCATGATCTCGGTGAGCTGATCGGCCGCCTCGCCCAGGCGGCGCTCGTGGTAGTCGGAGACGACGACGGTGGCGCCTTCTTCGGCAGCCCGCTTGGCCGTGGAGAAGCCGATGCCGGTGCCGGCGGCAGCCGTGACGAGCACGATCCGGCCTTCGAGCAGGTTGTGCGCCGCCGGATAGGCGGGAGCGGGGCTAGGCAACGGTGGGCTCCTTGGGCAGGCCGAGCGAACGCTCGGCGATGATGTTGCGCTGGATCTCGCTCGAGCCGGCGTAGATCGTGTCGGAGCGGCTGAACAGGAAGAGGGACTGCTCCGGGCGCAGCTCGTACGGCGGTTCCTCGACGACGGTGGCGCTCATCCCGAGGACGTCCATGGCGAGGTCGCCGAGCTCCTGATGCCAGGTGGACCAGTAGAGCTTGCCGATGGATGCGGTTCTTTCGAACTCGCGGCCGGACGTGGAGAGCGTGCGCAACGCGTTCAGCCGCATGATCTCGACGCCGATCCAGGCCCGCGAGATGCGCTCCCGGATGGTCGGGTCATCGGCGGCGCCGGTGCGCTGCGCCAGCTCGATGATGCGCTCGAGCTCGCGACGGAAACCGACCTGCTGGCCGAGCGTCATCGAGCCGCGCTCGAAGCCGAGCGTCGCCATGCCGATCTTCCAACCGTCGCCCTCGGAACCCACGAGATTCGTGGCGGACGAGCGGGCGGCGTCGAAGAAGACCTCGTTGAACTCGGACGTGCCGGTCGCCTGGATGATCGGGCGCAGCTCGATCCCCGGCTCGCGCATCGGCACCAGCAGGTAGGACAAACCCTTGTGTTTCTTCGAGCCCGGTTCGGTGCGCACGATCGCGAAACCCCAGTCGGCCCAGTGCGCCAGCGAGGTCCAGACCTTCTGGCCGCTGATGACGTAGTCCTCGCCGTCGCGCACCGCACGCGTGGAGACGTTCGCCAGATCGGAGCCGGCGTTGGGCTCGGAGTACAGCTGGCACCACAGCTCTTCGCCGCGCTGAATCGAGGGAAGCAGCCGCGCGCGTTGCTCGTCGGTGCCGAAGGCCATCAGGGTCGGCCCGACCATGCCCTCACCGATCAGCCCGACCCGCACCGGCGCATCCGAGCGCGCGTACTCCTCGTGAAAGATCACCTGATGGCGAAGGTCGAATCCCCGCCCGCCATGTTCGACCGGCCAGCCGAGGCAGGTCCAGCCCGCAGCGGCGAGGTGGCGGTCCCACTCGGCGCGCACCTCGAACGCCTCGTGCTCCCGGCCCGGGCCACCGAGCCCGCGGGCGTCGGCGAACGTACCCGTCAGGTTGGCCTCGAGCCATTCGCGCACCTCGGCGCGGAAGGAGCGCTCGTTCGCGCTCTCGCGCAGATCCATGGGCCGAACCTACCGGGTCGCGGCTTTGACTCGCGCGCTGTCCGCTCCTACGCTGGCAACCAAGCAAGTGCTTGGTTCAGTCGATCCATCGGAAGCTCAGCAGAGGACAGGTCATGAGTGAAGCCGTCATTGTCGCCGCCACACGCAGCCCGATCGGCCGGGCCTCCAAGGGAACGATGACGGAGCTGCGGCCTGACGATCTCGCCGCCGCGATGGTCCGCGCCGTCTGCGCGCAGGTGCCCGAGCTCGAGCCGACGGCGTTCGACGACCTCATCCTCGGTTGTGCCCAGCCGGCCGGCGAGCAGGGCTACAACATCGCGCGCGTGGTCGGCCTGCTGGCCGATCTGCCCACCGTGCCGGGCCTGACGATCAACCGCTACTGCTCCTCCTCCCTCGCCGCGATCCGCATTGCCGCTCACGCCATCAAAGCCGGCGAGGGTGACGCGTTCATCGCCGCCGGCGTCGAGTGCGTGAGCCGCTTCGGCATCGGCCGCTCCGACGGTGCGCCCGGCTCGCACAACCCTCTCTTCGGGGCGGCCGAAGCGCGCACCGAGAGCCGGCTGCTCGGCGATGTCGCCACCTGGTCGCCGATTGGCGGCCTGCCCGACATCTACGTCGCCATGGGCCAGACGGCGGAAAACGTCGCCGAGCTGGAAAACGTCTCACGCGCCGACATGGATGCCTTCGCCGCCCGCTCGCAGCAGCGCGCCGGCGCCTCGCAGGAGAACGGCTTCTGGGCCCGCGAGATCACCCCTGTCACGCTGCCCGACGGCACCGTCATCGACCGCGACGACTGCCCGCGTCCGAGCACGACGGCCGAGAAGCTGGCTGACCTGAAGCCGGTTTTCCGTCCCGACGGCAAGGTGACCGCCGGTAACGCGTGCCCGCTGAACGACGGCGCCGCCGCCGTCATCGTCATGAGTGACATCCGGGCCCGCCAGCTCGGCGTCACCCCGCTGGCCCGCATCATCTCCTCGGGCGTCTCGGCGCTCGACCCGGAGATCATGGGCCTCGGGCCGGTCGAGGCGAGCCGGCAGGCGCTGGCCCGCGCGGGCATGAGCATCAACGACGTCGACCTCGTCGAAATCAACGAGGCCTTCGCCGCCCAGGTGCTCCCGTCGGCCCGCCAGCTGGGCATCCCGGAGGACAAGCTCAACGTCCACGGCGGCGCGATCGCCGTCGGCCACCCCTTCGGCATGACCGGTGCCCGGATCATGGCCACCCTGCTCAACGGGCTCGCGACCGAGGACAAGACCATCGGCCTCGAGACCATGTGCGTCGGCGGCGGCCAGGGCATGGCGATGATCATCGAGCGGCTCCGCTAGCCGCTCGCGTAAGCCTCAGCGCACGCCCCGACCGGCAGGCGCGATTAATCGCCTCTGCATGCCCGGACGTGCAGAGCGGATTAATCCGCGGGGTTTCAGGGGGTACGCATGGTGGCGCCGGCGTCGATGACGGCGGCGGCCACCCGGGCGCGGTGGGCGATCGCGTCACCCCACGATGGGACGAGCCACCAGACGCGCTTGAGCCAGTACTGCAGGTCGAGCTCGTCGGTGTAGCCGATGGCGCCGTGCACCTGGATAGCGGTGCGCGCCGCGTGTTCGGCGGCCTGAGCGGCATTGACCTTCGCCGCGGAGACGTCACGTGACGCGGTGGACTTGCCCTCGGCGAGCGAGTAGGCCGCGCGGTAGACCAGCGGGCGGGCGAATTCGACGTCCAGCATGAGGTCGGCGAGCTGGTGTTTGAGCGCCTGGAACGAGCCGATCTCGCGGCCGAATTGCTTGCGGGTCTTCGCGTACTCGACCGCAGCATCGAGGAGGTGCTGCGAGGCACCCACGAGCTGCGCTGCCGACGCGAGCACCGCCCGGTCACGCAGGGCAGCGCCGCCGTCGAGCGGCTCCCCGGAAGCAGCGGGCAACGTAAAGAGCGGACGGCTCGGGTCGACAGTCGGCTGGCCGGTCAGCTCGCCGCCCGCAGCAATCACCCGCGCCTGCTCACCCTCGAGCACGATCAGCACATCCGCGACGTCGGCATCCGGCAGGTACCCACCGGCTTCCGCTGCGACGGCCGCCACCGCACCGTCAGCAAAACCCGGCCGGTCGGAGAGCAGCGGAGCGCAGACGAACGCCGTTTCGGCCACCGGGCCCGGCGCGGCGGCCAGCCCCAGCTCCTCGAGCACCAGCACCGAGTCGAGCTCGTTGAGCCCGAGCCCGCCGTGCTCCTCAGGCACCAGCAGACCGAAGACGCCGGCTTCCGACAGCGCCTTCCAGACCGGTCCGCGACGGCCAGACGCTTCGGCCCCGCTGGCGCGCACCTCGGGGGTCAGCTCGGACGTCAGGATCTCGCGTACGGCCACTGCCAGCTCGCGCTGATCGGCGGTGAACCCGAAGCGCATCACGCCCCCTTGGGAAGCTTGAGGACGCGCTCGGCGACGACGTTGCGCTGGATCTCGTTGGTGCCCGCATAGATCGGACCGGCGAGAGCAAAGAGGAAGTCGGCGAGCCACTGGCCTTCGGCGTCGGGCGCATCAGCGCCGAGCACCCCGCGCGGGCCGAGCAGCCGCAGCGCGGTCTGGGTGATGTCGATGTCGAGCTCGGACCAGAAGAGCTTGTTCAGGCTCGATTCGGCGCCGACGCTCTCGCCGGCCAGCATCCGCCCGACGGTGCCGAACGTGTAGAGCCGGTAGGCCTCCGCGTCGATCCAGGCCTGCGCCACGTCAGCGCGCAGAGTCGGATCGACGCGATCGCCTTCGCGGCACAGCGCAGCGAGCCGGTCAGTAGAGGCCATGAAACGGCCCGGGCTGCGCAGCGTCAGACCGCGCTCCGAGCCCGTGGTCGACATCGCGACCTTCCAGCCCGAGCCGGGCACCCCGAGCACGTCCTGATCGGGCACGAAGACGTCGTCGCAGAAGACCTCGGCGAACCCGGCCTCGCCGTCGAGCTGGCGAATCGGGCGCACCGTGACGCCCTTCGCCGACAGCGGGAAAAGGTAGTACGTGAGGCCGGCGTGACGCGGTGCCTCGGGGTCGGAGCGGAAGAGCCCGAACGCCCAGTCAGCGAAGACGGCCCGGGTGCTCCAGGTCTTCTGCCCGTTGAGCACCCAGCCGCCGTCGACCTTGCTGGCGGTACTGCGGATGGCCGCGAGGTCACTACCCGCACCCGGCTCGGACCAGGCCTGCGACCAGATCTCGTCGCCGTTCGCCATGCGGGGCAGGATCCGCTTCTGCTGCTCCTCGGAGCCGAACTCGAAAATCGTCGGCGCCAGCAGGAAGATGCCGTTCTGCCCGACCCGGCGCGGAGCACCGACCCGGTAGTACTCCTCCTCGAAGATCAGCCACTCGACGAGCGAAGCGGACTTGCCGCCGTACTCCTCGGGCCAGGAGACGACCGCCCATCCGCCGGCGTGAAGCTCGTGCTCCCAGACGCGGTGCGCCTCGAAGCCCTCCTGCGTATCGAGCGACGCCAGGGGCTTGGCCGGCACGTGCGCCTCGAGCCACTCACGTGCGGCGGCCCGAAAGCTCTCCTCCTGCGGGGTGAGCGTCAGATCCACGGGTCAGGACAGCCGCTCGATGATCGTCACGTTGGCCACGCCGCCGCCCTCGCACATGGTCTGCAGGCCGTAGCGGCCGCCGGTGCGCTCGAGCTCGTGCAGCAGGGTCGTCATGAGCTTCGTGCCCGTCGCGCCGAGCGGGTGGCCGAGCGCGATCGCCCCGCCATTGACGTTGACCTTGGACAGATCGGTGCCGGTGTCCTTCTGCCAGGCGAGGACGACGCTGGCGAAGGCCTCGTTGATCTCGACCAGGTCGATGTCGTCCATGGTGAGGCCGGTCTTCGCCAGCGCGTACGCGGTGGCCGGGATGGGCGCGGTGAGCATGAAGACCGGGCTGTCGCCACGGACCGAAATGTGGTGGATACGCGCCCGCGGCTTGAGCCCGTGGCGCTTCACCGCGTCTTCGGAGGCGATCAGCATGCCGCTGGCCGCATCCGAGATCTGGCTGCTGACAGCGGCAGTGAGCCGGCCCCCGTCGACCAAGGTCTTCAGCGACGCCATCTTCTCCAGCGTGGTGCCGCGGCGCGGGCCCTCATCGGTGGTGACCTTCTCCCCGGCCAAGTTGACGTAAGGGACGATCTCGCGCTCGAACCGGCCCTCGTCGATCGCGGCCAGTGCTCGCTCGTGGCTGGCAAGCGCGAACGCCTCCATGTCGGCGCGGGAGATGTCCCACTTCTCGGCGATCATCTCGGCGCCGGCGAACTGCGAGATCTCCTGATCGCCGTAGCGCTCGCGCCAGCCGATGGAGCCGGAGAAGGGATCGGTGAAGCCGAGCGGCTCCGCGGCCGTCATCGCGCTGGCGATCGGGATCATGCTCATGTTCTGCACGCCGCCGGCGACGATCAGATCGCTCGTGCCCGACATGACTGCCTGAGCCGCGAAATGCACCGCCTGCTGCGACGAGCCGCACTGGCGGTCGATCGTGACGCCCGGAATCGCCTCGGGCAGCCCGGCAGCGAGCCAGCAGGTGCGGGCAATGTTTCCGGCTTGCGGACCGATCGCGTCGACGCAACCGAAGACGACGTCTTCGACGGCCATCGGATCGAGATCCGAACGCTCCATCAACGCTTTCAGGACGTGCGCACCGAGGTCAGCAGGGTGCGCGGCGGACAGTCCCCCGCCGCGCTTGCCGACCGGAGTGCGGATCGCGTCAACGATGTAGGCCTCACGAGCAGCCATGAGCGAAACCTCCCGGCTATCACTGGCTATCGCTGCCAGCGGATGTGGCGCGTCCGAGGTTACCCGAGCGAGCGCTTGGTTCGTTGACCAGTAACCCCTGCTGGGGGCGTACGCATTCCGTCCAGCATGAGCGTGAGGTACTGCTCGGCCAGCTGGCTCGACGACAGTCGCCCACCGGGGCGATACCAGCGCACGGCAACCCAGATCGCGTCACGGATGTAGCGGTGGGCGAGCTTGGGATCCAGATCGCGGCGCAACTCGCCGCTGGCGATGCCCTCGCGGATGACCTTCATCCAGATCCGGCTGACGGCCTGCTCGTTCTTCGCCAGATACGCGAAGCGCGGGAAGTTCAGCAGGTACTGACGCTCGTTCTGAAACACCGTGATGGCCGCGCGGTGGCGGTCGAAGGAGCTGAATGCCGCCTTCACCAGCCGGCCGAGCACCTCGACGCAGCTGCCGCCCTCGGAGACGATCGCCCGGTACTGCGCCAGCAGCTCATCGAGGTAGCTGGAGAGCAGCTCGTCGATGATCGACTCCTTGGAGTCGAAGTGGTGGTACAGGCTTCCGGAGAGCACTCCGGCGGCGTCGGCGATCTCGCGGACGGTCGTAGCCCGGTAGCCGCGCTCGGCGAACAGCTCCGCCGCCAGCGCCACCAATGCCGCGCGCCGCTCAGAGGGAGGCGGGGGAGCCGGCGTCGGCGAGCCGACACTGCGCACAGTCACCCTCGCAAGTATGCCGCCCAAGCGCTTGCTTGGCACGCGCCGTCCACTGCGCCCGAGCGGCGCTCACTCCGGCGACCAGCCTGGGATCAGCGGCTGATGATCACCGACGACGCATTGCCGAACAGCCCCTGGTTGGCGGTGATCCCAAGCGTCGCGCCGTCGACCTGACGGTCACCCGCCTGCCCGCGCAACTGCCAGACCAGCTCGCACACCTGCGCGATCGCCTGCGCCGGAATGGCCTCACCGAAGCAGGAAAGGCCACCCGACGGGTTGACCGGCACCCGGCCGCCGAGCGCGGTCGCCCCGGAGCGCAGCAGGTTCTCGGCCTCGCCGACATCGCAGAGCCCGATGTTCTCGTACCAGTCGAGTTCGAGCGCGCTGGAGAGGTCGTAGACCTCGGCGACGTCGATGTCCTTGGGGCTCACCCCGGCCTGCTCGTACGCCCGCAGCGCGATCGAATCGCGGAAGCTCGGGCCGCTCGCCACACCCGCGTCGGTGGCGAAGTTGGGCATCTCGATGACGGGATTGGGGAAGGTCGGGGTCACGGTCGACACTGCGTCGATGCCGACGAGCGGGTTGCCTTCGTCGCCGAGGCCGTGCGCCCGGGCGTACTCGACGCTCGTCAGCACGAGTGCCGCGGCGCCGTCGGACGTGGCGCAAATGTTCAGCAGCCGCAAGGGATCGCTGACCATGGGCGACGCGAGCACGTCCTGCGCCGTGACCTCGGCGCGGTAGCGGGCGTACGGGTTCTTCACACCGTGACGCGCGTTCTTGACCTTGACCTGAGCGAAGTCGTCCTCGGTGGCGCCGAACAGTTCCATGCGGCGGCGCGCGTAGAGCGCGAAGTACACCGGGTTCGAGGCACCGATGAGCCGGAAGCGCAGCCAGTCGGGATCGTCCTTGCGGTCACCGCCGACGGGCGCGAAGAAGCCCTTGGGAGTCGTGTCCGCACCGACGACGAGGGCGACGTCACACAGGCCAGCAAGGATCTGCGCGCGGGCACTCGCGATCGCCGCGGCACCACTCGCGCAGGCGGCGTACGAACTCGAGACGCTTGCCCCGGTCCAGCCCAGCGCCTGAGCGAAGGTGGCGCCGGAGACGAACCCCGGGTAACCGTTGCGGATCGTGTCGGCGCCGGCGACGAATTGCACGTCGCCCCAGGCGATTGCGGCGTCAGCGAGCGCGGCCCGCGCAGCCACGACGCCGTACTCGACGAAGTTGCGTCCCCACTTGCCCCAGGGGTGCATGCCCGCGCCCATGACGGCGACCCGGCGGTCGGTGCTCATGCGGCTACCTCTCCATCCTCCGTCGCGGAAGCGACTTTGTTCACGGTCGCGGAGGCGACGGGGCTCCACTTCCAGACGACCTGATCGACGCTCGCGCCATCCTCAGCGGCCTCGGTGAAGAGCGTGTCGATGACGAGCTCCATCTCCATGCCGATGCTGAGGTCATCGACGCGGACGCCTGGAACGACCTGGCCGAGCACGACGATCTTCTCGGCCTCGAGCTCGACCGCCACGATTGCGAACGGTTCGAAGGGATCGCTCGTCGCGACATACGGCGGCGGGGGCTTGTAGCGCGCGTCGGTGTAGCTCCATACGCGGCCGCGGGTCGAGAGCGGAACCTCGTCGAACTCGCTGCCCGTGCAGGCGGGATTCGGGCAGAACATCGTCGCCTTCGGGAAGGACAGCGTGCCGCACGAAGTACAGCGGCTCCCGAGCAAGGCGGGCACTCCGCCCGGTCCTTGGCTGGTGAACCAGCCCTCCACCGCGGGAACCTGAGCATTGGCCATGGGAAGAACTGTAACGAGTTGCATGGCACTCGTGATGGCCGCTGGCTGTGGAAGGCTGGCAGCGTGGATGACTTGCTGCGCCGCGCTGCCGAGAATGCCAAGGGCTTCATGCCCAGCGACGAGGGAACGGCCCTGTACGAGGCCGCCGTCGAGGCGGTGAAGCGCTTTCCGGACGCGGTGCTCGGCGAGGTCGGCACGTACTGCGGGAAGTCGACCCTGTATCTCGCGGCGGCAGTGCGGGAGGCCGGCAGCGGCACGGTGGTGACCGTCGACCATCACATCGGTTCGGAGGAGAACCAGCCGGGGTGGGAGTGGCACGACCCGACGCTGGTCGATCCGCATGCCCGCCGGCTCGACACGTTGCCGGAGCTGCGTCGCAACCTCTACAGCGCGGGCGTCGAAGACGTGGTTGTGCCCATCGTGGGCCGTTCGCAGCTGGTCGGGGCCTGCTGGTCGACCCCGCTCGCGTTTCTCTTCCTGGACGGCGGTCACACCGAGGAGCAGGCGCAGGCCGACTACGAGGCGTGGGTCCACCACGTGCGCCCGGGCGGCGTGATGGTGATCCACGATGTCTTCCCCGACCCGGCCCAGGGCGGGCAGGCCCCGTTCCATGTCTGGGAACGGGCCGTGGGCGAGGGCTTCGTGCCGTGGGCCCAGTCTGGCTCACTGCGCGTCGTCACGCGCCCCGAGGTCGGCAGCTGACGCAGCGTCAGCTATCGTCCGGCGCCGTGGTCACTGACGCGCGTGCTCTGGATCTGACCGGCAAGGTCGGGGTGGTGACCGGTGCCGCGCAAGGCATCGGCAAGTCCATCGCGCAGTCGTTCGCCGCGTGCGGAGTGCAGCTGGCCCTCTGCGACCGGATCGGCGACGGGCTCGAGCAGACCGGCAAAGAGATTCGCGACGAGTACGGGGTCGACGCGCTGCTTTCCGTGATGGACGTGCGTGACCCGGCCGCCGTCGAGGCGTTTTGTGCTGCAATTGCTGCACGTTTCGGCCGCGTCGATATCCTCGTGAACAACGCGGGCGGCGGGTTCTACGCCGCGGTCATGGACGTGTCGCCGGGCGGTCAGACCGCGCTCGTGAACGAGAACTTCACGCAGGTGACCCATTTCGTGCGCGGCTGCGTACCGCTCATGACGAGCGGCGGATCGATCATCAACATCACCACCGTCGAGGTGACGCGCGCCTCCCCGGGCTTCGGCATCTACGGCGCGATGAAGGCTGCCGTCGAGCACCTCTCGCGCACGCTGGCACTCGAACTCGTCTTCAAGGGCATCCGGGTGAACACCATCGCGCCCGACGCGATCCCCACGCCGGGCGACGAGGGCCTCGGAGAGTCCGCAATGCAGGGCGGCCGCGAGAAGTATGACCCGAAGGTGCCGATGGGTTGGGGCAACGAGGACGACTGCGCCGGACCCGCGCTGTTCCTGGCGAGCGACCTTTCGCGTTATGTCACCGGCACGACCCTGCACGTGGACGGCGGCAGCTCGGCGGCGTCGGGGTGGCTGCGTCGCGCTGACGGAACTTACGAGGCCTAAGGAGCCGGTCATGAGCGGTCATGTGAGCCTGGAGATCGACGGCAAGATCGCCACGATCACCAACCACAATCCCGACAAGCACAACGCGTTCGACGACGACATGGACTCCGAGCTCTTCGCGATCCTCGGCGAGCTCCGCCAGCGCCGCGACGTCCGCGTCGTCATCTGGCAGGGCGAGGGCAAGTCGTTCTCGTCGGGTCGCGATGTCGCGTCGATCGGCACCAACGTCAAGCCGGTTCCGCATCACGAACTGATGCGTAACGGTCACCGCGGCATCCAGCAGCTGTGGGATCTGGACCAACCCTTCATCGTCGCCTGCAAGGGCTGGGTGATGGGCGGCTCGTTCCAGCGGGCGCTGCTTTGTGACATCCGCGTCGCCGCCGAGGGAACGCGCTTCCGCCTGCCCGAGCTCACCCACGGCGTCATCCCGGACACCGGTGGGTTCGGGGTGCTCTACGAGATGTGCGGGCCGGGCGTCGTCAGCGACCTCGTGTTGACGGGCCGCGTCATGCAGGCCGACGAGGCGCTGGGGCACGGCATCGTCAGCCGCATCGTCGAGGCTGACGCGCTCGAGTCGACCGTCCGCGAGATGGCCGAGGCGATCGCCGCCGCACCGTTCATCGCCGTCCGGATGGCCCGCGAGATCATCCGCCACCTCTCGCAGCCGCAGATCCGCAGCTCCATGCACGACGAGCTGATCTACCAAACCTTTATCAACAAGAGCGACGATTTCGCCGAGCTGCGCGCCGCCCGCGCCGAAGGCCGCCCGCCGGAGTTCAACGGCACCTGATCGCCGCCGGCCCGCCGCCCGCCAACAATCCGATGCCCTCGCACGGGTGCATCCCTATCGGCAACGCAAACAATCCGGTGCACCACCCGCCGCGCCACATCGCGCACCGCATCGTTTGCCTCGCCAGAAACGTCGTGGCGCCGGACGGGCACCGGATCGTTTGCCTAGCCAGAAACGTTTCGGCCACCTCGGCGAACCGGATCGTGTGCGTGCCCGCCGACTGCGGCCGAGGGACGTCAGCGGGACGTCAGCGGGACGTCAGCCCCCGGCAGACCAGGCCGAGCGCGGCGTCGATCATGGGTTCTCGGTCGGCGGGGGCTACCCCACCGAGGGGGCCGAGCAGGAGCATCGCGAGCCCGTGCACGGAGGCCCAGGCCATGGTGATGGCGGCGTCACGGTCCTGCGGGACGAGCAGGCCGGCGGCGGCCAGCCCGTCGAGGGCGTCGTGCAAGAGCCCGGTCGCCGAACGTTGTCCGTCAGGTGTGTAGAGCTCCGGGTCGATATGATCTTTGGGCCGACTGAAGGCGGCGGCGAAAAGACCGGGCTCGTCGAGGGCAAAGTGCACGTAGCCGCGTCCGACGGCGAGCAGCACCATCAGCGGGTCGTCGCGGTCGGGGATGGCGTCGAGCTCGCGGCGCATCGACGCGGCCAGCGCGGCGAGCGCCGCCTCAGCCACGGCATCGCTGAGCTCGGGGAGCGCCGCGAAGTGGCGGTACGCGGCGTTCGGCGACACCCCTATCCGGCGAGCGACTTCTCGCAGCACGATGGCGCCTGGGCCCCCTTCACGCGCCAGCTGCACTCCGGCGTCCACCAGGGCGGAACGCAGCGAACCGTGGTGGTACGGGTGGGTCGGCACGAAAACAATGTTGACACTGTGAACCAAATAAGCAAGTGTTCACACCGTCCACATCGGCGGTAGCTAGCCACAGCGCCACTCGGGAGGCGACGTGTTCCATCGACTTGGCGAGCGCATCGCCACCCGTGCACGGCTCGTACTGCTGGTGACGGCCGTCATCCTGATCGGCGCTGCGGTGCTCGGCGTCGGCGCTTTCGGCCGCCTGCTCGACGAGGGTTTCGCCGATCCGTCAGCGGCATCGACAAAGGCCGACACCCTGCTGAACCAGAAGTTCGGCGGCGAGCCGAACATCATCTTCCTGGTGCACGCCCGCGCCGGCACGGTCGACGGCGCCGCCGTCACCAGCGACGGTGAGCGGCTGACGACCGCCCTCGCCCATGACCAACGGCTGCGCGGCGTCACGTCGTATTGGCCGGCTCGCGTCGCTTCGCTGCACTCTCGTGACGGCACCGACGCGCTGATCCTGGCGCGCGTCGTCGATGACAAGGCCGACGGGATCTTGCATGACTACGGCCACGTCGATACGGCAGCGGCCACCCTGCGGATCGGCGGCGACAAGGGCACGAATGTCGGCGGCCAGGTCGGCAAGGACCTGGCGCTTGCCGAAGCGATCGCCGTTCCGATCACGCTGATCCTGCTGCTGATCGCCTTCGGAAGCGCGGTCGCGGCGCTGCTGCCGCTGAGCATCGGCCTTTTAGCCATCCTCGCGACGTTTGCCGAACTGAGCCTGCTCACCCACGTCACCGACGTGAGCATCTTCGCCATCAACCTCACCACCGCGCTCGGCCTCGGGCTCGGGATCGACTACGCCCTGCTGATGGTCAGCCGCTTCCGTGAGGAATTGGCCAACGGCTTCGAGGTGGCCGAGGCCGTCACCCGCACGACCGCGACGGCCGGCCGCACCATCGCCTTCTCCGCGCTCACCGTCGCCGCTGCACTCTCGGCGATGCTGGTCTTCCCGGTCTACTTCTTGAAATCCTTTGCCTACGCCGGCGTCGGCGTCACGATCTTCGCCGCCCTCAGCGCGCTCGTCGTGTTGCCCGCGCTGCTGACCGTGCTCGGCCATCGCGTCAACTCCGGCCGCCTCCGGGGCATCAACCCGACCCGCTCGCCCCACGCACCCTTCTGGGGCCGGCTCGCCGGCGCCGTGATGCGCCGGCCCCTCGTCGCCGCGGTCCCCGTCATTGCGGTCCTGCTGTTCATGGCCGCCCCGCTGCTGCACGTCACCTTCAGCACCCCGGACGAGCGCGTCCTGCCCAAGAGCACCGCGACGCATCAGGTCGGCGATGCCCTGCGCGCCGACTTCGCGACCAAACCCAACGTCATCGATGTCCTGATGACCCCGCCGCCATCGGCGGCGGTCGGCCTCGCCTACGTCGCCAAGGTCTCCGATCTCCCGGGCGTCGTGGGCGTGAACACCTCGACGTCAGAAGGCACCGAGCGGATCAGCCTGAGCACGCGCTTCGACAGCGTCTCGGGCTCCGCTCAGAACCTGGTGCGCGAGGTCCGCGCTGCCCCCGCTCCGCCAGGTTCCACCACCTACGTCGGCGGCGCCACCGCGAAACTGATCGACGCCAAGCACGCCATCTCTTCTCACTTGGGGCTCGCGTCGCTCATCATCGTCGTGACGACGCTCGTGCTGCTCTTCCTGTTCACCGGCAGCGTGATCCAGCCGGTGCGCGCTTTGCTCGGTAACGCGCTAACTCTGGGCGCGACGCTCGGCGCGATGGTCTGGATCTTCCAGGAGGGTCACCTGTCGGGGGTACTGGGCTTCACCCCGACCCCGATCAACACCTCGATGCCCGTGCTGCTGTTCTGCATCGCCTTCGGGCTCTCGATGGACTACGAGGTCTTCCTGATCAGCCGGATCAAGGAGTTGCATGACGGCGGCGCGAGCACGCCCGAAGCCGTCACCAATGGCTTGGCCCGCACCGGACGGATCGTCTCAACCGCCGCCGCCCTGCTTGCCGTCAGCTTCTTCGCGTTCGGCACCAGCAAGGTCAGCTTCATCCAGTTCTTCGGACTCGGCAGCGGTCTCGCCATCCTGATCGACGCGACCCTGATCCGCGGCGTGCTCGTCCCCGCCTCGATGCGCGCGTTCGGGGAGTACAGCTGGTGGGCGCCCGGCTTCCTGCGCCGCCTGCACCACCGGATCGGGGTCAGCGAGCACGCGGTAGCAGCAATCGCGCCGGCGGCGTCAGTTAGAGGCGTAACCCGGGATCGTGATGTCGTCGCCGGGGGCGTCGAGGGTGACGAGCACGTCGCCGAGCCGAGCCAGCGTGCGTGACGCGCCGCCCACGTAGAGCTCGATCGACTTGCCCCACAGGAAGTAGCGGTGGATCGGGTACGTCGTATCGGCGCCGAGCCCGCCGTGCAGGTGCTGGGTGATGTGGACGCAGTGCTGGCCGGCCTCGGCCGCCCACCAGGCGGCCGTCAGCACGTAGGCGCTCGCTTCCGCCGGGGTCGTGCCGAGCGTCTTCGCAGCATCGAGGCGCCACGCGGCCTGCAGCACGGCGGCGCGGATCCCGGCATTGTCGACGTAGGCGTCAGCCGCCTTCAGCGCGACGCCCTGGAAGGTCGAGAGCGGCTTCTCGAACTGCATCCGCTCG
>DATAVO010000071.1:0-1838 GCA_036267695.1 Frankiaceae bacterium
CCCGTGCCACGTGCACGGCCTCAGTCGTGGGGTCGCGCTCAGAGCTTGAGTGCAGCCCGAATGATCCTCCGGCAAACGTGACGTGAACCTCGACCCGGTCCTTGTCGATGCCGCCGGCTGCGGAGGCAGACATCCGTGTGAACTCCGGCGATTCGGTGCTCGCCCACACCTCGAGCACCCCGTCCTCGCGCATCCGGCACGCAGCGTTGTTCGGCTCCATCGTCGCGTGCGCCAGGTATGGGAGCGTGTACGTCCCATCAATGACCGTCGATGCGTCGGCGAGCACCGTCTCGGCGTCGCCATCGTCACGCGCGGTGACCGCCCCCTCGCCTGATTCGAGCAACCGGACGTGTTCGGCGAGCAACTCGGCAGAGCTCCGTCGCTCAGCGTTGGCGTCGTCCCAGTCGACGATCAGCGCGCGCAGCCCTCGCTGAGCGTCGGCGACCGTTTCGCCGACGACAGCGACGCCCTCTTCGATCGGCACCACCGCGATGACGCCGGGCTCGGCCAGTGCGGCCGCATCGTCGACAGATGCCACCCTCGCGCCGAACCGCGGTGGGTGCAGAACGACGGCGGTCTGCATTCCCGGGACACTCACGTCGATCGTGAACCGGGTCGTTCCGAGGATCTTCGGCACGGAATCGACGCGCAGCCGTCCCTCGGCACCGATCAGCGTGTAGTCCGCGGGGTCCTTGGGCTGGACACCATCGGGAACGGGCAGTTGGGCCGCGCGAGTGGCCAGCTCCGCGAAGGTGGCCGTCGTGCCACTGGCGTGACGCACGACACCCCGCTCGAACTCCACCTCCCCGACGGGCACCTCCCACAGCTCCGCCGCCGCAGCCGCAAGCCGGGCTCTTGCCTGTGCCGCCACGAGGCGGTAGCGAATCCAGAATCCCTTGGTCGAGTTGGAGCCGCCCGTCAGCTGAAAGACGCCGCCCGCATCCGGGTTTCCATACACGTCGTGGGGAGGTCCGCCACCGTTGGCGGCGTTGACCACCCGGACCGACTCGAAGTCGGCGTCGAGTTCCTCGGCGACGCTCGTCGCCAACCCCGTGTGAATACCCTGCCCCATCTCGATCTGGCTCGAGTACGCGACGAGCGTCCCGTCCTCCCGAAACCGGATGTACGGAAGGACCGGGTCGCTCGCGTCGGTAGGCGTGAGGCGACCTGGCTCCAGTTCGGGCGCAGCGACCAGCGGGCGCGGATCGTCGCCCGCTGCCACCATCCGGGCGGCCTCGTGGATGGCGGCCCGAATCCGCGGATAGGTGCCGCAACGGCAGAGGTTTCCGCTCATCCAGGTGTCGATCGCCGCGTCGTCAGGCGCCGGCTTGGACGTGAGCAGCGAAACCGCGGCCAGGATCTGCCCGGGCTGGCAGTAGCCGCATTGCACGACATTGCCGCGATGCCACGCGTCCCGGATCGCGTCGAGCACGGGTCCGGATGCTTCCTCGGCCGTCGTCACCGCCTTGCCCAGGGCGCGCTCGGTCAAGGTCTGGCACGATTTCATGTTGCGCCCGTCGATCAGAACCGTGCACGCCGCGCAGAAGCCCGCACCGCACCCGAACTTCGTGCCGCGCATCCCCAGTACGTCTCTGAGGACCCAGAGCAGCGGGGTCTTGGCGTGGCGATCGTCGATCTCGACCTCGACGCCGTTAACCACAAGCTTCATCTACAGACCTCCATTGACGGTTGACTGCGCGCGCTGTCGCACAGCCGCAGAATTGCGCGCGGACAGGTGAGCGGCCCTCGCCGGATCCTGGTGATTCGCAGCCCGAGCTCGTGGCTGGGCCGGTGCGGTGATGGACGCCGCTCAGCGAGGATTCGGCACGGAGGAGAGC
>DATAVO010000072.1:0-30192 GCA_036267695.1 Frankiaceae bacterium
ATCTTCTTCGCGCCGAAAACGACGCCCGGGATGCTGCCACCGACGATGGACGGCACGGTGCTCTTGCCGTCCTGGGCCGAAACGGTCGCCTGGCTCGCGCGCAAGCACGGGCCGCGGGCGAGCGTCGCGGTCTATCCGTGCGCCACGATGCAGCTGTCCGACGATGGCGCCGGGAACACCGCGGCTGCCAGCGCGGCGATGTAGCGCCGGAGCTCAGCCCTCGTGCCCGGCGGCAGACATGCGGCGCACGGCGTACGGGTTCCACCGTGAGGTGTCGCCGGCCGGCTGCGGATCGTCGCCGGTGATCGTCACCCGGCTGATGGTGCGGTCTCCCTCGAAATCGTTCACCACGTAGTGCTGGGTGATGCGGTTGTCCCAGATACCGATGGCGCCGGGGCTCCAGGAGTAGCGGCAGGTGAAGTGCGGTTGTTCGCTGAAGCTGTAGAGGTAGGAGAGCAACGCGTCACTCTCACCGCGGCTCAGCGCCGTGATCCGCTCGGTGAACTGGCGGTTCACGAACAGCGACGGCTCGCCGGTTTCGGGGTGACGGCGGACCACGGGATGCTCGGCCTGCTGCGAAGGATCGCCGAATTTGCGGGCGGTGTGTACGGCGGTCAGGCCGAGCAACATCTCGCGCATCGGTGCCGACAGGCTTGCATACGCCAGCGCCTGGTTCGTCCACATCGTGTCGCCGCCGTACGGCGAGGGCTCGAGCATGTTGAGGACCGAGAATTTCGGGGGTGAATCGACGAAGGTGACGTCGGTGTGCCAGACGTCGGCGATGAACCCGTTGCCGCTGCGCAGCACGACGATCTCCGGGTGCTCCTCGTCGAGCTTGGGCAGGTAGGGATGAAGCTCCATCTCGCCGAACCGCGACCCGAAGGCACGGTGCTCGTCCGGGGTCACGTGCTGCTCCGGCAGGAAGATCACCTTGTGCTCGATCAGCGCGGCGCGAAGCGCGTCGAAACCCGCATCGTCCAGATCGGCGACCCGAAGACCGCGAAGCTCGGCCCCGAGTGCACCCGAGATGCGCCGCACGGTGAGCGGGCTGGACGTATTGGGCTGGGCGGCCACCGAAGTCGTCATGCCCCGATAGTAATGGATTCGATTAATTCCGTCACTAGCGGCCTACCCACGTGAGGTCATCATCCGGTGACATAGGTCTTGACCTTCTTCACGTTCTGCGGATCGCAGTTGAAGGGGAAATCGTTGGCGGTCGGAGCGGTCACCTTCTGGTCATAGACGAAGCCGTCGGTGGTGAGCTTCACCAGCGCGATGCAAGGAGAGGCCTCACCCGTGACCAGATTCTGCGGTGGGTAAAGGCCGCCGGCGGTCCAGTCGGTGTGGTTCTTGGCGTTCTTCAGCACGCAGTCCATCGTCAGGTTCGAACCGCAGGCCTTGGCGGATTCGGCGAACAGCAGCCAGGCGTTGAACGACGAGAGCGTGAATGAGGTCAGCTTCGGATTGGAGACGGCGGCTTTCACGATGGACTGGGTCTGCGCCAGCACGGGATATTTGCTGGCGAGTTCGAAGGGCAACGCTGCGAACTGGACGTAGCTGGGCGGGAAGGTCCCCAGTGACTTGGCGCCCTGGATGGCCTGCGGGCCGTAGAACTGCGTGCTGAAAAGGATCCAGTCGAGGTTGTACCCGACATTTCTCATGGCCTGCACGACCGGATTGGGGTCTTGAGAGGTGATCTGATAGAGGCCCTTGGCGCCGACGAGCTTGAGCTGCTCGATGTAGGGCCGGAAGTTATCGATCTGTACCGGCTGGTTCTGCAGGACCGCCACCTTGATCCCCAGATCCTTCAGGTACTCCTGCGCCTTCAGCCCGGTGGGGATGATGGAAGTGAGCGTGCTGCTGGCGATCGCCACGCCCCCGGTCTTGGTGTCCGGGAAGGCCTGTGCCAGCAGGCGCATCGCGCCGTCGTTGATCTCGTCCGAGGGGATGGGGGCCGGCTGGACCTGATAGCTGGCGTCCACCGCCTGCGGCGACACGACGTAGGCGGGAATCTGGCCCAGCTTGCAATTTTCCCGGATCTTCACGCCGGCACTGTCGAACGCGTTGCCGTTGCCCACCAAAAAGAAGTCCCGCTGGCAGGCGTTGGTCATGACCTGACCGACGTTGAACAGCTTCGCGTCCAGCTTGTCGACCACGATCTTGCGGCCGTTGATGCCACCGGCGGCATTGCACCACTTCGAAAAGCCGGCCGCGGTGTCGAAGAATTCCTGCTCCAAGCCAGGAGCGGCGGCGGCTCCGGGATCGGCGGTCACACCGATGTGAATTTCGGTATTGGTCACTCCCCGCGCCGTAGCTCCCGATGCGCTGCCGGGACCGCACACCGCTTTCAGGCTGCCGAAATCACCGGGTGCGGCTGCCGCCGACGGCTTGCCCGTCGCGCTGGCCGGCCCACTTGAGGCAGGGCCGACCGGCGTACTGCTCGAACGCCCACAAGAGACGATGGCGAGCAGGACGGCAGTGGCGAATGTCAGCGGAGCAATGACCTTTCGAAACGGCCGCTGCCGCCCGAAATACGCCGGCTGCGTGGGGGGACGCGACATGTGCGAGCTCCTGATCTGGGAACCGCGCTCCCGGTGGCAATGGCGGCTATTAATTGCATACATTACGTGACCTGGATCACGCAAGCGGTCTCGCCGACCCGCCCGCCCGGCATTCAGGTGCTGCGGGAGGTGCCGACGGCGACGATGAGCGCAAGCGCGTGGACAGAGCCGGCACGCGGTCGGCGACGGGCGTAGCTAATGCTCCGCATGAGACCCTGTACGAATGTCCGACACCAAGGATGCGCTGCTTCGCGCCGGCGAGCACCTCTTTGCGCGTGAGGGCATCAACGGCGCGCGGATCAACGAGTTGACCGAGCTCGCGGGCCAGCGCAATCAGTCGGCTCTGCACTATCACTTCGGGTCACGCGAGGGGCTGCTCGAGGCCATCATCGAGCGCCACCTGAGCAGGGTGGACGGTGCCCGGGCGCGGTTGCTGCAAGTAGTAGGCCCCGGCGCGTCGCTACGTCAGCTCGTCGCAGTAGTCGTCGCCCCGCTTGCCGAAGAACTGGCGACGCCGAGCGGGCGTGACTACCTGCGGATCATCCCGCAGATATTGCGATCCAACGTCAACCCGCCGGCCTTGATGGACACCTTGAAGCTGGCGGAGCCGCACCTGGCGAATCTTGCGGAGCCCGTGCGCCACGAGCGGATGCGTTCGATGATCCAGGTGGTCGCCACGCTGCTGGCCGCGCGGGCGATCGCCATCGAGGACGCAGAAGAGAAGTTCTTGGACGAGCCCGCGTTCATACGCAACCTCATCGAGATGTCCACCGCGATCCTGCAAGCCGCCGTGAGCGATCTCGATGAAGTGACTCTCGGCGAAGTGTCAGCGACCAGCAAGTGACGGCGCCGCGATTGCGCCCGGCCACGGGCGGGAGCCGAAGCCCACGTCAGCGGTGACGATCAGCCGGTCAACCTCGAGCCCGAAGAGCACCGTCTCGAGGCCGGTGTCTTCAAACGAGTCCGGAAAAGTCTTGCGTACCAGCGGTTCTGACTCCTCGCGGCGGAGCGTGTCGACGCATTGCCTGGCCGGTGAGGATGGTCATGCGAGGAGCTCCTCCAGCGAGTCGGCCAGACGGTTCAGACCAGTGGTCGTCTCGGTGCGGCGCCTTGCCGGCCATTCTTCAGTGAGCCCGAGCAGCGTCTGGTGCCACGCCGCCTGGATGCGCGCGACCGCGCGCTCGCCGGACTTGGTGAGCCGCAGCACTGCCGCCCGCCGGTCGTCAGGATCGACGGACCGGGTGACGAGCCCCAGTCCCACGAGTTCGGTCACGCGCCGGCTCACCGTGGAGCGCTCGACATCCAGCAGGGTCGCCAGGTCCGAGACGCGCAGCGGCTGGCCTGTGCCGAGCATGGCGAGCGTGAGGTGCAGGTGCTCGCCGAGGTTGACCTTCGCGCGCTTGCCCATCAGCTGATGCAGCCGAGGAGAACGGGCGGCTCGGCTCACCCGGGTGACGGCTTCGTCCAACTCGAGAACCCACGGGGGAACAGCGGGAACGGCGGGGACAACAGCCGGTGCAGCAGCCTTGCCTCTGGCCACGCCAGTGCCTCCTTGCATGGGCGCTCGACGAGCTCTACTAGTGTCGCGCGGGTGGGTGAGCCATGCACGTGGTGTGCCGGGCAACGGCAAGCGTACGAGCATTGCGGATTTTCCGCATGAAGGCGCTCTCCGGGCTGCGCGTCATCGACCTGTCGAATCTGCTGGCGGCACCGCAAGTATCAGCATTGCTGGGGGATTTCGGGGCTGATGTCCTCAAGCTGGAACCGCCGGGCGGCGATCCGTTGCAAAGCCTGGGGATTGCCCGCGGCGGGAGATCTGTCCCTTACGCGTTGGCCAATCGTGGCAAGCGGGTCGCGGAGGTCGACCTCGAATCGGCAGCCGGCCGAGCTCTGGCCGGCCGGCTGATCGACGCGGCGGACGTCGTCGTCGTCAACCAGCCGCGTTCATTGCTGGAGCGGTGGGAGCTGACCTACGAGCGGCTCTTGGCCCGCAACCCGCGGCTCGTCTACGTCTGGGTCACGTGCTACGGCGCTGACGGGCCGTACGCGCAGCTGCCCGGAAACGGCAGCCTGGCCGAGGCATTCGCCGGCCTCACCCACCTCACGGGGGCGGCTGACGGGCCGCCGGTCCTGCCGTCGTCCGCGTTAGGCGATCCGCTCGTGGCGGTGTCGGGACTCATCGGCACGCTGCTCGCCTGCTACGCGCGCGACGTCGGGGGAGCGCCCGGACAGCTCGTGGATGTCAGCATGTTCGAGCCGGTGCTGGGTCTACTCGGCCTCACTGTCGCCGGGTGGGACGGGCAGGCCGAGCCGCCGATGCGCACTGGCAGCCGGGTGCACGGCGGCGTGCCGCGCAATGTCTACCAGACCTCCGACGGCCGTTGGGTGGTGCTTTCCGGAACGACCGATGCGCAGGTGAGGCGCGTGCTGCGGGTGATCGGTGCCGAGACTGACGCCACTGTGCAGCGATACGGGACGAGCGCTGCGCGGCTGGCCGTCGCCGATGACCTCGATGCCTTGGTCGCCGATTGGATACGCGGGCGGCCACGACCTCAGGTCGTCGCCGCCTTCCGTGAAGCCCGGGTGCCCGTCAGCCCGGTCAACGACTTGGCCGATCTGGCTGCCGATTCTCACGTGCTGGCAAGGGAATCGCTCGTGCGCCTGAGCGATGGCATGCTGGCTGCGGCGCCGTTCCCGCGGCTGTCCGTGACGCCGGGGACCATCGAGCGGCTCGGTGAGCGGGAGCGGGTGCAGGCGCCGGACGCCCTGCGCGATTGGCAGCGCCCGCGCTAGGCGAACCGAGCGCGCAGCTCGGCCTTGACCACCTTGCTCAATGCGTTGCGTGGAAGCGCGTCGAGGATCTCGACCTGCTCGGGCAGCTTGACCACGGCCAACCCGCTGCCCCGCAAAAACGCTTGTATTGCAGGCAATTCCAGAGGTGCAGCACCCGGTGCAGGCTCGATGACAGCGCAGACCCGCTCGCCGCGTTCCCCATCCGCAAGCCCGATGACCGCGACGTCACCCACCTGGGGATGCGCCAGCAGCAGCTCCTCGAGCTCGCGCGCCGAGACGTTTTCCCCCTTGCGGATGATGATGTCTTTGATCCGGCCGGTGACGACGACGTGGCCGTCTTCGCGCAGGTGTCCGATGTCGCCGGTCCGCAACCACCCATCCTCGGTGAACGACACCGCGTTCAGGGCGGGATCGACGTAGCCGCAGGTCATCAGCGATCCGCGGAACTCGATCTCGCCGTTCTCATCGGGCCCACCGAAGGAGCCATCGGCGAGGCGGACGCGTACCTGCGTGCCGGGCACGGGAGCGCCTTCGGTGAAGGCCAACTGATCGTCGGTATCGGCGAGGGCGCCCATCGTGATGCACGGCGACTCGGTCATTCCCAGCCCGTGCAGGATGGGCACGCCGAGCTCGTGGCGCAGATCGAAGAACAGCTGCGGCGGCTTCGGCGTGCCGCCGCCGGTGAGCTTGCGGAGCGTAGGGAGCACGGGTGTTTCCGGCTGCTTGCGTTGCTCGTCGAGCACCGCCTTGTAGAACGCTGAGCCGCCACCGAAGACCGTGACCATGCGGCGGCGCATGACGTCCAGGCTCTCTGCAGGGCTGAAGCGCTCGAGCAGCACTGCGGGAAAGCCGGCTTCGAACATCGACGCCAGGTACTGGGCTCCGCCGACATGCGCGATCGGGAAGGCGATGGTCCCGATGTCGTCCGCGGTGAGCTCGTGCAGCACCACAAGCGCGTTTCCCGACGCGTGCACGCTGTCGTCGGTGTGGCAGACGCCCTTGGGATCGGCTGTGGTGCCGGAGGTGTAGAAAACCCAGCGCATGGCGGAGCTTTCGGGCGGGGCGGGCAGCGTGGACGGATCGCCTTCCGGCAGGCCGCCGTCGGTCAGCATCAGCGCAAGCGCCGGCCCAATCTCGTCCACCAACTCCTGCGCCATTGTCCCGTAGTCACGCTCGCGCCATTGTCCCGGAACGATCAGCAGCTCCGCCCCGGTCTGGCGGACCGCGAAGCCGACCTCGCGCTTGCCGTACAGCGGGATGATCGGGTTCTGCACCACGGCGAGCCGGTTCAGCGCCAGCATCAGCACGACGGTGTCGATCCGGGTGGGCAGCTGCCATGTCACCCGGCTGCCGGGGCGGAGTCCACGCCCGTAGAACCCGGCAGCGACCCTCTCGGCGCGCCCCTGCAGCTCCCCGAACGTGAGGCTCGCTCCGCTTTCGTCGAACAGAACCGGAGCATTTGCGCTCGCTTCAGCACGGGCGGCGAACCGGCCCCAGAACGTCGGACTCACAGGCTCGCAGGACCGCCCGGACGCACGACGTGACCGGGCAGATCACCCGTCAGCTCGCCTGCAACGATGATCGGCACCCCGTTGACGATAGTGGCAGAAACCCCGCGGCCAAAGGCTTTGTAGCGCCCGACCCCGCCGGGCAGGTCGTGGGTGAACTCCTTGTGCGTCGGCCCGATCTCGTCGGCGTCGAAGATCATCATGTCGGCCCAGGCACCGGGGGTCAGCGTGCCGCGATCGCGCAGGCCGGCCAGCGCGGCGGGTACCGCGGTGATCTGCCGGATGGCTTCCTCCAGCGTCCACACCTCGCGGTCACGCACCCAGCTGCCGAGGAAGTAGCTGCTCCAGTCGGCACCGTCGTCGCGGGCGAGATGGGCGCCCCCGTCGGAGGTGCCGATGAGCATCCGCGGGTCGAGCTGCGCCTCCTTGACCGCCGCGGCCCATTCAGGGCTTTCGGTGCGCCAGCGCAGCCGTACCGCGAAGTCCTCGTCCAGCGCGAGGTCCAGCACCGCATCCGCCGGCGCGACGCCGAGCTCCTCGGCGATGTCGGCCACCGAGCGTGAGGCCCATTTCTGGTTGTGCGGCTTGATGACCTCATCGACGTAGACGGCGCGCCACAGGGGCGGGGGCACCGTCGTGCCCTTGGCCGGGTCGCGATTGTAGTTCTCGACCGCATCACGCATCTTGGCGCGGGCGGCTGGGTCGCTGAGCACGGCGCGACGCTCCGCCGCGGGCAGGTTCAGCATGTGGTTCCAGCTCGGCACGGCGAGGTAGTGCAGGTTGGTCTCGTCCACGGCGAACGCCCGGTCGAAGGGCCGGGTGATGAGCAGCGAGTAGACGCCTGCGCCCTGTGCTCCCGCCCGGTCGAGGAACTCCTTCGACGCTTCCCACGTCGCCGTCGGCGCATCGACCTTGTTGCGTCCACCAAGCCCTTGGATGACGACTGGCAGGCCACTGGCCTTTGCCAGCGCGATGAGCAGCTCCTTGTCCTTTTCGTCGAGACCGCCGATGGAGCTCTTCGGCAGGAAGGCGAGCGAACCCGCCCCGTGGCGGCCGAGCTCATCGGCGAGCGCGAGCAGTTCGCTGTCTTCGGCGAGCCGGGACGGCACCGGACGGTCGGCGATGTCGAGATGCGTCGGCGCCGCCGAGGAGGACAACCCTGCTGCCCCGGCCGCGAGCGCCTCACGCAGCAGCAGCGCCATCTCCGCGATCTCGTCGGGGGTCGCCGCGCGCTCCGTGCACGCCTCACCCATCACCCAGCGGCGCAGGTTGGAATGCCCGACGTAGCAGGCGAAATTGACCCCGAGGCGTCCCTCGCGGCTGGCGAGGAACTCCGGGAAGGTCTCGAACTCCTTCCAGGCGACGCCGCTGAGTGCGATGGGATCCATGTTCTCCACCGCCGCAAAGATGCCTTCGAGGAAGGGCCGATCCTCCGCCTTGGTCGGAGCCACGGAGAAGCCGCAGTTGCCGGCGACGACCGTCGTCACGCCGTGATAGCTCGACATCGCCGCGTACGGGTCGAAGGTGATCTGCGGGTCGTAATGCGTGTGCACATCGACGATTCCCGGCGCGACGACCCGGCCGGTGGCATCGATCTCGCGGTCGGCCGCTCCCTCGGGCAGGTGGGCGAGCCTGACGACGCGGCCGTCACGCACACCGACGTCGACCCGGCGACGCGAGAGCCCGGTGCCGTCCACCACCATCCCGCCGCGCACGATCAGGTCGTAGCGGCCGGCCGAACTCGCGTCTGTTGAACTCGTCATCCGAGGTCCTTTCCTTCCGGCCACAGGTGCAGCGTGCCACGCGTATCGACGGTCAGTAGCGCGCCCGGCGGTAGCAGCGTCGTGCTCTCGGGGCCTTCGACGAAGGCCGGTCCGCCGACCCGGTCGTTCGCTCTGAGATCCTCGCGGCGGAGGACGGGAACGTCCAGAAAGCCTTCAGTGTTGTAGAAACTCGCCTTCCTCGTCCGGGCGGGAGCGGCGCTCGCGCCTGCTGGCGCCTTGGCTTCGGCCGACTGCCCGGCCTCGAACGGTGCGATCGCGCGCACCCGGTAGGTGACGAACTCAGCGGGCCCGTTCTGGGCGACTCCGTAGGTGCTCTCGTAGACCACCCGGAACGCCGCAAGGATTGCGTCGGGGCCGGCCTGCAGGTCCTGTTCGGAAATCGGCACCGGTAGCTGATGGGCCTGGCCGCGATAGCGGACATCGATGCTGTGCCGCAGCACCACACGCCCGGGATCTTGGCCGAGCGATTCGAGTGCGCTCGCCGAGAGCTGCCCGAAAATGTCCATGACGGCGGGGAAGTTGGCCTCCGTGGCCGCGAGCACCCGGGTGCGCAGCTGCTCCACGCTGAGGTCGGCGTACAGCAGACCGACGGCTGAGCCGACCCCTGCGGCGGCGGGCACCACGATGCGGGTCATGCCGAAGACCCGGGCGAGGTCCACGGCGAACATCGGCCCGGCCCCGCCGAAGGCCACCATCACCGCCTCGCGCGGATCCTCGCCGCGCTGGACCGTCACCACGCGGATGGCTGCCGCCATGGTGGCCACAGCGATGTCGCGTACGGCCCGGGCGGCCTCGACCGGGCCGGCCAAGCCGAGCGGCTCAGAAACCCTCGTAGTCAAAGCACTTTCGGCGGCCACCAGGTCGAGTTGCACGCCATCGGCGAGCCCGGCCGGGTCGAGGTAGCCGAGCACGAAGTTCGCATCAGTGACCGTCGGCTCGGTTCCGCCGCGCCCATAGCAGGCCGGACCGGGATCGGCGCCCGCGGACCGTGGCCCCACCCGGAGCGCGCCGGTGCCGTCGACCCAGGCGATGCTCCCGCCGCCGGCGCCGACCTCTGCCAGGTCGACGACGGGGGTCTTCACCGGCAGCCCGGAGCCGGCGCGCATGACACCGAAACTGCCCTTGCCGCTCACCTCGAAGTGGTGCGTGATGCGCGGCTGGCCGCGATGTACCAGGGCGGCCTTGGCGGTCGTGCCGCCCATGTCGAAGGACAGCACCCGATCGAGGTCGTAGCCGGCACCGATCTGCCCGGCGGCCACCACGCCGGCGGCGCCGCCCGACTCGATGGTGAAGATCGGCCGACGTGACGCGTGCTCCGCGGACATCACACCGCCGGCCGAGTCCATGACGTAGACCGGGCAGCCGAAGCCGTCGGCGCGCAGCATCTCGTGCAAGCGCTGCAAATACTGCGACATCACGGGTCCGACGTAGGCGCTCAGGAGCGTCGTCATGCCGCGCTCGTGCTCGCGAAGCTCCGGCCACACCTCGGAGGAGACGGCGACGTAGGCCTCGGGCAGCGCTGCACGTAGCGCCTCGGCCATCAACTCCTCGTGTGCCGGATTGGCCCACGAATGCAGGAAGCAGATCGCGACCGACTCCGGGCTGGTCCGCGCCACCCGGTCGGCGAGGTCCTTGGCTGCCGCCGGGTCCAGGGCGATGAGCGCCCGCCCGCCAGCGTTCATCCGCTCAGGCGCCTCGAACGTCAGCGCGTGTTCCAGCGGCGGGCGTACCGGCTGGAAGAGCAGGTCGTAGCGGTCTTCCTCGACCCGTGCCTCGCGGCCGAGCCGGAAGAGGTCGCCGAAGCCTTCGGTGGTGACGAAAGCCGTGCGTGCCCCGCGTCTTTCGAGGATGACGTTGGTGGCAAGCGTGGTGCCGTGTACGACGCGGACGACCCCACTCGCGGGCAGCCCCGCCTGAGCCAGCGCTGTTTCGATACCGCGCCGCACGCCGACGAGCGCGTCGTCGGGGGTCGTCAGGACCTTCACCACGTGCTGCCCGCCGGACCCGTCGTCCAGCACCACGTCGGTGAAGGTGCCGCCGACATCGACGCCGATGGTCGCCGCGGCCACTAGTCGTTCTCCGCGTCAGCGCTGCGGGCCGTCGGATCGCCGAGCCCGCCGCCGCCAGAGGTGGCGAGAACGAAACGATCGCCGGTCCGCAGAGGGATGTTGATCTGCTTGGTGGCAAGTTCGACGACCGTGCCGTCGGCCCGCACGACCCGGTTGAATCCCGGCTGGCCACTCTCGCCGCCTTCGCGTCCGGGCGGAGGCAGCTCCATCCGATCGCCTCGGACGGTCAGCACCGCGTCCGAGAGCATCTCGATGTCCATCTGCGCCCCGCGACCGCCTCGATACTGCCCGGCCCCACCGGAGCCTGGCCTCAGCTTCGCGCTGCGAATCAGCATCGGATACGCCGTCTCCAACGGCTCGATCTGCGGGATCACCGAGCGCCCGCCGAGGAAGAACGCGCCGTTGGCGTCAGGGCCGTCCGATCCGGCGCGGGCCCCGATGCCGCCGAACTCGTAGAGCAGCGTCACCCAGCCCTCTCCTGCAGGCGTGCGACCACCGAGCGTGTAGACGTGGATCAGCCCGCTGGCTGCGACCGCGCGATCGGCCCTGGCGGCGCTGAGCGCGTCGAGGATGGACTCGATCGCCGCCGCGACCGTGACGAGGCGCCCGCCGCAGGCGGCCGGCGGATTCGGGTTCACGAGCGTGCCCCGCGGTAGCACGATGTCGAGCGGCCGGAAGCAGCCCTCGTTCATCGGAATGCTCGGGTCGATCAGGCAGCGCACCGCGTAGACGACACCCGAAATCGCCTGCGACACCGAGGCATTGATGGCTCCCGGGGATTGCGGCGACGTGCCGGTGAAGTCCAGCCGGATGCCGCCTTCCCCATCGACCTCGACCGTGACGCAGACCTCGTAGCGCACGCCCGGGCTCACGCCGTCGCTATCGATCGTGAAGGCGCCGCTGTAGCTGCCCGGGCGAAGGGTGGCGAGCTCGCGCCGGGTCTGGCGCTCCGTCGCGTCGAGATGGCGGCTGATGAATTCCAAGAGGGCCGTTTCGCCGTAGCGCTCGTTCAGCTGCTCGACGCCCTGGGCGAGAACGAACGTCCCCGCCACGAGCGCGTGAATGTCGCCGAGCACCTTGGCGGGCGTGCGGCTGTTGCCGCCGAGGATGCGCCAGACGTCCTCGTTCGACTGTCCCGCTTGGTAGAGCCGGACCGGCGGAAGGGCCATGCCTTCGGCGAACGTGTCGGCCGCCAGTGACGCCAGGCCGCCGGCTACAGCGCCACCGAGATCGGCCACATGGACGAGCGTGCAGGCGAAGAAACGTGCGGCGCCGTCGAGGAAAACCGGCCGGAAGACGAGGACGTCATTGGCGTGGATGCCGCCGAGGTACGGGTCGTTCACCGCGAAGACGTCGCCGGGCTGCATGGCGCCCGAGGCAAAGACCTCGAGCACGGAGGGCAGGCTGCAGCGCAGGCTCGAGCTGTGCATCAGGCTCGTCGAGGTCGACTGCGCCACCAGCTGACCGGACGTGTCGAGCAGCGCGGCACACGCGTCGGCACCTTCCTGGATGAACGTCGAGTGCGAGGAGCGGACGACGACCCGGCTCGCCTCCTCCACGGCCACGAGCAGGCCGTTGCGCATCACCTCGGACGTGACGGGGTCAGCCGCCATCAGGCGCTCCGGGCGGCGTGCGCGGCCAGCGTCTTGCGCGTCGCTTCGGCGGTACGGATCGCGGCCTCCGCGGGGCTGAGGGCGCGCATGTCGTCGCTGAGCACTTCCACGGTGACGGGCACACCGTCGGCATTGAGGTCGAGCGCCGACAGAAACGCGTCGAGGTCGTAGTCGCCATCGCCCGGCAGCAGCCGGGCGGTCATGGTCTCGTCGAAGAACTCGGGACGGGCCCGGACAGCAGGGGCATCGCTGAGCTGGATCGCCGCCACCCGGCCCGCCGGGATGGCACGCAGATCGTCGAACGCGCTCTGCCCGCGGTACATGTGCCAGCTGTCGATGACGAGCCTGGCTGTGCTGTGGCCGGTCCCGCAGATGATGCGCACCGCCATCGCCAGGTCGACCGGACCCTTCCACGGCGCGACCTCCAGCGCGATGTCGAACCCGCGAGACGCGGCGCGCTCGCAGATCCCGGCCATCGCCTCGGTCAGCTGGGCCTCGCTGTAACGGTCGTTGCCCGGGCTGAGAATGCTGACGATCTGCGAGCCCAGATTCGCGGCAACCTCGAAGACCTCTGCCTCCTCGGCCGCTGCCTCCGCAGACCCCGCTTGCGGCCAGCGGAACAGGCACTCCACCTGCGGCACGTTCAGGCCCGCGCCCTCGATGCGGGCCCGGGCCTCGCTGTCGGTCGTGCCGTCGGCGCGCCAGGCCGCGACGTCGACCGGCCAGATTGACAGTCCGGTGTAGCCGACCGCGACGCAGGCCAAGAGCAGGGTGTCGAGCGGCGGATTGTTCAGCGTCCCGGTGGCCAGGATCAGCTCGTCGCGGCTGTGCACACTCGTCCTCCTCAGCCTCGCGGCGCGCCTGCGGCCCGGCCGACCGTATCGCTTGACCGCCCCGCGACTCACGCAGTTAGATTCTCGCCCTGGCTCGAACTGTGCGCAGGGCCGCCCCCGGCAAGAGAGGCGTGAGGTGTCCGGAGGAGGACTCACGATCCATCCGGTGACGCCGGCATTGGGCGCCGAGGTCGACGGCGTGACGCTGGCCGAGCCGCTCGATGACGGCTGCCGCGACGAGATCCTCGCCGCGCTCGACGAACATCTGGTGCTCTTCTTCCGCGACCAGCACATCACCCCTGAGCAGCAGCTGGCCTTCTCCACCCGCTTCGGTCCGGTGAGCGTCGCCCCGTTCGGCCCGAAGGACGCGGCCAACCCCGACATCACGGTGCTCGATCAGCTCGCTCCCAAGGGGGAGGGCGCCGACAGCTGGCACGCGGACAACACGTTCATGCCTGAGCCGCCTTTCGCGTCGATCCTGCGAGGCGAGACCATTCCGGCACTCGGCGGCGACACCTGCTGGGCCAACACGTTCCTGGCCTACGAGGGACTCTCCGCGCCGGTGCGCGAGATGATCGACGGGCTCGACGCCGTTCACGACATCACCAAGATGCTCTTGCGGGCCATCGAGATCGGCAAGAGCGACGCCGACGTCGCGCAGATGCAGCAGCGGTGGCCACCCTTCCACCATCCGGTCGTGCGCACCCATCCCGTCACCGGGCGCAAGGCGCTGAACGTCAACCGCAACTGGACGACGCGCATCGACGGCCTGGGCGAGCGGGAGAGCGCCGATCTGCTCGACCTGCTGTGCGATCAGATGCTGGTGCCGGACTACCAGGTGCGGCTGCGGTGGAGTCCCGGAACCGTGGCGTTCTGGGACAACCGCTGGGTGCAGCACTACGCGGTCCCGGACTACACCGAGCGCCGGGTGATGTGCCGCGTGACGCTCGCGGGCGACCGCCCGAAATAGCCCGCATCGGCTGCTTGACGCGCAGACCGCGGCCCGGCCACTACGATCCGCTGCTATGGAAGCGCGCCGCTCTCGCACGGCTGCGCGTGGGGAGCAGGATCAGCGCACGGTCAGCGGTGACGCCACCCGCAAGCGGATCCTGAAGCAGGCCGAAAAGCTCTTCGCCAAGAGCGGCATCGACGCGGTCTCGATCCGTGACATCACCGACGCCGCTGGGGTGAACAGCGCAGCGATCCACTACCACTTCGGGTCCAAGGGCGGCCTGATCGAAGCGCTGCTGGAGCGCTGGGCGGGCGAGCTCGTCGAGCGCCGCGGGCGGATGCTGGATCGCATCGAGGCACTGCCGAAGGTGACGTTGCGCGACGTCGTCGAGGTCCTTGTCTGGCCGATGATCGAGCTCGGGGGAGCGCGCCGCGGCGGCGGTGGCTACGTCGGATTCCTGGCGGCCGTCATGAATCATCCCGAGTACATCCCGCTGATGAACCAGCTGTACGAGCCCGACATCTCGCGCACTCTGGCGCTGCTCGAGCAGGTCACCCCGCACCTGTCGAGCGACGTACGCATGTTGCGATGGGCGATCGCGAAGGACACCGTCAACCGCACCGTAAGCGTGGCGACGAGCCCCGTTCACCTGTGGCTCAAGCACTACGCCCCGCAGGCCAGTGACTCGCTCGGGGAGCGGTTGGTGGACTTCCTGACGGGCGCCTTCGAGGCCGAAGCGACGGCCTGAGAAGCTCGTAGCGGCGTTGCTGCGGCGGCGGCCATGACCTACCCTGCTATTTACTCAAACGCTCGTTTGAGCAAATATCGTTGGAAACACGTCGTCGGAATACGTCGTCGGAAACATAGGGGCGCCTGTTGGCATTGCGTATCGCGGTCTTGATCAAGCAGGTGCCGCGCGTCGAGGAGATGGAGCTCGGGCCGGGGGGAGTGCTGCGCCGCGACGGGCTCGACCTGGAGATGAACGCCTACTGCCGCCGCGCGGTGAGCAAGGGCGTCGAGCTGGCGAAGGCGAGCGGGGGATCGTGCACGGTCCTCACGTTGGGCCCGCCTGCCGCCGAAGATTCTTTGCGTGAAGCGATCGCCTGGGGCGCGGATCGGGGCGTGCTCATCAGCGACCCGGCCTTCGCCGGCAGCGACACGCTCGCCACCGCCAAAGCGCTCGCCGCAGCGCTGCGCAGCCGAGGTCCGTTCGACCTGATCCTCGCCGGACGCAACTCGGTCGACGCCGACACCGGCCAGGTCGGCCCCTGCCTTGCCGAGCTGCTGGACCTGCCCTTCCTCGGCGGCGTGAAGGTGCTGGAGATCGAGGGTCGCCAGGTTTCCGTCACATGCGAGCAGGACGACCGGATGATCGAGGCGCGTACCTCGCTTCCGGCCGTGCTGTCGTGCGCCGAGCGGCTGTGCGAGCCGTCGAAGGTGGCGCCGGAGGGTCGCGCGGCCGTCGACGCGGACCGGCTGGAGCTGGTGACGGCGGCCGAGCTCGGAGCCGGCCCGTGGGGGCAGCCCGGCAGCCCCACTGTCGTCGGGCAGCTGCGGGTCTACGACGACAGCCGCCCCTGCATGCGACTGGAAGGTCCGGTTGGCCACCAGGTCCGCGAGGCGGTCGAGCTCCTCGAGGCGGCCGGGGTACTCGGCGGGGCAGCGCAGCACGCACCGCTGGCTCCCGTCGCCGACGGTGCGCCCGGAAACGGTCCGCTGATCGGGGTGCTCATCGAGCCCGGCCGTCCGCGGGTGGCCTGGGAGCTGCTCGGTGCCGCCGCCGCGCTGGCGGCCGAAAGTCGCGGCCGCGTCGTGGCTTTCGGCCTCGACTACGACAAACCCGACGCCGATGAGCTGGGTCGGCGAGGCGCCGACGAGCTGCTGGTGCTGCAGGGGGCAGCCGTCGAATCCGACGTGGCGGCGGGCCTCGCGGACTGGTGCAGTTCCGCGCGTCCGTGGGCGGTCCTGGTAGCCGGCACGATGTGGGGCCGCGAGGTCGCCTCGCGGGTCGCCGGTCGGCTCGATGCCGGTCTGGTGGGTGATGCCGTCGAGCTGACGGTCGAGGACGGCCGGCTGGTCGCGTGGAAGCCGGCGTTCGGCGGCAAGGTCGTGGCGGCCGTGACGTCGTCGTCGGACACCCAGCTGGTGACCGTCCGCCCAGGGGTGCTTGGCCTCGGTGCGCCGCGCGGCGAACGCTCGGTGCCGCTGTCCGCAGGGACGGTCGTCTCGCGCGGATTGACCGAGGTGCTCTCCTCCCACATCGAGGACGAGATGGACGAGCTCGCAGCGGCCGCTTGCGTCATCGGCGTCGGACGCGGCATCGCCCCGCACGACTACGTCCAGCTCGATCCGCTGCGCCGGGTGCTCGGCGCCGAGCTCGCCGCCACGCGCAAGGTGACCGATGTCGGCTGGCTTCCGCACGCGCGTCAGGTCGGGATCACCGGTCGCAGCCTCGCGCCGCAGCTGTATATCGCGATCGGCGTCAGTGGCAAGTTCAACCACATGGTCGGCGTCCGGCGGGCCGCCTTCGTGCTCGCCATCAACACCGATCCCGAGGCGCTGGTCTTTGCTTCGGCTGACGCGGGCATCGTCGGCGACTGGCGTGAGGTCGTCCCGATCCTGGCTGCCACGCTCGAGGCGGGCCGGCCGGCGGGCCACGAAGCCGCAGGTGTGGGCGGGTGGGCACCGCGCTAGCGCCCGGGCAGGTCCCGTCGCTGGACCTCACCGGACGCACCGCCGTCATCACCGGCGCGGCGCGTGGGATCGGCCGCGCATGCGCGGAACTGCTCGCCGCGTGCGGTGCCTCCGTGGCCGTCTGCGATTTGCGCGGCGATGAGCTCGCCGTCGTCGAGGACGGCATCGGCAAGCTCGGCGGGGCCGTGCTGGCGGCGGAGGCCGACGTGCGCGAGGAGGCGGCAACGGAGGCCTTCGTGGCCGCGGTGCGCGAGCGTTTCGGCTCCGTCGACATCCTCGTGAACAACGCCGGTGGCAGCTTCCACGCGCCGCTGGCAGACGTGTCGGCGAAGGGCGAGGCGATGCTCGTCGCCGAGAACTTCACGTCCGTCACCCGGCTGATCCGTCTCGTTGTGCCGCTGATGCCGAGTGAAGGCGGTTCGATCGTCAACGTGACGTCGATCGAGGCGCACCAGGCCGCACCGGGATTCGCGATCTATGCCGCGATGAAGGCGGCCGTCGCCAATCTCACCGCCTCTCTGGCCCTCGAACTCGCCGCGCGCCGGATCCGGGTCAACGCGATCGCCCCGGACGCCATCGGCACCGACGGCGACGACGACGCCCGGGCGCAAATGCTCGCCGATGCCGCCCGCTTCGATCCGATGCTGCTGCCCCCACTCGGCCGCCGCGGAAGCCCTGACGAAGCCGCCCGGGTGGTGCTCTTCCTGGCCTCGGAGTTGTCGGCGTTCGTGACGGGGACGACGATCCACGTCGACGGCGGTGCGCGCGCCGCCGGCGGTTGGCGGCTCCAGATGGGTGCGCCCTAGAATCAAACAGTCGTTTGAGTTATTATCGGGTTCCGCTCCAGCGGCCTGATGGAGATGAAGGGGAGGCCCTCAGTGAAGAACGGCTTCAAGATTTTCGACGCGGACGCTCACGTCGTCTATCCGGCAGACCTCTGGGACCGCTTCCTCGACAAGCGCTACGGCCACCGGGTCGGGCGGCGCGCTCCGGCCGGGCTTGACACGTACAACCCGGTGACGGTCGACGGGCGCTGGACGCAGCACCCGACGAGCCTCTACGGCCAATTCCAGAAGGCCATCAACTGGACGACCGAAGACATGATCGAGAAGTATGGCGAAGAGATGGTCGTCCACGGCTTCACCGGCGATCGGGTCGCCAAGGCGCTGGAGGTCGAAGGCGTCGACATCATGGTCGTCTACGGGCCGGAGTACGACCTCTGGATCGATGGCATCGACCCGGACCTGCAAGCGGCGATGGTGCGGGCGTACAACCGCTGGGGCCAGGAGATGCGCGAGAGCTCGGGCGGCCGCGTGCACGCCTCGGGACCGGTGCCACTGCAGGACGTCTCGCGCGCCATCGAAGAAATCCAATACGCGTATGACCACTTGGGCACCCGCTGCTTCTGGGCCCGCAACAACCACTTCAACCACCGCAACCTCGGCGACCGCTATTACGACCCGATCTGGGAGCTCTTGCAGGATCTCGACGTCGCTTTCGGCACCCATGAATTCATGGGATTGAACGGCTCTTCCGAAGGGTCCGACCGCTTCTTCAGCTACACCGAATGGCACACGGTCGTGCACCCGCTGGAGGCGATGAGCGGTGTCGTCTCGATGATCACCAACGGTGTCTACGAGCGCTTCCCGCGGCTGCGCGTGGCGTACATGGAAGCCGGCTGCGGGTGGCTGCCCTCGTGGCTGCACCGCCTCGACGAGCACATCGAGATCGCCGCCGCGCGCGAGTTCCCGGAGCTGACCATGTCGGCGAGCGACTACTTCCGCCGCAACTGCTGGATTTCCACCGAGTGCGAGGACCCGTACGTCTCCGACGTCATCCGCTGGATGGGTGATGACCACATCGTCTTCGAGACCGACTTCCCGCACCCGGACTCGAAGTACCCGCATGCCACCGACGAGTTCTTCGCGCTGTTGCCGGATCAGATCTCGGCCGACAGCAAGCGCAAGGTGCTCTGGGACAACGCGGTCGACCTCTACCGGTTCCCCGACACGCACATGCCGTCGAGCTTCGCTGTTGCCCCAGTGGCTGCCGGCGCGAGCGTGTCGGCGCGCGCGTGAGCACCGGGCTGCGCCGGCCTTACCAAGCGGTCGACTACGACGAGATCGCCCGGCGCTACCCGCCGCCACCGGAGTACTACGAGACGGCGTATTTCGACGGTCCCGAGCAGATCGAACGCAAGCAACTTGCCCGGCTGCAACAGCGCGCGCAGACCGCGTATCAGGTGCCGTTCTTCGCCCAACGCTGGGATGCAGTGGGCTTCGACCCGCGCTCGATCCGCACCATCGACGACCTCTCGCGGGTGCCGTTCTACACGGTCGATGACATCCGCAAGAGCATCGAAGCCCACCCACCCTGGGGCGATTACCAGGGCGTCACGCCCGAGGCCGCGCTGCGCGAGCCGATGCGGGTCTACATGTCCGGCGGTACCACCGGCACGAGCCGGCCGACCTTCTACACCCAGTGGGACCGCGAGGTCGGCACCCTGCTGATGGCCAGAGGCCTTTACGCGCAAGGGATTCGGCCGGGCGACGTCGTGCTCAACTCCTGGTCCTACGGCACCCACAACGGCGCCTGGTCCTTCGACGAAGCGCTCTACCGGTGGCTCAATTGCGTGGTCCTCACGACCAGCACCGGCAAGGTGACGGCGACCGAGAAGCAGGTCGACCTCGCGGTGGAATACAAGGCCAATGCGATCCTGACGACCGGCGACTACCTGCTACGGCTGATGGAGGTCGCGCGGGAACGTGGCTACGACGCCGGCAACGACCTGAAGATCACCGCTCTCACCAACATGGGCGACCGCGACGCGCTCGAGGCCGCCTTCGGCCTGCCGTACTACCGCTCCTACGGTTTTCACGAGGTGCAGTGGGTCGCGCAGGAGTGCGCGGCGCGTGACGGCCTGCACGTATACGAGGACGCCTTCGTCGTCCAGATCGTCGATCCGGAGACCGGCGAGGAGGTCCCCGACGGGCAGAGCGGCGCGATGGTCATCACCGAGCTCTACAAGAGCGGTAGCCCGCAATTTCGCTACAACAACATGGATCTGTCCTTCCGTTATCCCCGCGAGCAGTGCGCCTGCGGCAGCTGGCTGCGCCGGATCGGCCCCTTCGCCGGCCGCGGCGACAACATGGTGAAACTGCGCGGCACGAACGTCTGGCCCGAAGCCGTCGGCGAGCTCGCCATGGCCGTCGACGGGGTCACCACCGACTATTTCGTGCAGGCCGTACGTGAGGGCAATCGCGACGAGATGCGGCTGTCGGTCGTGGGTGATGGCGACCCGGCAGGATTCGGCGAGCTGGCGTCGACCGTCGCCAAGCGGCTCGCCGACATCCTCGGTGTGGCGATCGACGTGCGGGTCGTGCGGCCGGGCGAACTCGATGCGCTCACCGAGATCGAGACGCTGCCCAAACCCAAGCGTTTCCAGGACTTACGCGGATGAGTGCCACCAGCCCGGCCGCAATCGTCGACTATTTGTCGAACTGCTTCCTGCCCGATCGCCAGGCGATCTGGGACGGTGCGATCGAGCGTGCCGGGCTGCCGATCAAGGTGCGCAAAGGCGATGAGGACACGTTCGCAGAGCCCGCGGCGATGGTGGCGCGCATGGACGAGGTCGGCATCGCCACCGTGCTGCTGCCCACGTGTGACATCGGACCGCACGGCACCCTCGATCCGCTGGACTACGAGCACGTCGCGACGCACTGGGACGAGATGGACAAGCTCGCGTCACAATTCCCGGGGCGCTTTGCGGCCCTCGCCGTCCCGAAGCCGGGACTCGGCATGGCGGCCGTTCGCGAGGTACGCAGCCGGCTCGCCGAGCCGTACGTGGTCGGCATGTTCACCCATACCCACAGCTGGGACCTGCGTTTCGACGCCGCAGAGTACTACCCGTACTACGCGCTCGCCTCCGATGAGGATGTGCCGTTCGTGATGCAGGCCGGTACGTCCGGCGGTCTGATGGCCAGCGAATGCGGGCATCCGATCTCGGTCGACCGGGCTGCGCTCTACTTTCCGCACACCCGTTTCGTGCTGTCGCACACCGGATGGCCGTGGGTCGAAGAGGCAGTGGCGATGGCGCTGAAATTCCCCAATGTCTACCTGGGGACCGGTGCCTATCCGCCGCGGCACTGGCAGCCGACGCTGACCCAGTTCCTGCGCGGGCCGGGCAAGCGCAAGGTGCTCTTCGGTACGAATTTCCCGACTGTCGGCCATCGGCAGGCGGTAGCTCAACTGGACGAGCTCGAGCTCGATCCGGCGGTCGACGAGGCCCTTCGCGGCGGCACCGCCCGAGCGGTCTTCACGCGGTTGGAAGGAACATCGTCATGACGGGTATCGGCAAGACCTACAACATGCCGCCGCAGCCGGCCGACGAGGCGGCGACGACCTATCTCGATGCAGGTGCGGTGTCGATCGGTGTCGAGTACCGGGTCGTCGACCCCGAATCCCTGCGCGAGACCTACCAGGACAACCCGCAGCAGCTGGCCGAGCTCGAGGAGCGCTCGCCCCAGGGCGGCTTCTTCGCCGAGGGACTGTCCCTGCACGTCGTCGCCAAAGCCGACGGGCACGAGTACCTGCGCTTCGACCTGTTCGATGACCCGCCGCACTATCACTACAACCATCCGGTCGCCAGCGGCGTCCACACCAACAACGTCGTCGACTATGACACGGCGTCGAACGGCCCGATGCTCGACTGGACACTCGATCGCTTACGCACCCGGCTGCCGGAGATGCTGCGGCAGGCCGGGGGAGACGCGATCGCCGGCCAGGTCGATGCCGAGGTGCTGGTGCCGGTGCTGACCGAGGTGGCGCGGCTGGCGAGCGCAGCGACACGGCCCGCCGAGGCGCGGTGAACCTGGAGGACCTGCGCGCCGAGGCCTTCGCCCTCGGGGATGGCATCCGGCGGTGCGCGGTCCCGGAGCCCACGGTGAAGCGCTGGCTGGTGCAGCACACCGGCGTCGCGGTGCCGGCGGGTGTGACGGTGAGCGCGTCCGCTCCGAACCGGGCGGCGTGGTCAGAATTGCGAGAACCGCTGACGCTCAAGGCGTTTGGTCCCGGACTCGTCCACAAGAGCGACGTCGGCGCGGTCACGCTCGGCCTCACCGCAGGCGGCGTCGCCCCTGCTCTCGAGCGCATGGCTGACACGCTGGCCGCTCATGACGTGAAGCCCGCCGGCTATCTCATCGAGGAGCAGCACCGCGGCGGAATCGAGTTCATCGTCGGTGTCGCGCGCCATCCGCTCGCCGGGCTCATGGTGCTGCTCGGCCACGGCGGCGTCCTCGCCGAAGTGCTCGGCAAGCCCGTGCTGCGGCCGTGCCCGCTCTCGCTTCGCGACGCCGAGGAGATGGTCGGCGAGCTGGCCGCGCCGCAGCTGCTGGATGGCGCGCGGGGGACGGCGCCGGTCGACCGAGCTGCTCTCGCTGACCTTCTGTTGTCGATCGGCGCTGCCGCAGAAACTCTCGGATCGGAGCTGGCGGAGCTGGAGTGCAACCCGGTGCTCGCCGGACCCGGCGGGGTGACCGCCCTCGACGCCCGCCTCATCCTGCAGCCGGTGATCGAGGCCGAAACAGCCGCACCGCCAACGGATTTTGCCCGGCTCTTCGCCCCACAGGCGGTCGCCGTCGCAGGTGCGTCGGCGACCAAGGTCACCTTCGGCAACCGCTTCCTGGCGGCCTACCGCGCAGCCGGCTGGACCGAGGGTCTGTACGCGATCCATCCGTCCGCTGAGCTGATCGACGGGGTGCCGGCGGTGGCCACTGTCGCCGAAATCCCCGGCGGGGTCGACTACTTGCTCGCGGGAATCCCCGCTGCCGCCTGTCCCGCGCTTGTCCGAGAGGCCGCCGGCTCGGCCCGCTTCGTGCACGTCGTCAGTGGCGGTTTCGGCGAGACCGGCGAGGGCGGGGCGACGCTGGAGCAGGACCTACGCGATGCCGCTCGAGCGTCGGCAGTGCGGTTGCTCGGCCCGAACTGCATGGGCATCTACAGCCCCCGTGGCCGGCAGAGCTTTCAGGCCGGCGCCCCCGGTGTGGCGGGCGGGGTGAGCGTGCTCTCCCAGAGCGGCGGCCTCACCGGCGACATCCTGCAGGCCGGTCATCGCGCCGGGCTCGGTTTTGCGCAGCTGGCGTCGATCGGCAATGCCATCGACGTCTCGGCAGCCGAACTGCTCGACTGGCTGCTCGACGACGACGCCACGCAGATCATCGGTTTGTACCTCGAAGGGCTCGCCGGCGGTGAGCAACTCATAAGGGCGCTGCGCCGCGCTGACGGGCGCAAGCCGGTCGTACTGCTCGTCGGCGGCACCAGCGTTCAGGGTGCGAGGGCGGTCGCGTCGCACACCGGCGCGATGACCACCGACGCCGGCGTCTGGGAGGCCATTTCGCGGGCGGCCGGGGTGACGCTCGTGGCGTCGCTGGAGGACCTCATCGCTTCGCTGGCGCACCTGCAGCGGTGGGCCCATGAACCGGTGGGGGAGCGGGAGCGCACCGTGGTCGTCATCGGGCCCGGGGGCGGCGCGTCCGTGCTCACGACCGACGCGTGCGATCGGGCGGGGTTGCGTCTTGGGCACGTCGCCGACGACGTGCAGGCCGAGTTACGCGCCCTGGGTTACGGCGCGGGCACCAGCCTTTCGAACCCCCTGGAGATCCCGCTCGGCCCCGCGTCGTCGGCCGATGGCTTCGCCCGCGTGCTGGATCCTCTGCTGGCGCGCCAGGAATGCAGCGACCTGCTGCTGCACATCAACGTCGCCGCCTACTACGGCTACGGGCCACCGAACTTGCAATCGCTGGCTGATCTGATCCGCCATACCGCCCGCATCGACGTCAAGAACGTCCGGCTGGCACTGGTGTTACGCAACGCCGACGTCGCTCGCGGTGCGGATGCCGATCTCGTCGCGCAGGCCTGCAGGGACGCCTGCCTTCCGGCGTTCACCACCCCCGATGCTGCGGCACGAGCGATCGCTGCCGTTCAACGCTTCGAAACTCGCCGAAGGGAACCAACATGACGCGCGTGATTTCCGCTGACTGCCACGTGAACGAGCCGCCATGGGTCTTCGACCGCGTGCCCGCCCAATACCGTGAGCGGGCGCCGAAGATGCTGCGCGGTGACGACGGTGGTGATGGCTGGAGCTTCGACGGCAAGCCGCCCAAGCGCACCTTCGGGGTCGAGGCCATGGCCGGCCGGGCCAAGGCGCAGTACCAGAAGGCGGGGCTGCGCTTCGAGGAGATCCTGCCCGGCAATTACGACGGCGCGGCTCACGTGGCCGACATGGAGCTCGACGGCATCGACGTGAGCGTCGTCTATCCGGCGCAGGCGATCTTCACGTACGTCGAGGCGGATCGGGGCCTCGCGATCGCCTGCATGCAGTCCTACAACGACTGGCTCCTCGAGGATTTCCAGGGCGCTGACCCGAAACGGATCGTCGGGCTCCCGCTGCTTCCGGTCGAGGACGGCATCGATGTCGCTGTCGCCGAACTCGACCGGGTACTCGCCCGCGGCGCCAAGGCGGCGTTCATCCCCGGCAGCCCCACGCGTCCGTACCACGACCCGTACTACGAGCCGTTCTGGGCAGCCGTCGCCGAACGTGAGGTGCCGCTGACCTATCACCGCACCTTCGGCGGAAAGCCGCAAGAGGCCGACTGGGACAACGTCGCCGAGAACAACTTCAGTGCCGCCGGCACGGTGCACCGCTTCCTGTCCTCGACCCGGCTGCTGACCTATCTTGCGTTCAGCGGTGTCTTCGAGCGCCACCCGTCTCTGCAACTGGTGGCGGGTGAGGTGAACTTCGGCTGGCTGCCGTTCTGGGCGCAGAGCATGGATGAGCAGTTCGTCAATCAGCAGGCGATGGGGACGTTGAATTCGTCGCAGGCGCCGAGCGGATTGCTCGGGCGCAACATCTTCGTCACGGTGCTCGATGACCACGTGGGCTTCAAGCTCGTCGGTGACTATCCGTGGATGGCGGATGCGGCGATGTTCTCGACCGACTATCCGCACAGTGTGTGCCTGTGGCCCGACAGCCGCCGCCACGTCGCCGAGCTCACGATAAGACTGACGCCCGAGGCAACCGAAAAGATCCTGCACGGCAACGCTTCCCGGGTCTACGGCGTGTGAGTACGCCTGCGCCCCATCCGCTCCGCGACCGCACCGCGATCGCGGGTGTCGGATATACCGAATTCTCCAAGAACTCGGGCGTCAGCACGCTCACCCTCGCGCTGCGCGCGGTGATGGCGGCGTTGGAGGATGCCGGTCTCTCGGCGGCCGACGTCGACGGCGTGGCGTGCCATCGGGTCGGCGACAGTGCGCAGACCGTGCTCGTCGCCCAGTCGCTCGGCATCACCGATCTGCGTTTCCATCTCGACCTCTTCGGCGGCGGCAGCGTCTCCCATCAGGTCGTCGCGTCGGCCGCGATGGCCGTCGCGACGGGGATGGCCGAGACAGTCGTCTGCTGGCGGGCCATCAATGCCCGCAGCCAGTTCCGGATGGGCGGCACCGGGCGGGCGGCTCCCGAGACCACCGAGTTCCAGTACCAGGTGCCCTACGGTTACGCGACCCCGCCGCAGCAGTTCGCGATGCAGGCCCGCGCGTATCTGCACGAGTACGGCATCCAGCCGGAGGACCTCGGGCGGGTCGCCATCAACCAGCGCGAGTACGCGCGCCAGAGCCCGCGGGCGATGATGCGCAGCGAGCTGACGATGGAGGACTACCTCGCGTCGCGCTGGATCGTCGAGCCGCTGCGCCTTTTCGACTGCTGCCTGGAGACCGACGCCGCGGTCGCTCTCGTCGTCACGAGCGCGGAACGGGCGCGCTCCCTGGCCCGCCCGCCAGTGCTGATCTGCGGGGCGGCCTATGGCAGCGGCCACACGCTTTTCTCCAACGGGCGGGGCGATCTCGCGACCAGCGCAGCCGCCGACCTCGCGCCGCGGCTGTACGCGATGGCCGGCGTGAGGCCGCAGGAGGTGGACGTTGCTGAGCTCTACGACGCGTTCACCCCGCTGGTCCTCATCCAGCTCGAGGACTACGGCCTGTGCCCCAAGGGCGATGCGGCGGGATTCGTCGCGGACGGGCACACCGTCGCGGGCGGGTCGCTTCCGGTGAATACGCATGGCGGTCACCTCTCGGAGGGTTACGTGCACGGGCTGAACCACGTCGCCGAGGCGGTCTCGCAGCTTCGCGGTGATGCGGGCAGCCGTCAGGTCGACGGTGCTGAAGTGGCCCTCTCGACCGCTCAGCCGGGCTACGTCGCCGGGACCACCTCGGCGCTGCTGCTGAGGCGAGACAGATGACTGAACGACCGCTGCCACAGGCCGATCTCGACTCCGTCGACTGGTGGGACGCGCTCGCCCGCCACGAGTTCACCTTGCAGCGCTGCACGTCCTGCCGCACCTGGCGATGGCCCGCGCGGGCGCTGTGCAACCGCTGCCATTCCTTCGAGTGGACTTGGGAAGCCGCCTCAGGTGAGGGCGAGATCGCCAGCTGGGTCGTCACACATCACGCGTTCCTGCCGGGCTTCGCTGCGCCGTACGCGGTGCTGACCGTTCGCCTGGCCGAGCAGGACGACCTGCTCCTGCCGGGCTCGTTCGCCGGTGCGCCGGACGACCCGGGACTCGGCGTCGGCGCCCGCGTGCGGGTCGGGTTCGACGACCTGCTGGACGCTGAGCCCACCCGTGCACTGCTGTGCTGGACGCTGGAAGGAACGCCATGAAGGCCTGGGTAGCACGAGCCGGCGGGCAGCCGCCGGAGCTGGAAAGTGTCGATGTGGCAGCACCTTTGGCGGGTGAGGTACGCGTGCGGCTGGCCGCCACCGGGGTCTGCGGATCGGACCTGAGTGTGCTCGCCGGCAAGAGCCCGGTCGCGCAGTTCCCCCTGGTCCTGGGACACGAAGGGGCTGGGGTGATCGAGGAAGTCGGCGCCGGGGTCACCTCCGTCGCGCCCGGCGACCATGTCGTCATCGCGCTCTACGGGCCGTGCCTGGCCTGCCGCAACTGCCTGTCCGGCAACCCGGTGCATTGCAACGGACCGGCTCGGATCAAAGCGATCACGGGCGCGATGGCGGACGGTTCCACGCGGCTGTCTTCCAATGGCGAGCGGGTCTTTCCGTTCGTGGGTAGCGGAACGCTCGCTGAGGAGGCGGTGCTGCGGGCGAGTCAGGTCGTGGCGATCGCCAAGGACATCCCGCTCGACGTGATCTGCCTGGCCGGCTGCGGGGTGACGACCGGCCTCGGTGCCGTCTTCAACATCGCTGAGGTGAGACCGGGCGAGAGCGTCGCGGTGGTCGGCTGCGGCGGGGTCGGGCTGAGCGTGATCCAGGGGGCCCGCATCGCCGGCGCGGGCCAGATCATCGCCGTCGACACCAACCCCTACAAGCTCGAACTGGCCCGCGGCATGGGAGCTACCGACGAGGTGCTGCTCGAGGAAGGCGGGCTCAGCGAGGCCATCAGCGCGTGCTGCCCCGGTGGGGTGGATGCCGCCTTCGAGGTCGTGGGCAATGGTGATCTGGTGGCGGCTGCGCTGGCGTCGACCCGTCCTGGCGGGCGCTGCGTGATGGTCGGCTCGCCACCGGCCGGCACCACGATTCCGGTGGACGGCCGCGTGCTGTTCTCCGAACGTCGCCTGCTCGGCTGTACCGGCGGCAGCAATATCCCGGCCCGCGACATCCCGCGTATCGAGCGGCTCTACCGCAGCGGCGCTCTCGAACTGGACGCCCTGGTATCACAGCGCTTTTCGTTCGCCGACGCGCGTGACGCCTTCGCCGCCGCCCAGGCCGGGCAGGTCGCCCGCGCTGTCGTCGTCATGGACTAGAGGGAGATCTGCCGTGCCCGAGATCATCGACTACCGCAACCACATCGCCGGCGAGCCCGCGCCGGCCCGATCCGGGCGCAGGCTCGACATGACGAACCCGGCCACCGGTCAGGTCTGGGCACGCATCCCGCGCAGCGACGCGGCCGACGTGGACGCCGCGGTGGCCGCTGCGACGCAAGCGGCTGTGGAATGGTCGCGCCTCGACGCCAAGGTCCGCGCCGGCCACATCCGCGCGCTCGCCGAAGTGACTCGCGCGCACGTCCGCGAGCTTGCCGATCTCGAGACGCTCGACACCGGACGCGTCATCAAGGAGACGCTCTACGGGCATCTGCCGACCTGCGTGGAGATCCTGCATTTCTTCGCCGGTGCCGCTGACAAGCTGCACGGCGAGACGGTCAACGTCGGGCATGCCAGCTTCAACTTCACCCGGCGCGAGCCGCTCGGGGTCGTCGGGCTGGTATTGCCCTGGAACTCGCCGATGTCGCTCATCACCACCAAGGCTGGAGCTGCTCTGGCGGCGGGCAATACGATCGTGGTCAAGCCGGCTGAACAGGCGTGCTGCTCGATCCTGCGGTGGACGCAGCTCTTTGAGGAAGCCGGCTTCCCACCGGGAGTCATCAACGTCGTCACCGGGCTCGGGGAGGAGGCGGGCACCGCGCTCGTCCGCCATCCCGGGGTGGCGCGCATCAGCTTCACCGGCTCGACCGAGACGGCCCGGCTCATCATGGCCGAGGCTGCGGGAACGCTGAAGCAGCTGCACTTCGAGCTCGGCGGCAAGTCTCCGAACATCGTCTTCGCCGACGCCGATCTCGACGCGGCGACCCTCGGCGTCACGCGTACGGGAGTTTTCACGGCCAATGCCGGCCAGTCCTGCATCGCCGGCTCCCGCATTCTCGTGCAGCGAACGGTCTTCGAGGAGATGGTCGAGCGGATCAGTGCCGTCGCCGCCGACCTCGTCGTCGGCGATCCCTTCGACGAAGGCAGTGACATCGGAGCGATCGTCTCGCCGGAGCAGCTGGCGCGGGTCTCCTCCTACCTCAAGCTCGGGCGCGACGACGCGCGCCTCGAACTGCTTTTCGGCGGCCGTACGACGCCGGAGCTCTTTGCGCCCGACTCACCGTTCGGCGGCGGCTGGTTCGTGGAACCGACGCTCTTTCGCGCCGCCGGCAACGACTCCCGGCTGGCCAGTGAGGAGATCTTCGGCCCGGTCGCGGTCATCGTCCCGTTCGACGACGAAGCCGGCGCGCTCGCCATTGCGAACGGCACCGACTACGGCCTCGCGGCCGGTGTCTGGACATCGGATCTCAAGCGCGCCCACCGCATGGTGCGCGACCTCGATGCCGGCAACGTCTGGGTCAACGCCTACCCGCGTATCCACTGGGCGCTACCGTTCGGAGGTATGAAGGACAGCGGGTTCGGCAAGGACTCCGGCTGGGAGAGCGTGCTGGAGAACACCCGGATCAAGACCGCCTGGATCGATCTGGCGTGACGAGTGCCCGCGCCACGCCGTCCAGCCCGGCGACCGCTGAGCTGACCGGCGCCCCGCAGGTCCCGCCGTCGATCGCGGAACAGGACCGTCACGCCTGGGTGGTCTTTTCCGTCACCAGCCTCGGGGTGTCACTGACGGGACTGAACGCGAGCACGCTCGATGTCGCGCTTCCCTCGGTCGTTCGCCACTTCAACGCGAGCGCGACCGCCGCGACCTGGATCCTGCTGTCGTTCCTGCTCGTGACGACCGTGCTCGTGGTGCCCTTCGGACGGCTGGCCGACATCATCGGCCGGCGGCGGCTCTATCTGGTCGGGCTGGGTTCGCTGACGGCGGCCAGCCTGGCCGCGGGCGCGGCGCCGGATGTCGGTGTCCTCATTGCGGCGCGGATCGTGCAGGCCGTCGGGGCAGCCGCGATCATGGCGAACGTCACGGCAATCCTCACCGACGCCTTCCGGCCCTCGAAGCTCAGCATCGGCCTCGGCGCAAACGTGACCGTCGCCGCCGTCGGGCTCGTTGCCGGCCCCGCTGTCGGTGGTGTGATCGCCGATGGACTCGACTGGCGCTGGGTGTTCTGGTTCAACGTGCCCCTCGGCGTCATCGGCATGCTGTGGGCGGTGCCGACGCTGCGCGAGCTTCCGCGCCAAGGCGCCCGCGAGCCGTTCGACTACGTCGGCGCGGTGCTTTCTGCCATCGTGGTCGGCGCCTTTGTGATGGCGATAGCGCTCGGCGGCACCCATGGCTGGACCGCCTGGCCGGTCGTGACCGGAGCCGTCGTTTTCCTCGTCGGCTTTCCGGTGCTCATCTGGACCCAGCGCCGGATCTCCTTCCCGTTGCTGGACCTCCAGCTCTTCGCCGATCGGGCCCGAGCCATTGCGTTTTCGGTGACGTTCGTGCTCGCCTTCGCCCGCTTCGGGATCGTGCTCATCTTGTCGCTCTACCTGCAGGCCGCGCACGGATGGTCAGCAGTGCGCACCGGTCTGGTCATCATGCCGACGGCGATCGGCATGATGGTGGCCGCGCCCATTGCTGCTCGGCTCGCGAGGGACTTCTCTGCCCGGATCCTCGCTTCCGCCGGGCTCGCGTTGAC
>DATAVO010000073.1:0-13254 GCA_036267695.1 Frankiaceae bacterium
GGCCCGCCGCCTCGTCGGGGAGGCACTGACCCAGGCGCAGCGGGTCGCAGTCGAACGCGAGGGGCTCGTGGCGCTGCTCGCGTCGGGCGCGTCAGACCTGGCCGAGCTCGGACGCCTTTTCCAGCGCGTCATCGACGGCCATTCCGAGCGCATGCGCTCGCTCGGCCTGTCGGAGTAGCTACCCCGGCTACCGCTGGCTAGGGCTGGCTACATGGCGGCGCCGAAGCCGACGCGCCGCCCCTCCGCTTCCGCGATCTCGACGTAAGCCAGCTTGTTGACGGGGACGACGACCCGGCGGCCCTTCTCGTCCTGCAGCGACAACACACCCAGCTCGGAGCGGATGGCATCGGTGACCGCCTGCTCGACCTCTTCAGGAGTGAGGATGCTTTCCAGAACCAGCTCGCGGGCCGCGTACTGGACCCCGATCTTGACCTCCACCGAGGAACCTCCGCGTCGTAGGGATTTTCACAGTACGGGCGAGCGCGCACCGCGCACCCGCGTGTCGCCGCTCTTTCGCTCTGAGCCGATCAGATCGCCGGTCGGCTCAGACCTTGGGTGCGCCTGACAGACCGCGCCAGGCCAGCTGCACCAGCAGGTCGACCGCGTGCTCCTTGGTCACGGCGCCGCCGGAAGTGAGCCACCAGCGGGCGCCCACCTCCGCGATGCCGGCCACGCCGACGGAGAGCAATTCAGCGTCCTCCGGGCGGTAACCAGTGTCGCGGGCGATGGTGGCGGCGATGGCGTTCACGCAATCGGTGAGGCTGCCCTCGACGCGAGCCCGGACGGCGGGCTCGTTACGCAGATCGGATTCGAAGACGAGTTGATACGCACCGCTCGGATCGTCGACGAAGTCGAAGTAGGCCTGCACCGACCGGCTGACCCGTACGTGGTTGTCGTCGGTCGACTCGAGCGCCTCGCGTACCCGATCGCCCAGCTCGCGGGTGTGCTCATCGAGCAGGGCGAGGTAGAGATCGAGCTTGCCGGGGAAGTGCTGATAAAGCACCGGTTTGCTGACGCCGGCCCGCTCGGCGATCTCGTCCATCGCCGCTGAGTGGTAGCCCTGCGCGACGAAGACCTCGCGAGCCGCGCCGAGCAGCTGGCGGCGGCGTGCCTGGCGGGGGAGCCGTCCCCGGCGGGCGGGCTGGCGACCGGCGCCGGCCGCGGCATCATCGCCGGTGCCGTCCGGCTTCGCAGATGCCTGATCGGCACTCAACGCTTTGCCCCCTCCGCGCCCGCCGTAGGGCGTGATTCACGCCTGCACCGCCGCCAGACAATCACAATTTGGCCCGCGTTCAGGAAACTGACGAGCGGGACGGCGCCCTCAGTCCTGCCCGGCGGCGGCCCTGCTGCCCGAGCGCGTGCGCAGCGGGTGAGGTGCATCCCGGTCCGGGAAACGCCGCAGGTATTCACCTTCCAGCAGCAGCATCCGCTTGGTGTGAGCGGCAAGCGCATCGTCCGTGGCTTCGAGGAACGTCTCGTGGCGCGTCGCGTGCAGGGTGGCGAGCTCGCGGGCGAGAATCGTGTCGCTCAGGTCGGTCGCTTCGATGCCTTCTGGGTGGTGAGCCATGCAGTACTCAATACCCTGCCGGGCCGACCAACATCCACCTCACCCCAGAACTGGCGCGAACAGGTCGCCCTTGGACGAGGTGCGCTCCAGGACATCCGGCGCCTCGAAGACGAGCTGCTCGGCTTTCGTGCAGGCGGCGACCTCGTCCCAGCTGATCGGCGTGCTCACCGTCGGATGCGGCCGGGCGCGTAACGAATAGACGCTGATCGTGGTCTTCGCCGGGTTGTTCTGCGACCAGTCGATGAAGACCTTTCCCGGGCGCAGCGTCTTGGTCATGCGGCTGACGACGAGGTCGGGGTGCTTGCGTTCGAGTTGCTCGGCGAGCTTGCGGATCTCGTCCGACGTGGATTCAGAACTTCCAGTCGAGCGTCGGCCCGTCATGCGCGCGTAGAGCTGCATCCCTTTGGAACCGCTCGTCTTCGGATACCACTCGCGATCGCTCTCTTCCCGGACGAGTTCGGCAACCCGGCAGCATTCGACGATGGTCGCCGGCGGCCCCGGGTCCAGGTCGATGACGAGCATGTCCGGCGGCTTCGCGGCCCCCTTCGGACCGACCTTCCACATCGGGGTGTGCAACTCGAGCGACGCCAGGTTGGCGACGTAGACCAGAGTGGCGAGCTCGTCGACGACCACGAAGTCGATCTCGTCGCGGTCCTTGGTCGAGCCGGGGCTCGGGAGACGAGCCGTGCGTATCCACTCGGGGAGCCCGCGCGGAACGTTCTTTTCGAAGAAGAACGCCCCGTCGACGCCGTTGGGATAGCGCTTGCGGGTGAGCGGCCGGCCGGCGAGGTGCGGAAGCAGCAGCGGGGCGATCCGGGTGTAGTAGTCGAGGATCTGGCCTTTGGTGAAGCCGGCGTCGGGATAGAGCACCTTGTCGAGGTTGGACAGCACCAAGCGATGGCCCTCGACCTCTACGGGCACCTTCGACGGCTGGTGGGAATCAGGTGTCACGAACGACTGCCTCCGGTGCGATGTCGGCCCGCAGCCCCTTGAACGACGGAGCGCGCAGCCTGCCTTCCGTGGTCCATTCCCGGAACTCCACCACAGCCACCAGCTCCGGCCGCACCCATCGCGCCTGTTTGTAGTCACGGGCCGGCATCGCTGTCAGGTTGGTGAAGGCCGGCTCATCGATCTGCAACGCGGCCAGGCGCTTCTGCAGATCGGTGAGCGTCCGCCCGGAGAACCCACTGCCGACCTGACCGGCGTAGGTCAGTTCGCCATCCTCGTACACCCCGACGAGCAGGGCTCCCAGCTGACCTGTGCGACCGTGCTGGCCGGGCTCCCAGCCGCCGATGACGACGTCCTGCCGCCGCCGGAACGCCATCTTGACCCAGCTCGACGCGCGCCGCCCGGGCTCATACGGCCGTCCTTTGAGCTTGGCGACCACACCCTCCAATCGCTGCTCCCGGGCGATCGCCTCGACATCGGTTGCGGTGACATCGGGCCCGCAGAGCGAGGGCGGTGCGTCGATGGGGAGTGCCTCGAGCAAGGCCCGGCGCTTCTCGTACGGCAGATCCATCATGTCCTGCCCGTCGTGCGCGAGGACGTCGAATGCCAGGAACGACGCGGGTGTCGAGGCCATGAGGCGCCGGGCCCTGCCCACGTCGTTCACCGCCATCCGGGCTTGCAGCGCGCCGAACGACGGCCTCCCGTCCGGCCCGAACGCGACGATCTCACCGTCCAGGCGCAGCCCGCTTGTGCCGGTGGCTTCGAGCAGCCGCCGGGCCACGGCGACGACCTCGGGATAGGTGTGGGTGATGTCGGTGCCTGAGCGCGCGTGGACCCGGATGCCGCCGTCCTCAGCAGCCCGGATGCTGACCAGGGCGCGGACGCCGTCCCACTTGAACTCGTAGCACCACTGGGCGCCTGTGGGCAGCGGTCCAGGAGTGGCCAGCATCGGCCTGGCCTCCCAGACGGTGCTGCGGGTAGGCCGGGGCATCTTGAGGTTGTACCCGTTTCCTTCCGATGTGCAGGTCGTTGCAGGACCCAGAGCGGTCTCGGCTGTCGGGACGATTCAAGCCTGGGAGACAAATGACTGGGTCGCAGATGACTGGGTCGGCGCAGATCGGGCCAAGAGGGTCGCGTATGCGTCGCACCCGTGTAGTTGCCGCCGCGGCCGTGCTGGCGGTGCCCGCCCTGGCGTTCGGGGCGCAGTCCTCGGCGTCGGCATCCCCGCTGCTGGGAGGGCTGGTCTCGCAGCTGTTCACGAACAACCTGCTGCCGGGCCTGACGAACGCCACGAATCTGGGGGCCGCTCCGACGTCGACCCCGATGTCGCTCGTGGTCGGGCTTTCCCGCCCCGACCCGGCAGGTGAGAGCCAGTACCTCGCCGCCGAGGAGGACCCGCAGAGCCCGCAGTACCACCAGTTCCTGACGCCGAGCGCGTTCGCGGCCAAGTTCGGGGTGCCGGCCGCCACCCGCAGCGCGGTGGTCTCCTGGCTCACCTCGAGTGGCCTGCACGTCGACAGCGTCTCCGCGGCGGGCGACAACTATGCGGTGTCGGGTACGGCGTCGCAGGTGTCGAGCACGTTCAAGACCAGCATCCGGCGCTTCACCACTGCCGGGAAGAATTTCCTCGCCAACACCAGCTACCCCGCAGTCCCGTCCGGTCTGCCGGTCAACACCATCGTCGGGCTGAACACGCTGCAAGGATTCTCGACTCCCGCCAAGGCGACCACCGCGCAGGACACCTGCCTCGCCAGCACGTGCCTCGGCGTCACCACCCCCAAGGACCTGTGGTCGGTCTACGACCAGCCGGCCGCGTATCAGGGCCAGGGCCAGCAACTGGCGGTGTTCGGCGAGGGCCAGACCGCTGACGTCATCTCCGACCTGCGCCAGTTCGAGACGGCGAACGGGCTGCCGCAGATCGCCGTCACCGTGAAGCACCCCGCGGGCGACACGGACTTCAGCGACGACACCGGCCGGGAAGAATGGAACATCGACACCCAGGCGTCCTCCGGCATGGCGCCGCAGGCCGACGGGATGACGCTCTACTTCGGCTCCACGCTGTCCGACGCTGACGTCCTGAAGATGTTCCAGCAGTGGACCGACGACGCGAGCGGCCCGATGCAGGCGAACGCCTCCTTCGGCGAGTGCGAGACCAACCCCACCAACCCCGTCACCGGCGGCCCGCTCTCGACGCTGCCGCTGCCGATCATGGAGGGTCTGGGAAACAACCTGCAGCCGCAGGCGGAAGGGGTGCTGAAGCAGGCCGCGATGGAGGGCAAGACGCTCTTCAGCTCGACCGGTGACACCGGCTCGTCGTGCCCCGTCATCGCCGCTCCGGTGATCGGTGCCGGCAACGGTCTGCTGAACCAGGTCGTGCCGCTCACCAACTACCCGGCCTCCTCGCAGTTCGCCACAGCCGTCGGCGGCACCGTGCTCTACACCGATGGGGCGGGCAACCGCTCGCAGGAGTACGCGTGGACCTTCACCGGGGGCGGCTCGTCGCTGCTGATCGGCCTGCCCGACTACCAGCAGGGCGTCAGCGACAACAACATCCCGTGCCTGCAGCCCACTCCCGGGGCGGTGTGCCGGGCGGTGCCTGACGTCGCCGCGCAATCGGGCGACGTGCTGACCAACGGCTACCAGATCTACAGCGCCGGTGCGGCGACCGAGGGCGGGGGCACCAGCCTTTCGTCACCGCTCTGGATGGGCATGTGGACGCGGGTGCAGGGGGCCAAGGGAGGCGCGGGCAACGGCTTCGCGAACTACCCGCTTTACGCGGTCGGCAAGAACGCGACCACCGAGGCCCGCGACTACACCGATATCACGCTGGGGAGCAACGGTCTGTACACCGCCGGACCCGGCTGGGACTACACGACCGGATGGGGTGCGCCGAAGGTGGCAGGCCTCATCTGCGACATCGCCGGAAAGTGCTGAACTAGCACCGCTTACTTTCCGCCTGCCCCCGCGTCCTACTCATGGGACGCGGGGCGATGGCGTTTGTCGGAATCGCAGGAGATGATCCAAGAGTGAGATCCATCTGGAAGGGCGCCATCTCCTTCGGTCTGGTGACGATCCCGGTCAAGCTCTACTCGGCGACCGAGGAGCGCGACGTCTCGTTTCACCAGGTCCACCGCGAGGACGGCGGCCGCATCAAATACAAGCGCGTCTGCACCGTCGATGGTGAGGAAGTGAGCTACGGCGACATCGCCAAGGGATACGACCTGGGCGGCGGCGAGATGGTGATCCTCACCGACGAGGACCTTGCCGGGCTCCCGCTGACCACCTCGCGCACCATCGATGTGCTGCAGTTCGTCCCGCTCGAGCAGGTCGACCCGATCTACTTCGCGAAGTCGTATTACCTCGAGCCCGACCGCACCGGCACCAAGCCCTACGCACTGCTGCGGGACGCCCTCGAGGAGTCCGGACGCGTCGCGCTGGTCAAGGTGGCGCTGCGCCAGCGCGAGACGCTCGCGACCCTGCGGGTGCGTGACGGGGTCTTCGTGCTCGAAACCATGCTGTGGCCCGATGAGGTGCGCAAGCCCGACTTCGGCTTCCTCGACGAGGACGTTTCAGTACGCCCGCAGGAGCTGGCGATGGCCGGCTCGCTGATCGAGACGCTCGCTGGAGACTTCGATCCGAGCCAGTACACCGACGGCTATCGCGAGGCGTTGCAGGCGGTCATCGATGCGAAGGTCGCCGGGCGCGAGGTGGTGGCGCCCTCCGAGCCTGAAACCGAAGGCGGTGCCGTGCTCGACCTGATGGCCGCGCTGCGCGCTTCGGTGGATGCGGCCAAGGGCAAGAAGAAGGTCACTCCCGCGGCAGATGATTCCGGCGAGTCCGAGAAGTTGGCGCCGGCGCCGAAGGCGGTGAAGGCCAAGAAGGCCGGCGCCAAGAAGGCCGCCCCGGCGAAGGCGAGCGCGCCTCGCAAGAGGCGTAGCGCCTGATTGAGGCAACCGGCTCAAGACCGGGTGGGGCGCGCGCCGACAAGGAAACCGTGACCCCCAGTACTGCCGTCAGCATCGACGAAGTCCTCCTGGCTTTGCGCAGCATTCCCGGTGTTCGCTCCGCCGATATTGGCGACGACGACTCCGGCGGTGCCGGCCTCTTGCGTCTCGACCTCGCGGCTGATGTCGACGAGGTGGAGGTCGCCACCTCCGTCGGCCGGCTCTTGCGCGAGCGCTTCGGTTTGGGCGTCGATGCCGGCCAGGTTCAGATGGTCGAAGCAGCAGCCGATTTCGCCCCCGGCAGTGACGACGGCGGGTTCGACGGCCACGGCGGCGTGCGCGTCACCGTCATGAACGTGACGAGCGCCGGCCGCAAGGTGACGGTCAGCATCGTGCTTCGCCGCGGCGACCGGGAATGTCGCGGCGAGGCCCCGGGGACCACCACGGCCAACGGCGTCAATCACGCTGTCGCCGAAGCGACCCTGCATGCCATCGAGGAGCTCACCGAGGACGCCGTGATCGGCCGCCTCGAGCACCTCGAGATCAGCGACTCCACCGCAGAGGTGTCGCTCGTACTGGACGTCGACGGGGTCGAGATCCAGGCATCGGCGTCATCGCCGGTGCAGTCCGACCCGCGCCAAGCGATCGTGCGGGCGGTCCTGGAGGCGGTCCAGCCGCACCTGCCCGTCTGAGTTGCTGGCGCCACCGAAAGCGGGGGCTATAGCGCGCTGATGTGGTGGCGCCAGCGTGAAACGGGCCAGCCGACGCAAGCTCAGCGCTTGAAGGCGTCCTTGACCTTCTCGCCGGCCTGCTTGACATCGCCCTTGGCCTGCTCGACGTCGCCCTGAGCCTGCATGTCACGGTCGCCGGTGGCGCCGCCGAGGCGTTGCTTGCCCATGCCGGAAAGTGATTGCAGCGAATTCTTGACCTTGTCGGCGAATCCCATTGTGGCCTCCTTCGTTGGGCGTACCTGCTATGAGGACCCTTTCCCTGACCCGGCAAACCGACACCCCCTTGGGCCCTGGCGTCGTGGAATCGCAGGCCCGCCCCCGTGGTTGGCACAATGGACAGGGCAGACGGTGCAGGACTTGCACCTGCTCTCGTCACGCCCGATTCGATTCTTCGCGAGGAGCGCGCTCTCGTGCCATCCACCGAACTGCCGTCTTCGACCCTGCCGCCGCTCGTGGAGCCAGCCGCGGAGTTGAGCGTCGATGAGATCCGGCGTTACTCCCGGCATCTGATCATTCCTGATGTCGCCATGGCCGGGCAGAAGCGCCTGAAGAATGCCAAGGTGCTGGTCGTCGGCGCCGGCGGCCTCGGCAGCCCCGCCCTGATGTACCTCGCGGCAGCGGGCGTCGGCACGCTCGGCATCGTCGACTTCGACGTGGTGGACGAGTCCAACCTGCAGCGCCAGATCATCCACGGCGTCTCCGACATCGACCGTTCCAAGGCGGAGTCGGCGCGCAACTCGGTCGCCGAGATCAACCCGTACGTCACGGTGAACCTGCACCAGGAGCGGCTCGACAGCTCCAACGTGATGGAGATCTTCGCGCCGTACGACCTCATCGTCGACGGCACCGACAACTTCGCGACCCGTTACCTCGTCAACGACGCCTGCGTGCTGCTCGGCAAGCCTTACGTCTGGGGTTCCATCTACCGCTTCGACGGTCAGGCCAGCGTCTTCTGGTCCGAGTACGGGCCGTGCTACCGCTGCCTCTACCCGGACCCGCCGCCACCGGGCATGGTTCCCTCGTGCGCCGAGGGCGGCGTGCTGGGCGTGCTCTGCGCGTCCATCGGCTCGATCCAGGTCAACGAGGCGATCAAGCTGATCACCGGGATCGGCGATCCGCTCGTCGGCCGGCTCATGGTCTACGACGCGCTCGAGATGAGCTACACCGACATCAAGGTGCGCAAGGACCCCGAGTGCGCGATCTGCGGCAAGAACCCGACCGTTACGGAGCTCATCGACTACGAGGCGTTCTGCGGCGTCGTGTCCGAGGAGGCGCAGGAGGCCGCGGCCGGCTCGACCATCACCGCCGGTGAGCTCGCCGCGATGAAGGAGTCCGGCGAGGACTTCCTGCTGGTCGACGTTCGCGAGCCGGCCGAGTGGGAGATCGTGCGCATCCCGGGTGCCGAGCTGATCCCGAAGGGCGATCTGCCCTCGAAGCTCTCGGAGCTGCCGCAGGACAAGCCGATCGTCCTGTACTGCAAGACCGGGATCCGCTCGGCCGAGGCGCTGGCGACCTTGAAGGGCGCCGGCTTCAGCACCGCGAAGCACGTGCAGGGCGGCGTCACCGCGTGGGCCACCCAGGTCGACAAGGGCCTGCCGGTCTACTAGCGCAGACACCGGTTTACGGGTCCGTAGCTCGACAGCCAAGCCATGGCACGGACAGGTCCGCCGCGGTCGGTGTCGGCTGGCATCGGCACGCGTCCGGTCATCGGAGGCAAGCCGTCGGCCTATGCCGCGCAAGTGCTCGACATCGTCGACAAGATCCCGCGCGGCAAGGTGCTGACCTACGGCGACATTGCCGAGATGATCGGCAGCGGTTCGGGCCGTGTGGTGGGAGCGGCAATGAGCCGCCACGGCCACGAAGTGGCGTGGCACCGGGTCGTGCTCTCCAGCGGCCACCCCAATCCTGCAGGGCCGGTCGAAGCGATGCGCCGGCTGAAGGCTGACGGCACGCCCATCGCCGTCGGCGGTGAGCGAGTCGATCTCAAGGCGGCGCGCTGGCGCGGCCCGGATCAAGGGTGATTCGGAGCCGGAAAATGGCTCGTTTGTCGTAGGTCCGTGGTCGACTCTTGGCGTGCCTTTCACCGCTACACCCGCTGACCTGACGCCCCTGCTGGTGCGTCCGTCCGGTCCGGCGCGCCCGCCGATCACCCCCGATGAGGATCAGCAGCAGGTCATCGATCATCGTGACGGCCCGCTGCTCGTCCTTGCCGGTCCTGGTACGGGTAAGACCGCCACGGTGGTGGAGTTGGTGGCTGATCGGGTGCTGCGCGGCGGGCTGCGGCCCGAGCAGGTGCTGGTGCTCACCTTCTCCCGGCGGGCGGCTGACGAGCTGCGCCAGCGGCTCGCGTCACGGCTGAAGATGACCGTCGCCGGCCGGCTCGCGTGGACCTTTCACGCCTGGTGTTACGCAGTGCTGCGCAGCTTCGATCCCACTCTTTCCGGTACCCCGATCCGGTTGCTTTCCGGGCCCGAGCAGGACGTGGTCGTGCGCGATCTGCTCCGGCCCGATCCGCCGGGCGTCGAGCCGCGTCCCGGCCCCGCGTGGCCGGCCGAATGGCAGCCGATCATCGGCCTGCGCGGGTTCGCCGACGAAGTGCGCGGTTTGCTCGCCCGCTGTCAGGAGCGCGGAATCGAGCCGTCCGACCTCGAACACCTCGGAAGGATCACGGGCCGCGGGTCCTGGGAATCGCTGGCCCCGTTCTACGCCGATTACCTCGCCAATCTCGATTGGCAGGGCGCGGTGGATTACTCCGGCCTGGTGCGCCGGACGGCGCGGCTGCTGGCGGCGCCGGAGGTGCTCGCCGAGGTGGCGAAGGACCTGCGGCTGATCGTGGTCGACGAGTATCAGGACACCGATCCGGCGCAAGAGCAGGTGCTGCAGACGCTGGCATCGGCAGGTCCGCAGCTTGTCGTCGTGGGCGATCCGGATCAGTCGATCTACGCTTTCCGCGGCGCCGAGGTCGGCGGCATCCTGAACTTCCCGGATCGCTTCCGGGGCAAGCGCGGGCGCCCGGCGCGGGTGCTGGCCCTGGGCAGCAGCCGCAGGTCGGGCGGGGCACTGCTCGCGGCCTCGCGCTCCGTCGCCCGCCGATTGCCCCTGCCCGGATTGCCCGTCGAGGCTGTCACGGCGCACCGCGAGCTGGCCGCGCTGGGCCCTTCCGCGCCCGAGCCTGCCGTCTCCGTCCGGCTTTTTCCTTCCGCATCGCAGGAAGCCGCCGCGGTCGCGGACGTGCTGCGCCGGGCCCATCTGATCGACGGCCTGGCGTGGTCGTCGATGGCGATCCTGGTTCGCAGCACCCGGTTGGCCGGCCCGCTGCAGCGGGCGCTGGCCGATGCCGGCGTGCCGGTCGAGACCCCCGCCGATGAGCGGCCGCTGGTTCGCGAGCCGGTGCTCGAGCCGTTGCTGACCCTGCTGCGCGTGGGGGCGGGGCTCACCAAGCCTGATGAGGACATCGCCGTACAGCTGCTGAGTTCGCCGCTCGGCGGTGCTGATGCGCTCGATGTGCGGCGGCTGCGGCGGGCCTTGCATCGTCAGGAACGCGGCGCCGGCGGGAGTCGCCGCTCGGGCGAGCTGCTCGTGGAGAGTCTCGACGGGCCGGTGGAGCTGACCGAAGACGTGGGCGAGGCGCCGCGCCGGATCGCGTCGCTGCTGGCGATCGTGCGGCGAGGTGTCGCCGACGGGCAGACGCCGGAGCAGGTGCTGTGGTCGGTCTGGTCCGCCAGTCACTGGCGTCAGCGGCTGGTCGACACCGTGCGCCGTCCAGGCCGCACGAGCGCCGCCGTGCTACGCCATGCCGATCGTCAGCTCGATGCGGTCGTCGCACTGTTCGAGGCCGCCGCGCGCTTCACCGACCGGCTGCCCGCTGCTGGTCTCGAGGTCTTCCTCGACGGCTTGTCCCGGCAGGAAATTCCGGCAGATCCCCTGAGCCAGCGGGGATCCGGAGCCCCAGCGGGCGCCGTCCGGCTGCTGACGGCCCACCGCTCGAAGGGGCTCGAGTGGGATCTCGTCGTCGTCGCCGGGGTACAGGACGGAAGCTGGCCGGATCTGCGGCGCCGCAGCACCTTGCTGGAGGCCGACGCGCTCGCCTCAGCCGAGGAGGAGCCGACCCTGTTCGCGGCGGAGGAGTCGGTGGCAGCGGCGCGTGCCGAGGCTCTCGTCGAGGAGCGACGGCTCTTCTATGTGGCGATCACCCGCGCCCGGCGCCGGCTACTCGTGACGGCGGTCAGCGGCGGCGATGAGGCCGAGCTGCGCCCCTCGCGCTTCCTCAGCGAGCTGGGTGTGGAGATGCCGGCCCAGACGGAGATCGCGCCGCGCGTGCTTTCGCTTCCGGCGCTCGTCGCTGAATTGCGCTGCGTCGCCAGCGATCCCGAGTGCTCGCCCGCCCTGCGGGAGGCCGCCGTAGCGGAGCTGGCGGAGCTCGCGCCCGACGTGCCCGCGGCGGATCCGAAGAGCTGGTGGGGGCTGGCGTCCTGGACGGAGCGTGAGCTGCCGCTGCTTCCTGAAGGTGGGGCGGTCACGCTGTCGCCGAGTCAGGTCGAGGCCATCAAGAGCTGCCCGCTGCGCTGGTTTCTGGTGCGCCGAGCGGGGGTGGCAAGCGCCAGCACCTCCTCGCAAGGCTTTGGCACGCTGATCCACGACCTGGCGCGCCACATCGTCGATTCCGGCATCACCGATCTCCCGGAGCTGGAGCAGCGGCTCGACGTTCATTGGCCGCAGATCGACTGGGAGGCGCCCTGGTACGCGGCGCGTGAGCGGCTTGCAGCGCGTCGGGCGCTCGCGAAACTGCTGGAGTGGCATCAAGGCCGGCCGCACACGGTTGTCGGCGCCGAGCTCGAATTCGAGCTCGATCTCGAGCTGGCCGCCGGACGGGCACGCGTCCGCGGCCAGATCGACCGGCTCGAGCGCGACGTAGAGGGCCGCGGGGTGGTCATCGACTACAAGACCGGGCGCACCACCCCGAGCTACGACGCTGCCAAGGAGAGCCCGCAGCTCGGGCTCTATCAGCTGGCCGTGCTGCTCGGGGCGGTTCGGCCGGCCGAGGGTTCTGCAGGCGCCAGCGGCCTCAGCGGCGAGAACGGGGAAGGGGCCGACGAGCGAGTGGCACTTACTGGTTCGGCGGGGGCGGCCCTTCTTCAGCTGCGCGACGGCAAGGAGCGCGAGCAGCCGGCGCTCGAGGTGGACGCCGAGGGGCGCACCTGGGTGCACGATCTGCTGGAGCGGCTCGTCTCCGCCATCGCCGCTGAGTCGTTCCCGGCGCGTCGCAATGACACGTGCGAGACGTGTCAGGTGAGGCGCTGCTGCCCGGCCCGACCCGAGGGTGCGCAAGTCGCGTGACCGCACTGAAGGCGAACCCGAGAATTATCAGCCCCATGGCCTGGACGCTTCAAGACACCCTGGAATTGCTGGGGGAAGGCCGTACCGATTGGGAGCTCACCCGCCAGCAGCAGGACGCTGTCGGGGCGCCGCTGGAGCCCGGGCTGATCCTGGCGGGTGCCGGCTCCGGCAAGACCGAGGTGATGGCGGCTCGGGTGGTCCATCTGGTCGCGACGGGCCAAGCGCGTCCTGACGAGGTCCTCGGGCTGACGTTCACCACCAAGGCGACGGCGTCGTTGGCCGCCCGGGTGCGCGGCGGCCTCGAGCGGCTGCGCGCTGCCTCCGGAGCGGCGGCCGGCGGCGTCCTGGACGGCGAGCCGGTGATCCTGACCTACAACGGCTACGGCGCCCGGCTCGTCGCTGATTACGGGCTGCGCATCGGCGTCGAGCCCGCTGCCCGCCTTGCGCCCGAGGGCCTGCGATGGCAGCTGGCGCTTTCGGTCGTCCGCCGCTGGGGGGGTCCACTCGATCTGGAGCTGACTCCCGCGAGCGTCGCCGAGCGGGTGCGTCAGCTGGCCGATGAGATGGCCTCACACCTGTCGAACGCTGACGACATCCGGGCGGCCACGGAGCGCATGACGGCGATGGTGGCGAGCCTGCCCAAGCCGATGAAAGCCGCCACCGAGGCGCTGGAGAAAGCGGCCTGGCGGCTGCAATTGCTCGATCTGGTCGAGGCATTCGAGCGGGC
>DATAVO010000074.1:0-63566 GCA_036267695.1 Frankiaceae bacterium
CCCGAATGCGGCAACCACCACAAAGTCAAACACCACAGCGGATGGACCCTGCGAACAACCACCAGCACAACAACCCCGGCCGCCCAGCCGACCTGGACCAGCCCACTCGGCCGCCACTACCCCGTCGAACCCCAAGACCACCGGGCAGACCCAGAGCCCTGCCCGTTCTAGTTACAGAGCGCCCGCAGCGCACGAACGACCGCTTCCGGCTCCCAGTCACACGTGGCTCGCCCGACGGTCAGCTCGCAGCGCACGACGCCCGGATCGGGCGTGTCCATCGGTTTGGGCCACACCCAGATGCCTTTCTCGTCGGCGAGGCGACGGGCGTTGGCGATGAACCGTTCACGGGTGACGTCGAACAGCAGGTGCATCATCGGCGTCTGCGGCGGGTCGGGGAGCACCCGGATCTCCGAAACCTGCGCCAGCGCTTCAGCAATCGAGAGCGCGTGGGCCATCCTGGCGGGCATCTCGGCCAGCCGCTCCTCGAGCAAATGCAGGGCAGACGCGGCCGACGGCCACAGCCCGAAGAGCGTGCCGCCCAACCGGCGCCGCCATTCGCGGACCTGGGCCACGACGTCCGGAGTACCGACGACGCAGCACCCGGGAAGCGCGCCGATGCCTTTGTAGAACGACACGTAGGCGGTATCGAAAAGCCCAGCAATCTCAGCGGAAGTGCGCCCGTAGCCGGCACTCGCCTCCCAGAGCCGAGCCCCGTCGAGATGCACGGCCGCCCCTCGACGGCGCGCCCATTCGACCTGTGCCGTCAGCTCTTCCCATTCCGGCAGCGGCCCACCGAGTTCACGCTGCGGCAGCTCCAGCAGAAGCGCGGCGATCGGTTCGGCGACACCCTCGAGATCGGCAAGCGTCAGCGGAGCGTTGGGGCCGCCGGCCTTGCGCCCGATCAACCCGTGCAAGCGCGAATAGCCGTCACCCTCCTGGTTGTCCAGGTGGCACGTCGGATGCCACACGATGGTCCGCCGTCCGCGCATGTCGGCGTGCACGCGCAAGGTCGCGGCCTGCGCCATGGTTCCGCTCGGCAGGAACACCGCCGAGGGGAAGCCGAGCAGTTCGGCGACCGTCGTCTCCAGGTCGGCAACCACCCCACCGTCGCCGTACGTATCACGCACCACCGAGTCGCCGATTGCGGCCAGCTCCTGCGCCGCAGACACGTTGCCGTCACCGTTCAGGAAGGTGCTGCAGCGTTCACGTCGCGCGCGAGTCTCGTCATCCACATCGTCGACTCTTCCACCGCCGGTCATAATTCATGTGCGGCTGAGCCCCGGCGCGCCCAGGCGGACGTGCTCGTCCATCTGCGACGGGCACGGGATCTGGCCGACCGCGATTACGCCCGCGGGCTCGCTCTCGACCTGCTGGCCGAGACGGCGGGGATGTCGAAATACCACTTCTTGCGGCTGTTTCGCGCGACGTACGGCATGACGCCCGGCCAGTACCTCTCGCAGCGCCGCCTGGAACGCAGCCAGGAGCTCCTGCGCAACACCAACCTCATGTGGGGATTGGCCGAGCGCTCACCGGCCACGAGCGCAAATCCACAAGAAGCCAGCTGCGGCGCCTGACGCTTAGCCTCAGCGGCGTGATCCTCAACGTCTCGATAGTCAACGTCTTCGTGCTGGACCAGGACGCCGCCAAGCAGTTCTACACCGAGATCCTCGGCTTCACCGAGCGCGACGACGTCACGCTCGGCGAAGGATTCCGCCGGTGCACCGGTCAGCCACCCCCGCCAGCCGGAAGTGCTCGTCAGCCTCGTCGTTCCCGGACCGCCGATGACTGCCGAACTCGTCGAAGCGCTGACGCGGGCCCAAAGCTCCGTCGGCCTCAGCGGCTTGGCTTCAAGGTCGACGATTGCCACCAGACGCACAAGGAGCTGACGGCCAAAGGCGTGGAATTCGTCCAGCCTCCGACGACGCGTCCGTATGGCGTCGAGGCCGTCTGCCGCGACAACTCCGGCAACTGGATGGTGCTCGTCGAAGAGCGTTAGCCTCGGCTAGGAAACGATCTCCAGGATCATTGCTGATCCCATGCCGCCGCCGGCGCACATGGAAACGCAGCCGAGCGTGGCGCCGCGGCGGCGCAACTCATTGATCATCGTGACGACCATGCGGGCGCCGGTGGCCGCGATCGGGTGGCCGAGGCTCGCGCCGCTGCCGTTGACGTTCACGATTTCCTGCGGGATGCCGAGCCTGCGCACCGCAGCGACCGGCACGGAGCAGAACGCCTCGTTGATCTCGAACAGTTCGATGTCGCTGAGGCTGAGACCCGCCCGCTCGAGCGCTTTCGGGATCGCCAGGGTCGGCGCCATGCCGGTCAGGCGTGGCTCGATACCGACGGCCGCCCACGAGCGGATCCGCGCCATCGGCGCGAGCCCGTGCGCCTTCACGTAGTCATCACTCGTTACCATCATCGCTGCGGCGGCATCGTTGATACCCGCCGAATTCCCAGCGGTGACAGTCGGATTCGGCAGCTCCGGGTGCAGGAACGGCAGCGCCGAGAGCGACTCGATCGTCACCCCGCGGCGGGGGAACTCATCGACCGCGAACTCGACCTTCTCCCCGTCCGGACGCGTCACCGTCATCGGCACGATCTCATCGACGAACGCACCAGAGTCGATCGAGGTGATCGCCCGGCCCTGCGTGTAGACCGCCCACTCATCGACATCGAGGCGGGTCAGGCCCATCTCACGCGCGGTGTTCTCCCCGACGGTCAGCGGCATGTCGAACGCGGGCGCCTCCGGCGTGTCCGGGTTGGCCTCCGACATCCACGGCTTGAACTCACCCTCGGCGTTGCGCTTCAGGCTCGCCGGAGACGTGCTGAGGCTCTCTGTGCCGCCGGCCAGGACGACCCGGTCCATGCCGGCCTTGATGTTCGCCGCGGCCGTCGCGACGGCGGTGAGGCCTGCGGCGCAATGGCGGTTGTTGGACATGCCCGGCACGCTCGTCATCCCGAGGCGAACCGCCACGTTGCGCCCGATGACGCCGCCGCCCTGCAGCGACTCGGCGAGCACGATGTCATCGACGTCAGAGAGCTCGATACCCGAGCGCTCCCACGCGGCCTGCATGGCCACCTCGGCGAGCGCGAACGCGTCGACATTGGCGAGCGTGCCCTTGCGAGCGCGGCCGATCGGGGTGCGTGCGGTCGAGACAATCAACGCTTCGGTCATGTGCTTCTCTTCTCCTCATCGGGTTTTGCCAGCATAAACGGCTCGGCTGAGGGCAGGCTCAGCCCCAGCAGCGAAAGCGCATTGTCGCGGCCGATGAGCCGCACCTGATCAGCCGGCAGATCGGCAAGCGACTCGGTGACGAAGTCCTTCGGGTGACGCGTGCCTTCCGCATGGGGCCAGTCGGAGCCGAGCAGCAGCCGGTCGGCGCGGACGTCGGCGAGCAGTTCGCCGATGCGGTCCTCCCAGAACGGCGTGACCCAGACGTGCTCACCGAAGACCTCGCGCGGATGCTCGCGGAACGACCCCGGATTGCGGTTGGCGGCGTCGTCCATCCGGTGCAGCAGATCCGGTATCCACGAAGCTCCGTTCTCCACGCTCGCCAGCCGCAGGCCTGGATGGCGCTCGAATACGAGCTGGCACAAAGCGGCGGCGTAGAAGTCGGCGACGGCCCGGCCCTTCGTGACGACCCCGCGTAGCGGCGAGCGGAAGAGGGAGCTCTCGGGCCGGCCGCCACTGGGCTCCCACATCTGTACGAGCGCGTCGTAGCCATCCAGACCGGCATGCGTCGCGATGACGATCCCGGACTCGGCGGCAAGAGCCCAGAAGCGGTCGTACGCGTCGTCGAACGGCGAGCGGTAGCCGCCAGGAACGGGCACCGGTGCCGTACGGACGTTGACCGCGACCGCACCTCGCTCCAGCGCGCGCCGCAACTCCGCTTCCGCGGCCGCCGGATCGAGCATCGGGATGTACGGGACCGCGAAGAGCCGTCCCTCGAAACGCGTGCCCCAGTCCTCGTCGAGCCACCGGTTGAAACCCTCGAAAACCCTTGCGCACGCGTCGCAATCGCCCTTCAACGCCTCTTCCATGCCGACGCCGAGAGTCGGAAAGAGCAGCGCTCCCACGAGCCCCTGCTCCTGCATCACCTTCAGTCGCTGGACGCGGTCCTGATACTCCGGACGCAGGGGCTCGAGTTCCCCGAAGGCCTCGACGATCCGCTGCTGCCTCGGGTTGCCGCGATACCAGTCGTAGAGCGAGCCCGGCCGGGCCACCGGGTCGAACGTGGGATTGGCGACGTAGGAGTTCACTGTCCCGCCGACCAGCAAGCGGCGCCGCCCATCGATGTCGGCCCACCGCACCCCGCGGCTACCCAGCGAGCGATCCTGATAGCGCGTGAAGGCGTCAGGCGCCTCGTAGTAGTGATTGTCGAAATCAAAGATCCAGCACTCGTTCGAAACGTCGTTCACCGCTGCCCACTCCCGGTACGGTTGCCGACCATGAGCAACGGTGAGCGGCCAGAAGTTGCCGTCGTCACGGGTGGTGCTTCAGGCTTCGGCCTGGCATTGGCGACGCGATTCGCGCAGCACGGCATGGCGGTCGGACTCTTGGACCTTGACGGGGAGCGGGCTGCCGGCGAGGCGGCAGGCATCGCGACCGCACACGGAGTAGAGACCCTCGGCCTGGCGGTCAACGTCGCTGATGACGCGTCGGTCCAAGCGGCGGCGCAAGCGGTGAACGATCGTTTCGGACGCGCCGACCTCGTGATGTCCAACGTCGGCGTGCAGCTCTTCGGTTCGGTCGAGCGGCTGACCGACCGCGAGTGGCAGTGGGTGCTCGACGTGAACGTTGTCGGCGCAGCGCGCATCGCCCGCGCCTTCATCCCGCTACTTCGCCAAGCGCCGCGTGGCCGGCTGGGCTTCACCACATCGTCATCCGTGCTGGACCCGGCGAGCCGGCTGGGCGCGTACCAGGCAAGCAAATTCGCCCTCTGGGGACTGGCCGAAACTCTTGCCCTCGAGTTGAAGGCGGACGACATCGCGGTCTCGATCGTCTTCCCGTCCGGAATGGTGTCACGCCACTTGGAGAGCAGCACCGCCGCGCAGCCCGAGGACCTGCGCCGCGCGATCGGCGAGCCCGAAGACTTCGAGGTCATGATGGCCAGCAATCCCGAGATGGTGCAGGCCCCGGTGGACCCGGACGAGGCCGCGGCCAACGTCGTCGAGGCGCTCCTCGCCGGCGAGCGGTACATCATCACGCACGGCGATCTCACCGGCGCGGTCACGAGCCGCGACGAGCAGTTGCTCGCGGCCGCACGGAGGGCCGCGGGCTAGAGGTCAAGCCGGGACGGTCGCATCGACGTTCATCAGGCGGGCGAGGTTGCCGCCCATGATCTTGCCGATGCGTTCCTCGGGCGCGCCGTCGAGCGCCGCGACGTAGCTGCGCGGCTCGGCGAGCCCCTCGGGGTGCGGGTAGTCCGAGCCGAAGAGCACGCGATCCTCACCGATCAGATCCGCCAGCTCGTTCAGGTCCTCTTCCCAGAACGGGCTGATGTGGATGCGCTCCTTGAGCTGCTGGACCGGATCGCTCTCGAAGTCCTGCGGCCGCTTCTTGTAGAGGTCCTTCATCGAGCGCAGCAGCGGCTCGACCCAGCTGCTCCCGTTTTCGATGACAGCGACCTTCAGGGTCGGGAACCGTGAGAGCGCGCCGTGGCAGATGAGCGACGCGACCGCGTCTTCCACCGGACGCCACGAGTGCAGCATCCGGAAGGCCGCGGTCTGGAACGGCAGCATCTCGCCGCTGCCGCCGTTCCACTCGTTCGTGTAGCGGTCGTAACCGCTGTCGGAGGAGTGCAACCCGACGAGGATGTCGTGCTCGACGACCTTCTTCCAGAACGGGTCGAACTCAGGCAGCGCGAACGAGCGCGGCCCGCGATAGCCCGGCACCGGCGCCGGCCGGATCAGCACCACGCGAGCCCCGCGCTCCACGACCCACTCGAGCTCTTCGATCGCCTTGTCGACGACCGGCAGCGTGATGACGGGGGTGCTGAAGATGCGGTCGAGGCCGTCGTAGTTGAACTGCCACGTCTCATACATCCACTCATTCAGCGCGTGGATGACGACATGCATCGCGTCCGGGTCATCGCGCAGACGCTCTTCGATCAGGCTCGCCAGCGTCGGGAACATGAGCGTGCGGTCGACACCTTGCTCGTCCAGCAATTCCAGCCGCGGCGCCGGCTCGCGGAACGCCGGGATGGCGCGCATCGGCTCGCCGAAGATCTGGCGCGCGCTCTTACCCTCCGGATTGCCCTTGCGGTAGTAGTCCTCCTGCGCCCCGGGCCGCGCGACGACGTCGAACGTCGGGTTGGGGATGTACTCGCTGATCCTGCCCTTGACCGCGATCTTGGTACGGCCGTGGACCTCGACGTAGTCGACCAGCCCCTTGTACCGGCTCGGCAGATGCCTGGTCATCGCATCTGGCGTCTCGTACATGTGGTTGTCAGCGTCAAAGATCGGGATCCGACTGCCGTCCGTCATGCGCAAACGGTACCGATCCTTCGACGTTGACGTCAATATTGGGTCATGTCCCCGTCAAGTCTCCCGCCAGATCTGCCCGCTGACACCATTGGCCTGCTCGAAGGCCTCGCGACGACGAGAGCGATCCGCCGCTATCGCGACGAGCCCATCCCGCCGGAAGCGCTGCGCGCGATCCTGTTCGCCGCCACCCGCGGGCCGAGCGGTTCGAACCGCCAGCCGTTCCGCTTCCTGGTGCTCGCCGACGGACCCAAGGCACAGGAAGCCAAGCACCTGATCGGGGAGGCGGCCCGGCGGATGTGGACAGGGAAGCGCACCCGCGATTCCTACGACCGCGGCTCCGGCGTCTCGGCCGACTCCCCGAAATCGCGCATGGCGCGCACCATGCAGCAGTACGTCGACAACTTCGACCGGGTGCCCGTTGTGCTGCTGCCCTGCCTCGTGCGCTACCGCGAGCCGACACCGAGTGAGGGCGCGTCGATCTACCCGTCCTGCCAGAACGTGCTGCTGGCGGCCCGCGCGCTCGGCTACGGCGGCGCGTTCAGCGGGTTCAACTTCTCGGTGGATACGGAGTTACGCGAGCTGCTGGGGGTCCCGCCGGAGGTGTTCATCGCCGGGACGATCACGCTCGGCCCGAGGACGAGTGGGGCGCTGCTCCGGACTGGGCGCAGGACCCGGCCGGCACCACTTTCACGTCCGCCGGACCGCCGCCGCCAGCGCGCGTGGAAGGGTATGGCGCATGAGCGCTGCCGTGAGCGGTCCTGCGACGCACCGGATCAACGTCCTGGACCCGCAGTTCTACGTCGACCCGTGGGACGCCTACGGCTGGCTGCGCGACGAAGCCCCGGTGTTCTGGGACCCCGTCCAGCAGATCTGGGTCATCTCGCGCTACGACGATCTGAAGGCCATCGAGAAGGACGGCGAGCGGTACTCCTCCTTCTACGGTTCGCGGCCGCACATCGACCAGTCCGAAGACCAGTCGATGATCAACATGGACAACCCGGCGCATTCGGATCAGCGCGGGATCGTCTTTCGCCGCTTCACGCCGCGGGCCATCCGCAGCCATGAGGAGCGGGTGCGCGACCTCGTCACGCAGATCCTCGACGAGGTCGCGCCGCTCGGCGAGTGTGAGGCGGTCGAAGCGATCGCGTCGCGACTGCCCGCCATGGTGATCGGCGAGATGCTCGGCTACCCGCCCGAGATGTGGGAGCTGGTGCGCCTCTGGTCGGAACGCACGATGACGCTGGGCGGCCAGACCTCACCCGACGGGCCGCCGCACTTCTCCGACCCGGGGCTCATCACGGTCATGACCGAATGGCATGTGATCACCAACGAGATCATCGAGGCGCGGCGGGCCGAGCCCAGAGACGACCTGATCTCGGTGTGGACCCACACCGAAGGCTGGGACAACAAGCACGTCCTCGAGGAGACGATCCTGGTGCTCGACGGCGGCGCGGAAACCACCCGCACGGTCATCGGCTCGATGATCCGCGAGCTCGCCCTTCAGCCCGAGCAGCGCCGGCTGCTGATCGAACGTCCCGAGCTGCTGGCGTCGACGGCGGTCGAGGAGTTCATCCGCTGGGTCTCCCCCATCCTGAACATGAGGCGCACCGCCACCGTCGACCATGAGCTGCACGGCCAGCAGATCCACGCCGGCGATCAGCTGCTGCTGCTCTATCCCGCCGCCAACTACGACCCGCGCGCTTTCCCGGAGCCGGAAAGCCTGGACGTGACACGGGAAGGCAGCGCCCAGGTCGCCTTCGGCTTCGGCACCCACGTCTGCCTCGGCGCCCATCTGGCCCGCCTCGAGTTGCGTGTCATGTTCGAGGAACTGCTGCGCCGCATCCCGGACTGGGAGCTCGTCGACCCCGCCGAACCGCAGATTGTGCCGGCCACCTTCGCTCGCGCGTACGACCAGATCCGCATCCGGTTCACGACCGCGTGAGTGCTGACGGCGCAGGGCCGCGGCTGACCGCCTGGCTGGCGGAGCAGCGTCCCGACATCAGCGGCCTTCGCATCGAGGGTCTCGGCCGGGTCGAGTTCGGCCACTCCGCAGAGATGCTGGAGCCGCCGGTGCGCGCCCCCCGGGCGCTGTGGATCGAAGAATCCGGTGAGGTACTGGGGCGCCCGCTTTACGTGATGGAACGCGCCGAGGGGCAGGTGTACGAGCACGAGCTGCCCCCCGAGCTGAAGGAGGCGCCCGAGCGGGTCGCCCGGAACGCCGGCCCGCCGCCTCCCCCGTCGTCACCCTTGTGCACGGGGATCCGAAGCCGGGCAACTTCGCGTTCGTCGATGACGAGGTCACCGCGGTCTTCGATTGGGAGCTCGCCACGATCGGCGATCCGATGGCCGACATCGGTTGGGCGGAGATGACGTGGCGGATCACACCGGCATTCGCCGCGCTGCCGCCCGGTCACTTCGACGAGCAGCTCGCGCGCTACGCCGAGCTGACCGGATTCGAGATCCACGACCGGCAGTGGTACGCGGCTTTGCAGGCGTTCAAGATGTCGGTCATCCAACTGGTGGGCGCGATGCTCTTCGACCGTGGCCACAGCGATGACATTCGTTACGCCCACATGGCCATGGGAGTGCAGTGGCTGACGCAGCTCGGCTTGGCGTCGCTCGCCATCACTGAAGAGTTCGAGGCCGGTCCCGTCGCGCCGCGGCCCGAGCGCGTCCAGGAAGTGCGGGCGCGCGCGTGACGACGGCCGCCGACGTCTTCCGGCAGCGCCAGGACAGCGACGCCGACGCGCTGCGTTTCGGCGACCAGAGCTGGACCTACCGCGAGCTCATCGCTGAAGCCGGCCGGCGCAGCGCCCTGATGCACGCGCGGCTTGATCCCGACCGTCCGCCGCACGTGGGTGTGCTGCTCGACAATGTGCCCGACTACCTGTTCTGGCTGACGGCGGCGGCGCTTTCGGGAACCGTCATCGTCGGTATCAATTCGACGTATCGCGGCGATCAGCTCGGCCAGCTCATCCGCCATACAGACTGCCAATTGCTGGTGACGGCGGACGCCCACGCGCCGCTGCTCGCGGGCGTACCGACAGGCGTCGTTCCCGACCAGGTGCTGATGGTCGATTCCCCCGACTACGCCGCGGAAATCGCCGCGCAGCCGGCGAGTGTGCCCGACGTCCCGGTCAGCGCAGAAGACCTGCTGCTGCTCATCTTCACCTCGGGCTCCACCGGACTTCCGAAGGCGGTGCGGTGCACCCAGGGCCGACTGGCTCGCACCGGCGCCCATGTCGCCAATATCTCCGATCTCTGCACCGGTGACGCGGTCTACGCGCCCCTGCCCTTCTTCCACTCGAGTTCGCTGTTCACCGGATGGTCTTCGGCCTTCAATGCGGGCATCCCGATTTCCACGCGAGCCCGGTTCTCGGCCTCGGCGACGCTGCCCGACATCCGGCGCTTTGGCGCGACCCTGCTGACCTACACGGGCAAGGTGCTGAACTACATCCTGGCGACCCCAGAGCAGCTTGACGACGGCGACAACCCGCTGCGCCACGCGATCGGCAACGAGGCCTCGACGCGCGACATCCGCGAATTCGCCAGGAGATACCAGTGCGGCGTGCGCGACAGCTACGGCTCGACCGAGGGAATCATCATCATCCGCCGCGATCCGGATATGCCCGACGGTGCGCTGGGCACGGCGGATGCGTCGGTGAAGGTGCTCGATCCGGAGACGGCGCACGAATGCCCGCCGGTGGTTTTCGGCGCCTCCGGCAGGCCGGTCAACCTGGATGAGGCCATCGGGGAAATCGTCGAGACCGCACCGACGAACGGGTTCGAGGGTTACTACAAGAACGAGAATGCGACGCAGGCCCGCTTCCGCGACGGTGCCTACTGGTCGGGCGATCTCGCCTACCGCGACTCCGGCGGCTGGCTGTACTTCGCCGGCCGCTCGAACGAATGGATGCGGGTCGACGGGGAGAACTTCGCGGCCGCTCCGGTCGAAGCGATCGTCTCCCGATTCCCGGGGGTGCGCTCCGTCGCTGCCTACGCGGTGCCGGATGACCCGGTGGGCGATCGCGTCATGGTCGCGCTCGAACTCACCGACGCCGCGGCGTTCGATCCGGTGGCCTTCGATGATTTCCTCAACGCCCAGGGCGATCTCGGGACCAAGTGGGTGCCTGCCTTCGTCCGCGTCACCGGTGAGCTGCCGAAGCTGGCGAGCATGAAGGTCGACAAGCGGCGGCTACGCGATGAGGCATGGCAGGCTGGGCCGGTCTACTGGCGGCCGGCCAAGGGCGCCGGCTTGCGCACCCTTTCGGCCGAGGACCGCGAAGCGCTGGATCCCTTGCTGCCATAGGACTTTGGCGGCCGGGGAATCCCGAGCGCATTGGCCCACAAAATGGTCAGCTGCTCGACCGCCGTCTCGAAGTCGGACTTCCAGCGGCCGGTGAAGAGTGCGTCGGCAAACGTCGCCACCATGCCGCCGAGCGCGAGACCGGCGTAGCGGCCGTCGACGTCCTGGTCCGCCAGGCCCTTCTGCTGCAGCCGCGCCACCGATGCTGCCAGCCGGTCGCCGAACTCCTCCTGGCGCCGGTCACGCACTGCGCGCACCTGCTCGTCATAGCGGCTGACTTCGATGATGACCGACATCAGCTTGGCCTCCTTGCGATAGGCCGCCAGATACGAGCGGTTCGCTGCGCGGATGCGCTCGTACGGGTCGTGCTCGTGCGCATTGTCACGGGGCAGATCGTCCATGGCCAGCAGCCGCACTTCGGTCTGCTCCGCGATCTCGCGGAACAGCTCGTCCTTGGAATCGAAGTAGTGATAGAAGGCGCCGTACGACACGCCAGCTTCCGTTGCGATGTCAGTGATCCGCGCGGAAAGGAAGCCGTCCCTGGCGAAGACGACCTTGCCACCTTCCACCAGCCGTGCCCGGGTACGGCGACCCTTGGCCGAGCGCGGCTCCATGGCGGGATCCTAGCGGTCCGGCTAAGGGAAGATCGCGCCGCGCAGCGCCGGCTCGGCGACCGACTGCCGCGCGTACAGCCCGCGCTGCACCGCCTTCAGCAAGGCGTTACGCGTCTCGCGTGGATCGAGAAGCTCATCGAAACCGAGGTTTTCGGCCGACCGGTACGACGCTGCCAGCTCTGAGTCACGCAGGGCGGCCGCCTGATCGACGCTCGCGCCCATCGCAGAACTCTGCGCCGCCGCGCCCATCGCCCCTAGGGTCGCGCCGGGATAGCCGAATGACGCGACCTGCCCGTCGAAACCCGCCATCGCCATCACCATCGAGCCGAAGCCGTAGGCCTTGCGAAGCGTGAGATGCACCTTGAGGGTCGACGCGACCGATTGGGCCGCGAACATGCGCGCACCGCTTCGCAGCACGCCGGACTTCTCCGAGCGGGTGCCGGGCAGCATCCCGGGGTTGTCGGCCAGAAACAGCAGCGGCAGGTGGAAGGCATCGGCGACGGAGATGAAATGTGCTGCCTTGTCGGCGGCATTGGCGTCGATCGCGCCCGCCATGACCTTCGGCTGATTTGCCACGATCGCCACTGGATCGCCGCCGAGATGGGCCAGCGCGCAGATGACCCCGCGGCCGAAGCCGGGCTGCACCTCGAACCACTCGCCGCGGTCGACCACCACGTCGATGACCCGGCGCATGTCGTAGACCTTGCGACCGTCGCGTGGCACGACGTCGAGGAGTTCGCCCGTCTCGCGTGGCCCGACATCGCCTGAATGCGCGCCGCGCGCCGGATACGACCAGGCACTCGACGGGAAGTAGGAAAGGTAGCGGCGAATCTGCGCGATCACGTCGGCATCGTCGACCCCGACGTTGTGCACGAGCCCGCTGGCGACCGCGACCCCCGGACCACCCAACTCCTCCTTGGACACGTCTTCACCGGTCGACTCACGCACGACCGGCGGGCCGGCAGTGAACACCGAACCGCGTTGTGTCATCAGGCAGAAGTCCGACATGGGAGCAATCAGCGCGCCGTGACCCGCAGAGGCGCCCATCACCCCCGTCACGACCGGGACGTAGCTGGAGCACTTGGACTGCATGATGAGATCCACCGGCGCTTTGCCGCGGCCGTGGTCGCCGGGACGAAAGCCGGCGCCCTCGAGCAGCATGATGAGCGGGATCTTCTGCTTCAGCGCCTGCTCGGCGATGCGATAACGCTTGGAATTGCTGATCGGTCCGATGGTTCCGGCGATCGTGGTGAAGTCCTCGGCGCCCACCATCACGGGACGCCCGTCGATCAGTCCCGAACCGGTCACGATGCCGTCCGCCGGCACCTGCCCTCCGGCGAGAGTGCCGATCTCGCTGAAGCTGCCGGGGTCGAGCAGCATCTCGACGCGGGCGCGCGCGTCGAGCTTGCCTGCAGCCCGGTGCCGCTCCAAGCGATCGGTGCCGCCCATGGCGTAGCTGGCAGCCCGGCGCTGGCCGAGGTCATCGAGCGTGACCTGCCACGCGGCCGTTGGCTCCGTCTCATTCACCGGTTGAGCTTAGCGGGGCGATCAGAAAGCCCATCAGGGGTGAGGAATCGGCACCTGCGGGTCTGGAAACGCCAGCACCCGTCGGCCTTGACGACCACATCGTCGTAGATGGCCATCCGGGTCTCGGTCATCGCCGCCTCGATGAACACGAGCTGGCTGCGTACCGTCGCGCGGTCGCCGTCCACCGTGATCTGCGCGCGCCCGGCCAGATGCATGCCGCGCGGCGCTGCGGTCATCATCGCGCGAAGGTCGTCCCAGCCGGCGAAGCGACGTCCATAGACCTCGAACCCGCCGTCAGGGGTGAACAACTGGACGGCGGCCTCGATGTCATCGAGATCCAGCGCGATCGCGTAATCCGTCAGGAGGTCGTCGATCTGCTCGCGGTCGCTCGTCATCGCCGGCGGCTACTTGGCGCGCATGGCGGCAAGGTTGGCCTGAAACTCCGGCGCGTCAAAGGATTCCGCCTCGCTGATGAACGCCTCACCGGCCTCGGCACGCAGCCGGTCACGCAGCGGGGCATTGAGAATCGCCTTCGTCTCACGCAGCGCCTGCGGCGGCAGCTTCGCCAGCTTGTGGGCGAGCACGAGAGCCTTCTCCACCGACTGGCCGGTGGCGACCACCTCGTTGACGAGGCCGAGCGCCAACGCCTCGGCGGACGTGATGCGGCGGCCGAGGTAGACGAATTCCTTCACCTTCGGCAGCGGCATCTGGGCGGGCCAGGTGAAGACGGCGCCGTCCGCAGCGGCCAGGCCCAGGGACACATGGGGATCGGCGAAGAAAGCCTGCTCCTCCATCACCACCAGGTCGCAGAGCGAAGCCAGGCTGCACCCGAGGCCGACCGCCGGACCGTTCACGGCGGCCACGATCGGGACCGGGAACGACGCGACCGCCTGCACCAGTTCGCCGGCTTCGGCGAGAACGTCGGCACGCAGCTTCCGATCATCGGCCATGTCCTGCAGCAGGTCGAGATCACCGCCGGCCGAGAAGGCCTTGCCGGCGCCGGTCAGCACAGCACTGCGCAATCGGCTGTCGGCGGCGAGGCCCGCCCAGACATGGGTGATCGCATGATGCAGATCGGCGCTGGCGGCATTCAACGCCTCCGGCCGGTTGAGGGTGACGACGGCGACCGGGCCGTCCCACGTCACGCCGACGACCTCATTCACGGCCGAGCTCATGGCCTCACTCGCTTCTTTTGATTCCGACGTCAGCCCACACCTGAGTCGTCAGACTAGCGTCATGGCCGTCGACGAAGCCGTGCAGCATTACATCGAACAGATCCCGGCTGAGCACCGCCCGCTCTTCGACCGGATTCACGCCCTCATCCTCGAGGTACGCCCCGACGCGTCAGTGGTGATCTCCTACCAGATGCCGACCTACAAGATCGGCAAGCGGCGGCTCTAACTCGGTGCCTGGAAGCACGGCCTGTCCCTGTACGGCTGGAAGGGGCAGGAGGGCGACGATTTCCTCGCGCGCCACCCGAACCTGCGCACCAGCACGGGCACGATCCAGCTGCGCTTCGAACAGGCAGCGGCCATCGGCGACGACGAATTCCGCGACCTGGCACGCGCCGCCCTCGACGGCTGAGCCCGTCCCGCTCCTTTCCGGGCCATAAGACTTGCTGCCTCGGGACCGAAGGCTCGGCCGCTCACGCGAGCGCACGGGGACGCTCCGTCTAGGAGCGCGCGTCGACGTCCACCGGCGGCAGCCGATCGACATCGTCTTTGCTGAGCGTGAGCCGCACTCCCCCGTCGCCGCCAACGCTCTCGACGGCGGAGATCGGAAGCGTGACCTCCCGGCGGCCCCACAGATGACCCTCCTGCAGCAGCACGTGCGTCACGTGACCATCTGCAGGATCGATGACCAGACCCTGGACCTTTCCGATGCGCCCGTCGGTCGCTTCCACGGGCTGACCGCGGCGCACCGCCACCTCACCGACGGGCAGCTTGTCGTAGACGATCGGCTGCGGCGCATTGCCGCCGAAGTCATCGAGCCCGGTGGTGCTCAGGCCGTAGTAGGGCAGCGTCAGGATGTTTCCCGCGTAGCCCCACTCGCTGCCGTCCTCGCTGAGGAATTCGGTCTCCTCAGCGCTCTCATACCGGTCGAATTCCGCGAGGGTGCAGCGCAACTGCACCACATTGGCGGCGCCGTCAGTTCCGGCGACGTCCTTCAGCGGGATGAGCCGTCCGAGGCCCCAGCGGTGTTCCGGCTCGACCACGATGTGCGTGACGACGCGAGCCACCGGGTCGACCACGACAGACAGCAGCTTGCCGCACGCACCGTCTGAGCAGCGCACCTTGGCGCCGATCTCGAACTTCGTCACTTCGCTCACAGCGGATCCTGCCCCGTCTCCCGGCGCCCGTGACGCCCATTGGAGGACGCCCTGATGATGGAGCCAGCCAATCACGCGCGCAACCAGGAGACGGAGGTGCCCATGCCGCGCCTCTCGCTGCGGGCCGCGGTGCAGGAGGCCGCCCGTTCGCGGATAACGTGACGCGCAATGTCAGCGAGCACAGGATCGGGAGGCACGCGGTATCGCGTCCTGCCCAAGACCTGGTTCGTCGAGGACGACGGAGGCCGAGCCGCGGCGGGCTACCGCGGATGGGCCGGGGACTGCGTCGCGCGCTCCATCGCGATTGCCGCGCAGCTGCCCTACCAGACGGTCTACGACGCGCTGAACCTGGAGGCAAAAGGAGAATCACCTCAGGCGCGCCGGTCCTCGGCGCGCAACGGCGTCGCCCGCCCGACGATCCGGCGCTTCATGCACGGGCTCGGCTGGGAGTGGACGCCGACCATGCGTGTCGGCCGCGGCACCACGGTTCACCTGTGCCCCGAGGAACTCCCGCTCGGCCGTCTCGTCGTGTCGTGTTCCAAGCACCTGACTGCGGTGATCGACGGTGTCATGCATGACACGCACGACCCGTCGCGCGGGGGTACCCGCTGCGTCTACGGCTACTGGAGCAAGCCCGAGAGCCCGCGCTTCATCGCCGGATCAGGCGGTATCGCGCTGGCCCGCTGAGCCGGAGCCTCAGACCAGGATCGGCACCGACTTGTAGCCGCGCACGGTGCTGGTGTGCAGCCGAACGACGTTGTCGTGGTCGACGTTCCAGTCGGGAAAGCGGGCGAGGGTTTCCTCGAGCGCGATGTGTCCTTCCATGCGGGCCAGCGCAGCACCGAGGCAGAAATGCGCGCCGATGCCGAAGGACACGTGCTGCTCCGGCTTGCGCTTGATGTCGAACTCCTCCGGGCGGTCCCAGACCCGATCGTCGCGTCCGGCCGCGCCGGTCAGCAGCAAGATCTTCGAGCCGGTGTCGAGGGTCTCGCCATACAGCTCGACGGGACGCGAGAGGGTGCGTCCTTGCACGGGTGACGGCGCCTCGTAGCGCAGCAATTCCTCGACGGCTGCAGGGATCAGGCTCGGATCGGCGGCCATATCGGCGCGCTGGCCGGGATGCTCGGCCAGAACGACCGCGGCCCAGCCGAGGAGCTTCGCGACGGTCTCGGTACCGGCGCTGATCAAGAGGTTGCCGAAGTCGGCCGCCTCCTTGTCGGTGAGCCGGCGGGCCTTCCCGTCCTCGGTCAGTTCGGCCTCGGTGAGTGCGGTGATGAGGTCGTCGCGTGGGGTGCGGCGTCGATCCGCGAGCTGCTCGATGAGGTAGGTGTGCAGGCCAATCTGCGCGGTGAAGGAGACCTCATTCATCATCCCCACGCCGGGTTCGATGTGAAAGATCGTGTTGATGAGCTCGAGGACGCGCGGCCGGTCCCCCGGCGAGACCCCGAGCAGTGACGAGATCACCAGCGAAGGCAGCTGCGCACCGAAGTCGCCGACGTAGTCGAAGCCATTGCCGCCCACCTGGGCGTCGAGCAGCTCCCGCGAGAACTGCCGGATCCGAACTTCCAGCGCCGCGACCCGGCTGCGGGTAAACGCCTTCGACACCAGCACGCGCATCTTGTTGTGCTGCTGGCCGTCCATGAAGATGATCTGCCCGGTGCCGCTCATGTCGCTGCCCATGAGCTCGAGAACCGTTCCGTAGCCGGACAGATAGGTCTGCGGATCGACGTGGGCCGCGTGCACGTCGGCATGGCGGCTCAGCGCCCAGAAGTCGTACTTGTCGTTGCGATAAAGCGGCGCCTCATCACGCATCCGCCGCCACATCTCATACGGCGAGGTGTCGATGTCCTCGTCGAACGGATCCCAGTAGATGGCGCCGGTCGTCGTCACCAGACCCAGCCTAGACAGCACAGCCGAGGCGCCCTCACTCAGACCTTGTAACCACCGTCGACGCTGATGACCTGGCCGGTGATGCCGCGCCCGTCGGGTCCGGCGAGGAGCGTCGCCATGCCGGCAAGCTCTTCGGCCTCGAGCACGCGTCCCTGCAGAGCCTCCGCTCCGGCGCGCGCCTGCTCTTCCTCGGCGGTCGTGCCCTTGCGCCGGGCGACGGCGTCGAAGTCGAGCAGGGAGGTGCGTGTCCACCCCGGGCAGAGCAGGTTCACGTTGATCCCGTACGGGGCAGCGTCAGCGGCGAGCTGGCGGGTCAGGCCCTTCAACCCGTGCTTGGCCGCCACGTAAGCGACCGACGCTCCGCTGCGCTTGGAGGCCCCCGATCCGATGTTGATGATCCGGCCGTAGCCCCGCTCACGCATCGAGGGAAGTGCGGTAGTGCTCGTCCACCATGCCGATGTCAGCGAGAGCACGAGCGTGCGCTCGAAGCCGCCGCCGTCGTCGGTGAACGGATCGCGCCGGCCGACGTGACCGCCGATGTTGTTGACGAGGATGTCGACCCGGCCGAAACGATCCAGCGCTTCTGTCACCGGGCGACGTGCGTCGTCGCGGTCCGTGGCGTCAGCGACGACGGCCACGCCCCGATCCGGAGCGCCTTCGAGCCCGGCTTCGCTCAGCGTCGACTCCAGATCGGCGGCCGTCCGCGACGAGATGACAATGCTCGCGCCCTCGGCGGCATAGCGCAGCGCGATCGCGCGCCCGATCCCCCGACCGCCTCCGGTGATGACCGCAACTCGCCCGTCTAGCTGGCCCACCGTTACCCTCCGTTACCCGTGCCGGAACTGTCGGACCACCGACAAATGGGGAATTCCAGGCAGCCGTTCGGCAAAGATAGCCGCACCGCTCTTCATGGGTCTCGAAGGGTCGATGTTCAGCGGTTAGCGACGGACGTTCGGGTTTCATGCGGGTTTCAGGAAAAGCCAACGCGGCTCCTGAACCGGTTTTAGTCTTTCGTCCGTTAAGGCGAAGTGGGCGGGATTTAGCGCGGTGAGCGGGGTTTACGTGATGGGTTCAACACGGAGAGTAACGGCCAGAATCGCCATCGCGACGGTATTGGCGTTGATCGCCACGATCCCCGCCCTCGAAGCAAGCGCGTCGAGCCCCGGAGTAGAGGACGGCGGCGTCATTGCCAATGTCGTGCCGGCGGCGTTCACCCCGAACATCGGCAACGGCGCGACCGAGGCGATCGTCCAGGTGGGTACCCGCATGGTGATCGGCGGTTCCTTCACCTCGGTGACCCCGACCGCGGGCACCGGTGCAGGCAAGGCCGTCACCCGCAATCGCATCTTCGCTTTCAACGCCACCACCGGCGCGCTGGACACCGGCTTTGCGCCCTCGTTCAACGGAGAGGTCGACGCGATCGTCCCGACGGCTGACGGCTCGGCCGTCTACGTCGGCGGCACATTCACGTCAGTCAACGGCGTCTCGACCCGGCTCTCGGAGTTCAACCTCACGACCGGCGCCCGGATCGCGACCTTCAACCCGTCGTTCAACGGTCAGATCAAGGACCTGGCGCTGGTGGGTAACCGCCTGCTCGTCGCCGGAAACTTCACGACCGTGAACGGCGCTGCGCACGGCGGACTGGTCTCGCTCAACGCGACGACCGGCGCGACGGACCCGTACCTGAACATCAATGTCAGCGGCCACCACAACTTCGGGCACGTGCCCGGTGCGGTCCAGGGCGGCGTCGGCGGGGTGTCCATCGCCGTCTCGCCGGACCGCACGCGTGCGATCGTGGACGGCAACTTCACCTCCGCCAAAGACAGCGTCGGCACCTACGCCCGCGACCAGATCATGAACGTCATCCTCGGGCCGACCTCGGCCACGGTTGACCCGAACTGGAAGTCGAACGCGTACACCAGTGCCTGCTTCGCGAACGCCTACGACTCCTACGTCCGTGACATCGGCTGGTCACCGGACGGCTCGTACTTCGTGCTCTCGGCGACCGGCGGCTACAACGGCGGGTCCTTCCAGGACTGCGATACCGCCAGCCGCTTCGACGCCTCCTCCACCGGTCAGAACGTCGCCCCGGCGTGGATCGACTTCACCGGCACCGACTCTCTTTACTCCGTCGCGGTGACGACCTCGGCGGTCTACGTCGGCGGCCACAACCGCTGGCTCAACAACCCGCTGGGCCAGGACAAGGCAGCCGCCGGCGCCGTGCCGCGGCCGGGGCTGGCGGCTCTCGACCCGGCCAACGGTGAGCCCCTGGCCTGGAACCCGGGACGCCAGCCGCGCGGCCATGGCGCCGAGGTCGTCTACGCCTCACCCGCCGGCATCTGGGTCGGCAGCGACACCGACTTCATCGGCAACGGTAGGTACAAGCGCCAGAAGCTTTCCTTCTTCCCCTTCGCCGGCGGCACGCCGGCGACCGGCAACAACACCGGTGACGCCCACACCGTCTTCGTCGCCGGTGCGAGCGGAAACTCCTTCAGCGCCAACACTTTCGACCCGACGACGGGTGCCGGATCGGTGGCCGCCAGCCAGCCGAGCAACGGCGGCGGCATCGCCTGGGGCGCCGCCCAAGGAGCGTTCGTCCTGAACGGACGCATCTGGTACGGCCAGGGTGGCCAGTTCTTCTACCGGACCTGGGACGGGGCCAACGCCTTCGGCCCGGCGCAGCTCGTCGACCCGTACAACGACCCGGCGTGGGACACGGTCGTCAACGGTTCGCCGCCGAGCGGCGCCACCTACCGCGGCATCCCTCCCGCGTTCTACGGCGAGCTGTCCAAGGTGACCGGGATGTTCTATGCCAACCGGGCCATCTACTACACGATGACCGGGAGCAAGAACCTCTTCAAGCGCGCGTTCTCGCCTGACACCGCCGCCTCGTCGGTCCCGAACCAGGTGACCGGCGGCGTGATCAGCCCGGTCGAGCAGACCGTCGTCTCCGGCGGCAGCCCGGTGGACTTCACCGACGCCGGCGGCATGTTCGTCGCGAACGGCTCCCTCTGGTACGCGACCCGCTCGGACGGCAAGCTGCACCAAGCGCCGTGGAACGGGACCACCGTGACCGGGCCGAGCACCGTCGACGCGCTCGCCACCGGCAATTGGGCGGCGAAGGGCGTGTTCGTCTCGCCGGCAGCGGTCGTCAACGGCCCTCCCACGGCGAGCTTCACGTCGGCCTGCTCGAGCCTCACGTGCTCGTTCAACGCCTCGTCGTCGACAGCGCCCGGCTCGACGATCACGTCGTACTCGTGGGATTTCGGCGACGGTTCGCCGGCCGGCAGCGGAGTCACCCCGAACCACCTGTACGGGTCCGCGAACACGTACCAGGTCACGCTGACCGTGACCACGGCAAAGGGTGAGCACGCGAGCGTCACCAACCCGGTGATCGTCTCGAACGTCGTGCCCCCAGCGCTCGGTTTCGTCGGCCAGGCAACGACAAACGGCAACTCCACCACGGAGACGCTGACCGTCCCGGCCAACGTCGCGGCAGGCAACGGGCTCGTGCTCATCGCCACGGGCGCGACCGCGGGTCCCCTGACGGCGCCGGCCGGCTGGACGCAGATCGGCACGTCGTCCGGTGCCAGTGCGAGCGTGACGACGACCGCATGGCAGAAGGCGGCGACCGCCGCCGATCACGGCACCGCCGTCTCGGTGAAGTTCCCGGCGATCGTGCACGGGAGCGTGCAACTGCTCGCCTACTCGGGCACGAACGCCGTCTCACCGGTGGCCGCCTCGGCCTCGAAGGCGACCCAGATGACCGGCACGGTCTACGCCACCCCGACGACGACGGCGCCGGCCACCGGCGATGTGGTGATCTCGTTCTGGGCCTCGAAGAGCTCTACCGTCACCGGGTGGAGCACTCCGGCGGGCCAGACCGTGCGGTCCGTCGCTAACGGCTCTGGGGGCGGCCGGATCAACTCGGTCGCCACCGACGCTGCAGGTGCGGCCGGCCCGGTGGGTGGGCTGAACGCCACGGCGAACACGTCGGCCGGCGCGTTCGCGGCCTGGACGATCGTGCTCGGCCCCTGATCCCGCGCGGGGTCAGGAAAGCCCTGCCGTTGTTGAGGTTTCGGCCAGCCGCTTGAGGTTCCGCAGCTGGCGGCGAGCCATCACCAGATCGCCGACAGAGACGAGCGGGCGGCCCGCGGCGGTGGTGAAGTACTGACCGAGCGCGGGCTCAGGCAGGTTGCGTTGCTCCTGTGGAGAGCGATGGCCGATGTTGTCGATCCAGTCATAGGAGTACGGCCCCAGCCGGATCTGCCCGATCCAGGGCCAGATCACTTCAGGTGTCGCGTGCACCGTCACGCCCCGCCACGCCTGCAGCACCGGATCCATCACGAAGTCGTCGCAGGGGTAGCGGCGAGCGATTTCCGCGGCCGTCACGCCCCATCGGTCACCGATCACAGCCCCTCCTGACCGCTCACGTGAATCTAGCGACGCGTTCCCGGCATCCGAAGGTTAGCGTCAGGCCGTGCCACAGCAACCCCGAGCGCGGCATCTGGTGACGGCGCGAGACCTCGCCGACGCCCGGTACTTCGAGCCGCTGACAGTCGCCGATCTGGCGGCGGCCGCCGCGCTCTCGCCGGCCTACTTCAGTCGCGAATTCAAACGCCTGTACGGCGAAGCACCCCACGAGTATCTGCTCACCCGGCGTCTCGAGCGGGCGGCCTCGCTCCTGCGCACGACCAACCGGACCGTCACCGAGATTGCCTTCAGCGTCGGCCTGCGCAGCCTGGGTTCGTTCACCACGAGCTTCACCCGGATCTACGGTCGCAGCCCCAAGGCGTACCGGGAGTCGTTCCCGCCGGCCGAGGCACAGGTGCGGATTCCACGCTGCGTGATGCAGGCGTACGGCAGGCCGCAGAACCGCACGTTTCGAGAAGCCAGGAGCGAGCCGGGTCCGTAGCGTCAGCCCCACCTTGAAAGGGGATACGAACATGATCAAGATTGCCAACGCCCAGTTCTGGGTGCACGACCAGGACGAGGCACTCGCGTTCTACGTCGGCACGCTGGGCTGGGAGGTCCGCAGCGATGTCACCGTGCCGGAATGGGGATTTCGCTGGTTGTGTGTCGGACCGGAAGGACAGGACGACGTCGGCCTGGTGCTGATGCCGATCCCCGGCCCGCCGATGCTCGACGAGACGAGCAGCGCTGCGCTGGCCGAGCTCGTCGCCAAAGGCGCGGGGGGCACGCTCTTCCTCGAAACCGACGACTGCCAGCAGGCGTACGACGACCTCACCGCGCGCGGGGTGGCCTTCAACGATCCGCCGACGAAGCAGGCGTACGGGATCGACACCTCGTTCCGCGATCCCTCGGGTAACAATGTCCGCGTGACGCAGGTACTTGAATTCGATCTCTCGCGCGGCGCCTGACCATTCCCCGAGCGCGGCGTGGTATGTCTGGCCAGTGACTGAGCTGGTGGACAGCGAGCAGGAAGGCGTTCCCGCCGACGGCTCGTCGGCGCGCCATCAGGCCCGCAAGAGCGGGATCCGGCTCGCTCTCTTGCTGGGAGCGCTCGGCGTCGTCTACGGCGACATCGGCACCAGCCCGCTCTACGCCATGCAGACGGTGTTCACGATCGACCACAACTCGGTGCGGGCTACCCCGAATGACGTCTTCGGGATCGTGTCGCTGGTCTTCTGGTCGATCACCCTGATCGTGTCGCTGAAGTACGTGATCTTCATCCTGCGCGCCGACAACGACGGCGAGGGCGGCGTCATGGCGCTGGCGGCCCTCACCCAGCGGATGCTCGGCAGCGGGAACAAGCGGCGGATGACGGCGGTGCTCGCCATCGGCGTCCTGGGAGCGTCTCTCTTCTACGGCGACAGCGTCATCACCCCTGCCATCTCGGTGCTTTCGGCAGTCGAAGGTCTGAAGGTGAGCTCGCCCGGCCTGGCCCACCTGGTGCTGCCGATCTCGGTCGCGATCCTGACCGTGCTGTTCGCGGCACAGCGCTTCGGCACCCAGAAGGTCGGCAGTTTCTTCGGGCCGGTCATGGTGCTCTGGTTCACCTGCATCGGGGTGGCCGGCCTGCGCGAGTTGATCCACAGTCCGCGGATCATCAAGGGACTGTCGCCCAGCTACGCCATCTTGTTCATCGTGGACCGGCCTTACGTCGCCTTTATCGCCATGGGCGCCGTGGTGCTGACGATGACCGGCGCCGAAGCCCTGTACGCGGACATGGGCCACTTCGGCGCCAAGGCCATCCGAATCGCTTGGTTCGCCCTCGTCTTTCCCGCGCTGACGTTGAACTACCTGGCTCAGGGAGCGCTGATCCTGCGACGGCCCTCCAGCCGCTCCAACCCGTTCTTCCTGCTGTATCCGCACGGGCTGCAATTGCCGATGGTGATCCTCGCGACGGTCGCGACCGTCATCGCGGCTCAAGCCGTCATCTCGGGTGCGTTCTCGGTGTCGCGCCAGGCGTTGCGGCTGGGTTTCCTGCCGCACCTGCGCATCCGGCAGACCTCCGAGGAGCACGAAGGCCAGATCTTCGTTCCCGCCGTCAACATGGGCCTGTTTGTCGCTGTACTGCTGGTGGTGTTCGGGTTCAAGTCGTCCAACAAGTTGGCGACTGCTTATGGCGTCGCGGTGACCGGGACGTTCCTCATCACCACGAGCCTTTTCCTGGTCCTCGCGCATTCCGGCTGGAAGTGGCCGGCCTGGCGGGTCGCCGCGGTGGGGGTGCTCTTCGGCGTCCCGGAACTGACCTACTTCGCGGCCAACCTCACCAAGATCGTGCATGGTGGCTGGTTCCCACTGGCGATCGCCATCCTGATCTTCACCATCATGATGACGTGGCAGCGCGGTCGGGTGGTGGTGACCAAACGCCGCGTCGATGCCGAGGGTTCGCTGACCGACTTCATCGCGAAGACGACAGCAAAACACGTCGTGCGCGTGCCTGGAATGGCCGTTTTCCCGCACCCGACGAAAGACACGACGCCGCTGGCGCTTCGGGCCAACGTCGCCCACAACCATGTGCTGCACCAACGCGTCGTCATCATCTCCGGGCGGACCGCGTCGGTGCCGCACATTCCGTGGGACCAGCGGATCGGCGTCGAGCAACTGGGTGATCCCGAAGACGGCTTCACCCACGTCGATGTCACCTTCGGCTTCCAGGACCGCAACGACTTTCCAGAGGCTCTGCACCGGGCCATGCGCGAGCATCCCGCTGAGTTCGGTATCGATCCGCAAGGCGCTGCCCCGGAGGAGGCCGACGAGTCCTACTTCGTGTCGCGAGTGACGCTGCGGCGCACGCACGCCCCTGGCCTCGCTGACTGGCGCAAGCGGCTGTTCATCGTGCTCGCGCACAATGCCGCGAGCCAGGCCGAATTCCTAGGGCTTCCGAACGATCGCACCGTGGTGTTGAGCGCCGAGATACCGGTCTGATTCGCGCCGGATGCCTCCGCGGGCCAGCGGCTCGGGCACGGGTCAGTGGTGGCGCGCCCGCGCCTCGGGTGTAGGCACGTCCTAGGCACAGGTTGTGCGCTGGCGCCAAGGGAGGCTCGATGCCGGATTCCAGCAAGCCACTCCAGGGGATGTCCGCCCTCGTCACCGGAGGCGGCGGCGGGATCGGCGGTGCCTCCGCGACGTGGCTCGCCCGCGACGGCGCTGCGGTTGTCATCATGGGACGCACCGAGGAAACGCTGGCAGTCAAGCGTGAGCAGATCATGGCCGGCGCCGGGCCGGGGGCCGAGGTGCACACGTTCGCCGGCGATGCGGTCGAGCCCGGTGCCCTGACCGAAGCCCTGGCCCATGCCGAATCGCTCACCGGAAGGCTCGGCATCGCGGTCGCCGTCGTGGGCGGCGGCACCATGAAGCCGCTGCTGATGTTCGACGCCGATGAACTGGCCGCCGATCTCAAGCGCAACATCATCTCGGCCTTCCTCGTCATCAAGCACGCGACGCCGCTGATGACCAACGGCGGCGGCGGCTCGATCGTGTGCATCTCCTCGGATGCGGCGAAGATCCCCTGGCCATTCCTCAGCACGTACAACACGTCCAAGGGCGGTGTTGAGGGCCTCGTCAAGGGAGCGGCGCTGGAGCTTGCGCCGTTAAAGATCCGGGTCAATGCGGTACGTCCGGGTCTCGTGCAGACCGAGGCGACCAAGTCCGGGTTGTTCGCCAACGAGGAAGCGATGGCGGCCTTCCTCGCCGAGAAACCACTCGGGCGCACGGGCGTGCCGGACGACATCGGCGCAGCGGTGCGCTACCTCGCCGGGCCTGAATCCTCCTGGGTGACCGGCCAGAGCCTCGGCGTCGAAGGCGGCAACGAACTCACCCGCGCGCCGTACCTGGAGTTCCTGGTGCGCAAGCGGTTCGGCGACGACGCGATCTCGGCGGCGCTCGCCGGGCAGATCCCCGACGGGCACTGAACTCGACGGTCAGATGGTGACCGGCAGCCGGGCCAGTGAATGGATGAACTGGTTGCCACGACCCGCCTCCGCCGGGCCGGCCAGGCTGATCGCCGGAGCGATCTCGGCCACGGCGGTGAACAGGCTGGCGAGTTCGAGCCTGGCGAGCGCGGCACCGAGGCAGAAGTGCGCACCGACTCCCAGTCCGAGATGCGGACGCGCCGCGGACGCCCGTTGGATGTCGAAGGTGTCGGCGTCGGCGAAAACCTCAGGGTCGCGGTTGGCCGACGCGATCGACAGGTAGACAGTGTCGTCCGGCCGGGCCTTCTGCGCGTAGTCGCGCGAGCCCAGCGATGCTTCGACGGCGGCAGTCCGCCGGGTGTACTGCACGGGCGGCCGGAAGCGCAGGATCTCCTCCACTGCGGCCGGCACCTTCGACGGATCAGCCGTCAAAAGTGCCCACTGCGCAGGGTTTTCCAGCAGCACCTGCATCCCGAGGCCGCCGCCGCCCCGGGTGGTCTCATTGCCCGCGATCGCCAGCTGGATCAGGATGCCGCCGATGCGTTCGGCAGCCAGCCCGGCGCCCTCGCTCGTGCCCGTCACCATCGCCGAGATGAGGTCGGGCCCGGGGTCAGCCGCCCGTGCGTGAGCGAGCTCGTGCACCGCCGTCAGGAAGTCGATGGTCGCTGCCTCGCGGCCTCGCTCGTCGGTCGCCAGGGGATCGGCCTTGGCATCGCCCAGGGCGTCCACGAAGCGGTGCAGCGCTTGCTCCGTTTCCGCTGGGAGCCCCAGCACGGCGGCTAGCACGCGTAACGGATACGGGTCGACGACCTCGGTGACGAAGTCCCCTCCGCCGGCCTCGGAGAGGCGCTGGACGAGGCGGTGCGCGTGGTCGCTCACGAGCGGCCCGAGAGCCCGGATCCGCGCCGGCGTGAAGTGCTGCGAGAGCACCTTGCGCAAGGGGCCGTGCTCGGGTGGGTCGCTGTAGGACAGCGCGCCTTGCCCCCGCTCCTCTTCCGCATCACCGCGCCCCGCCGGCTCTCCCGGCTCGATCGTGATGCCCTGCGCGTTCACGAAAACGCTCGGCTGCAGCAGGATCGACCGCACGTCCTCATACCGCGTGACGACCCAGAAACCCGACCGGCGCAGCCCGTCGGGATGCCACCAGATCGGCGCCTGCGCGCGAAGCCGCGCCAGGAACGCGTGTGGCGGGCCGTCCGGGAAGTTCGCCGGGTCGGTGAGGTCGACGCGGTCCAGCTCCGTCTGCGTCATAGCCCCTCCACGGGGCTTTCTAGCACACCGAATTCCAAAGGGTCAGAATGAGACCCACATGACGAGCGATGACCGCGGCCCGGCGGACTCAGCCCTCGACCGCTTGCTGCGGTGGGAGGAGTTCGGCGGCCACTGGCGCATCGGGGCTCGCACGGGATCCAGGCTGCAGATCGCCCTGCTCACGTGCGACGGCGGTGAGATCGCCGACTTCATCGAGACCGGTGACGAGGCCGTCATCGCCCATGTCGCGGGCCGGAGCACCGATCAGGACGACGTCGGCGCGAGGAGGTGCACGGAAGGCGACGGCTGAGGCCATCTGCTACGTTTCGCCCGCGTCCAGCACCGGACGCCCCAAGGAGACGAAACGGCCCATGCGCCTTGAAGGAAAGGTCGCCCTGGTGACGGGCGGCACCCGCGGCATCGGCCGCGGAATTGTCGAGATGATTGCCGCCCAGGGGGCGAGCGTGGCCTTCACCGGCCGCTCCCAGGACAGGGGCCGCGAGGTCGAAGCCGCCGCCGCTGCAGCCGGCGGCCGGGCGATGTACCTGAACTCCGACGCCGGGGTCGAGCCCGATGTTGCGGCGGCGGTCGCCGCCACCGTCGAGCATTTCGGCAGCCTCACCACACTCGTCAACAGTGCCATCTCAGACGACGCCGGCAGCGGCCGGGACAACCACATCGACCTCATCGAGAACGACACCTTCGACAACATCCTGCGCGTGGCGCTGATGGGCACGTTCTGGGCGTGCAAGTACGCGATCCCGCACCTGCGTGCCGCCGGCAACGGGTCGATCATCAACATCTCCGCGAGCTCGTCGCGCTCGGCGCTGCCCGAGCGGCCCGCTTACCACGCCTCGAAGGGCGCGATCAACGCGATGACCCGTCAGCTCGCTGTCGACTACGGGCGCGACAACATCCGGGCCAACACCATCATTGTCGGCTTCATCTACACCGGATCACCCGTGATGGCAGCGATTCTCGACGATCCGGCCAGGCGCGCCGCCTTTGAGCGCAACATCATGGTGCCGCGCTTCGGGGAACCGGCTGACATCGCCGCGGGGGTGGTCTATCTGGCCTCCGACGAGTCCGGCTACGTCACCGGCAGCGAGCTGACGATCGACGGCGGCGCGCTCTGCCATCAGGCTTTGCCACAGCTGGACTTCCAAACGCCAAAGGGGCGGCCATGACGACGCAAACGAAACTGTTCGTCGAGGAGCGGCTGTTCATCGGCGGGCAGCTACGAGCGGCCGGCGGCGGGCGTACCTACGAGAACATCAACCCCGCGACCGAGCAGGTGGTCGGCGTCGCTGCCGACGCCACGCCCGAGGACATGCTGGAAGCGATCGCAGCGGCGCGAACCGCCTTCGACCAAGGGGATTGGGCGGGCGACCCGGCGTTGCGGGCGCGTTGCTTGCGGCAGCTGCACGAGGCCCTGCTGGCCAACGCCGCAGCGATCCGCGAGACGGTGCGGGCGGAGGTCGGCGCCACGAACGCCGGCCTCGACACGGCGCTGTTCGACCGCGCGCTGGACAACCTGACCTATGCCGCCGATCTCGCCGAGAGCTACGAATTCGTCCAGGACCTCGGGGTCGGCGAGTCGATGGGCATGATGTCGCGCCGAAGGCTGCGCCGCGAGCCGGTCGGCGTCACCGCCTGCATCACTCCGTGGAACGCGCCGATGCAGGTCAATCTCGCCAAAGCGGCATTCGCCCTCGCCGCCGGTTGCACGGTCATCCTCAAGCCCGCCCCGGACACCCCGTGGAGCGCCACCGCCCTTGGCCGGCTGGCCGCCGAGGCCACCGACCTTCCCGCGGGTGTCTTCAACGTCGTGCCGACATCGGACAACGCGGTGGCCCAGTTACTCGCGCAAGACCCGCGGGTCGATCTGATCAGCTTCACCGGCTCGACGGGCGTCGGGCGCCATCTCATGGCCGTGGCCGCACAGACGGTGAAGAAGGTGTTCCTGGAACTCGGCGGCAAGTCGGCGTGGATCGTCTGCGACGATGCGGACCTCGACGCCAACGCCATGATGGTGAGCTACCAGGCACTCGCCCAAGCCGGTCAGGGCTGCTCGATCAACACCCGGATTCTCGTGCAGCGGCCGATCTATGAGGTGATGGTCGGCAAGCTCGCCGATGCCTATCGGGCGATGCCGTACGGCGATCCGAACGATCCGGCGGTCCACATGGGCCCGCTCATCAACGCCCGGCAGCAGCAGCGTGTCCTGGACTACATCGAGATCGGCAAGGCCGAAGGGGCGCGCCTGGTGACCGGCGGCAAGCGGCCCGACCACCTGCCGAAGGGATACTTTGTCGAGCCCACGATCTTCGCCGACGTCGACCCGGATTCGCGTATCGCGCAGGAAGAGATCTTCGGTCCGGTCGTCTGCGTCATCCCGTTCGACACCGACGACGACGCGGTGCGCATCGCGAACTCCACGATCTACGGCCTGGCCGGCAGCGTCGAGAGCGGATCCCTCGAACGGGCCAGGGCCATCGCCGATCGCCTACGCTCCGGCGTCGTCAACGTGAACGGCGGGATGTACTACAGCTGCGCGGTGCCGTTCGGCGGATACAAGCAGAGCGGCATCGGCCGCGAGATGGGCACCCTCGGACTCGAGGAGTACACCGAGGTGAAGGTCATCAGCGAGGGCGTGAAATAGCCCTCTACGATTGGCCCTCTCGACCTTCAGGGTTCAGCCACTGCTCCAGGCTCGCGTCTTCCCAATCATCGGGTCCGTAGACGGTGCGCGGGAGCGGCGTCATCAGGTGGGTGTCGCCGCCGACCGTGTATCCGGCGGACCTGCGTTCCCACGCGACGATGCGCTCGTCCGCCTCGCCCTCGGTGCTGAAGCCCAGCGCCGCATCGCGATTGGCGCGCAGCCGTACCTGCGACGGGATGTCGGTGGCCCAGACCATGACCACCTCTTGAGGATTGGACATCACCTCGTAGATACCCGTCGGCTCATGGCCGTACTCACGCATCAGCGGGACGCGCTCGGCGACAACGGCGGCCAGAAATTCCAGTGCTGTGCCGGGCCGCACCTGAAGGATCTCATTGATGAACAGGCTGCCCTTCACACCGCGTGCGATGAGGTCATCGGTATTGGGACTGCCTGGCACGCCGCCGCACAACCGGTCGAACCCGCCCGACCTCCACTGCGCTGCCTTGTCCCACCAATCGGTGTAAAAAGCCTTGCGGCGCTTGAGGTTCATGCGGTCGACGTTCTTCGCCCAGCCGAGCCAGCCCTCGCTGCCCATGTCCCAGATGTTGACCACCTGTGGCCATCGGCCGCCGCCGGCAGCGCATACGTAGAACGAACCCTGCAGGCTCAGCATCTCCGGCATGCGCAGTACCGGGTCCTGCCACAGGTGCTCCATGTAGTCGTACTGGCCTTGCCCGATCACATCGACGACTTCGTAGAGATACAGATCTCGGTTGGCCATCTCTGGTCTACCTCCCCGACGGGCTGGTGGAAACCGGCAGTGCGACGAGCTGATCGTCGGGAGTGAACGGGACGCGCTCCGGGGCCTCGTCGAGCAGTCGCGCCTGCGGACACTGCTTCAGCAATTGCCCGACGGACTCCTGGATGTCGAGCCGGGCCAGTGCCTGCCCGAGGCAGAAATGCGGACCGTAGCCGAAGCTGTAATGCCGGCTCTCCGGGCGCGTGACGTCGAAGGTGTCCGGGTCAGACCATCGCTGCGGATCCCGATTCGCCGCCTGTCGCGCGAGATAGACCGTCTCGCCCGGTTCGAGATGCACGCCGAAAGCGTCGACCGGTGTGACGGCCTTGCGACGCCCGGCCCGAAAAGGTGGATGAAATCGTAGAGATTCCTCGATGGCCGGACGGAGACGGTCGGGATCCTCCCGGGCCCAGCGCGCCTGTTCCGGGTGGCGGAGCAGCAGCAGGATGGCATTGGCGATGCCCACCCGGCTCGAACCTACGGCTCCGCCGATGACGTTGACCACGAGCGCGACGATCTCGGCGCGATCGGCCCGCCCTGCCCGCTCGGCTTCGAGCAGGTCTGAAACCAGGTCCTGCGCTGGCCGGCGCGAACGGTCGGCGATGAGCCCCTCGACGAAACCGGAAAGCGCGACGATGCCGGCCTCGGCGCGCCCACGGCTCTCGGGCGTCATCGGGTCGACGAACGCCTCTTCGGTGCCGGTGAGGAACTCGTCGATCTCCTCGCGGCTGCTGGTCGGCAGACCCAGGAATTCACAGATGAGCCAGAGCGGAAGGTCGGCCGCATAATCTGAGACCACGTCGAAGCTGCCGCCGCCCGCCGTCGCGGCGTCCAGCAAGTGCGAGGCATGTTCGCGAAGCGACGCACGTAACCGCTCCACCCGCCGCGGGGTGAAGGCCCGCGCCACCAGCGACCGCTTGCGTTCGTGATCGGATCCGTCCACCGCGGCCATGGTCAACCGGCGCCATTCGTGGAACGGGCCATCGCAAATGCCCAGCATTTCCAGCGCATCGACCCCGAGCTGAACGAAGGCAGGATCAGACGCGGCGGTGTCGAGATCGTCGGCGCGTAGCAAGATGACCTCGCCGCTCGTGGTGCGTGCGGTGCGGTGCTGCTCCATGGCGCGCCGCCAGACCGGATACGGGTCCTGCCACAACTGGGCGTCATGCAGGTCGACGGTCAGCACCAACTGACCGTAGCCCGCCGCCGGATGCGCTCCCAGCCGGGTCGTAGTTGTCGTTCAGCCCGATACCGCGAGCAGTGCGTCTGCCGTCTCCTTCGGACGCGTGATCATCAGGTCGTGACAGGCCTGCACTTCGGCGTACCGGACGCCAGGCAAGCGTTCGGAGAACGCGCGGGCACGGTCGGGAGCTACGGCGCAGTCCAGCGTCGCCAGGACGTATCCCGTCGCCAGGCCGAGCGACTGGAAGGCCGTCAGGCGGCCCGGCTCCACGAGCGCCATGGGCGGATAGGGCCGATGACGCGCGAGCACCCACTCCCGATCCTGCGCGGTTCCGTCAGGGAGCAGCGCCTCGATCATCAGCTGGGGATCGGTACGCACCGAGCCGTCGTCCTCGATCACCACCGCCTTGGCGATTTCCGGGGTTTGCGGAACGGCCTCGAGCAAGGTCTCGTCATCGTTCAGCACGACGGCGGCCATCCACACCACAGCTCGAATCCGTTCCGACGCCACCTCCGCGACGCGCGGGACGATGACCCCGCCCATGCTGTGCCCGACGAGCACCACGTCGCGCAGGTCCTCGTATTCGAGCACCGAGGCGATGTCGGCCACGAAGGTCTCGAACGTCACGCCATCGGTGTCGAGATGGCGGCGCTCACCGAAGCCGGTCAACGTCGGGGTCCACACCTCATGTCCCCGGCCGCGCAATTCCTTGGCCAGGCGCTGCCAGCACCAGCCGCCATGGCCGCCGCCGTGAACCAGCACGAAGGTCGACGCCGGCGACCGGTTCGAGTCATCGTCGGCCACGACGTCATTGTTCTCCGAGCCCGAACCCGATCACGACCCGGCCACCTCCTCGCCATGCGAGGCTGGGCCGATGCGATCCCTCGAGCCGGTCGAAGAGCCCTTCCTGCGTGAGGCACCCGTGACCATCACGAGCCACAACTTTCTGGCCGCCCCGCGCACCGCGGTGTTCGCCTGCATTTCGGGAGACCCGGCGGGCTGGGGAGACTGGTTTCCCGGGTTCAGCCACAACGGCCGCTGGGAGACGCCGGAGCCGCAGGGGGTCGGGAGCGTCCGCACCGTTGATGCCTATCGCAGCGCCTACCGGGAGACGATCCTGGCCTGGGAGCGGGATGCACGCTGGGCCTTTCGCGTCGATGAAACGACCTCGCCGCTGTTCGAGGCCTTCGCCGAGGACTACCGGGTGACCGATGCCGGTACCGGCACGCTGCTGTCGTGGACGGCTGCGTTCCGTCCCGCCCGGGCCATGCGCCTGGCGATGCCGGTGGCCCCGGCGACCTTCCGGATGATGGCCCGGCGCATGGCCGCAAGACTGGCGCCGGTCGCGGTGCGCTCTTCGGGCTAACGCCTGCGCACGGACGGAGCAACTTGGCCGCAAGCCCCTCAAGCGTCCTCACATGCACGCCGAATATGGACATATGGCGCCAATCCAGGGGTGGTATCCGGATCCGGCCGGGTCAGGACAGCTGCGGTTCTGGGACGGGCAGACCTGGACGTCAGCGACCGGTCCGTCGCCGCGGGTCCAAGAGACCGCCCCGCTTGCGCCTGCCCCCGTGCCGGCCATGGCAGCGGGTGTCCCTGCACCGCTTCAGCAGCCTGGGGGCGCCGGGTACTCCGCGCCCTACGGGGCTCCCGGTCCGGCGTACGGCGTGCCGCTTCAGCCCAACCGCCTGGCCGGCGGCTATCCGGCCGCCGGCCCCGGCAGGCCGCCGTGGGCACCGCGTCCTTCCGGATTCACCAAGGGCTGGAAGATCATGGCCGGCGTGGTCGCGGTGGGCATTGCCGCCGTGGTCGTCATACCGATCGCGTTCGGCGGCCACAAGTCGGCGCTGACCAAGTCGTTCGAGCAGTCGCTGCTGACGCCCGCGACAGTCAGTTCCGTCACCAACCAGACCTTCGGTCTGGACACCTCGAAGGACGACAACAGCTCCGACGACAACTCCGACCCCGGCTGCATGGCCGGAACGGATGTGCTGTCGGCACCGAAGGACAAGGGCTCGGCCTCACGGTCCTTCGTGTCGCCGGATCAGTCGAGCTTCATCGAAGAGGATCTGTCGAACAACCCCGCCAACGCCAAGCAGCTCGAACTGCTGAGGAACGCTCTCCAGACCTGCCACAGCTCCACCTTCGGCGGGCTCACCGTCCAGCTCTCACTCGGCTCGGCGCCCGCGATCCAAGGCGCCAGCGACACCCTGTCCATGGTGATGACCGGCGGGGCCAACGGCCGAGAGCTCACGATTGACTTCGCGATCGCCCGGTTCGGGGACAACGTCGTGGTGGTGGTATCCGGCAGCGCTGAGACGGCTGGCAGCGACTTGACTCCGGCAACGACCGCCCTCCTTACCGAGGCGGTCCTGCAGGCCCGTCCGGCGTTTTCGAAGAGCTGACGGCTCAGCCCAAGGGATAAGCGCGAATCTGCTCCAGCAGCAGGGTGTTGACGCGATCGGCGGCATGCTCAGGCACCCAGTGGTCGATGCCCTCGATCGTCTCGAACCGATAGGGACCGCTGACGTATCGCTCGCTTCCGGCGGCTTGCGTCAGGCCGAGCGCGGGATCTTCCGTCGACCAGATCAGCAACGTCGGCACGACGACATCGCTGAGCCCGTCGATCTGGTGCAGCCCGCTCGCGCGGTACCAGTTCAGTCCCGACCCCACGGCCTCCGGTGAGCCGAGAGCCTGCGCGTAGGCCACGGCGTCCTCGGCGGAGAGGCCGGCCGCTAGGTAGAGGTCGTGCATGCGTTCGTACGAACCGAGTTCAGCATCAGTGTCCGGATCGACGAACCACTCGAAGTAGCCCGAGCGCGCCTTCTGCTCACCGTCCGGGTCACCGAGTGCGGCGACGTAGGCCAGCGGATGGCCGACCGACACCGAGGTGTACGTCGCGAGCCGCTGCGGATGACGGGCGGCGACCTGCCAGCCGATGACGGCACCGAAATCGTGCCCGACCAGGTGGAAACGTTGTGCCCCGAGTGCATCCGCGACCCGCAGCACATCAGCCGTCAGCAGATCGGTGTGGTACGCCTCGACGCCCTTGGGCCGGGCGTTCGGCGAGTAGCCGCGCTGATCGATGGCGACGGCTCGGTACCCGGCCTGCGCCAGGGCGGGAAGCTGCAGCCGCCACGTCCGCTTCGTCTGCGGAAAACCGTGCAACAGCAGGACAAGTTCACCATCATCAGGGCCGGCGCCGATTGCGTCGAAGCTCAGGCGGCCGTGGACCGGGTCGGTGGTCTCGATGGCGAAGGAGTCGAAGTCACTCACGGCGGGAGTTAAGCACGGCTCAGCCGCCGCGCTCCGCCACGAGTGCCGAGCGGCTGATCTTCGTTGCAGCGGTGCGGGGCAATTGGGCGATGAACTCCACGGTTTTCGGTGCCTTGTAGGACGCGAGTCGCTCCTTGACGAACGCGATCACGCCGGCCTCGGACAGCTCCCCCGCCGCTGGCATGCGTTCCACGACGGCGTGCACGCGCCGTCCCCACTGCGGGTCCGAGAGGCCGATGACGACGGCATCGGCGATGCCAGGATGCTCGGAGAGCGCAGCTTCGACCTCAGCCGGAAACACGTTGGCGCCGCCGGTAATGATCATGTCGACCCGGCGGTCGGCGAGGTAGAGGTAACCCTCCTCGTCCAGGCGTCCCATGTCCCCGGCAGTCCCGAAGCCGTCGTCAGTCATCGGCAGCAGCGGCGCGCCGCCGAGGTAGTCATACGCACCGGTCGCTGGCGCACGCATGTAGACGTCGCCAAAATCCCCTATGTCCACGGGCTTTTGCGCCTCGTCGAGGATGGTGATCTCGGTGTCACGGAAGCCCCGACCGACGCTGCCCTGGTGGGTCAGCCACTCCTCGCCGGTCAGCGCGGTGAGCCCGAGCTGCTCGGTCATCCCGTACGCCATGACCACCTTTCCGGGCGCCAGCAAATCGAACCAGGTCTGCAGGAGAGCCGGCGGCATCATCGCCGCGCCCTGCAGGATCCACTCGACGGTTGAGAGGTCACGCTGTTCGATACCGGGCACCGCCGCGACGCGCTGCAGCATCGTCGGCGTCGCTGTGAAGGTCGTGATCCCGTACCTCTCGATCGTGTGGACGAAAAGGCCGGCATCAAAGCGTTCCATGATGACGAGGGTGTCGCCGCCGAGCAGCGAGTGCAGCGTCATGAAGCCGTTGGTGTGATACATCGGCGCGGGTACGAGAATGATCTGCGGCCGCGAGACGGGGATGGCGAAGTTCTCCGCGAACGGGGTCGACAACTCCTTGATCCACAAGCCCGGACGGGTATTGAGGATCACCTTCGGAGTGCCGGTCGAGCCGCTGCTGCAGATGCCCATCGATTGCGGCGAGGTCACCTCCGGCAAGGGCTCCGCCGACTGTCGCGCCGCCTCTTCGGTCAGCGCCGGAGCTGATTCTTCGTCGATGACGACGGCAGCCGCGATCACCGCCAGCACGCGGTCGCGCTCCCACGCCGGCAGATCCCAGCGCACCGGTACCGGCACGCCGCCGACCGCCCAGGCACCGAGGGCGCCGAGCACAAGCGCGACCGAATTGTGGATGGGCAGAGCCACCCGATCACCGACGCCGACCCCGCGGGCGGCCAGCGCGCGGCCCCATTGCCGGGCTCCCTCGCTGAGCTGGCGGCGGGTGAGCACGTCGGTCGTTCCCTCGCGGCGCACGATGACGACGGACGCGCGGTCGGGGTCTTCGAGGGCGAGCTCATCGAGACGCACGCCGTAGGGGGTGCCTTCAGGTGTCGTCATGCGGGTGACCGTATCGAGCGTCGCCGAGCAGGTCGGCGAGACCGGTCCGGATGACCTTGCCCATGGCATTCGTCGGCAGCAACGGCACCGCCTTCCAGATCTCCGGCACCTTGTAGCGCGCGAGCTCGCGACTGCAGTCGGCGCGCAGCTTGTCCAGGTCGATGTGCCCACCCACGGGCTGCACGAGTGCGGCCACCCGCTCCCCCAGCCGCTCGTCCGGGACGCCGAAAACAGCCGCGGCCGCGACCTCCGGCGCGGCGGTCAGGACGCGCTCGACCTCGGCCGGGTAGACGTTCGCGCCGCCGCGGACGACCACGACCTTCTTGCGTCCCACGACACTCAGCCACCCGTCGGCGTCGACCGTGCCGATGTCCCCCGTGAGCCCCGCGTCGGCAGCGGGTCGTACCCCGCCGTCCTCCCAGACGCCCAGCATCGGCGTCCAGGCGCCCGCCCACGGGCCTGATGAGGCTGCCGCGATGTGCAGCTCTCCCTCGGTGCCGGGCGGCAGCACGCCACCGTCGCCACCCCGGGCGGCTACCTCCAAGTGCGGCAGGACGCGTCCGCTCGCCGAGCCTTGCCACTCCTCGCCCACCGGGTCGATCGCGACGACCGTTGGTGCCTCGGTGAGGCCGTAGGTGGCGCGGACGTGGCGGCCGTGGACGGTGTGGAACGTCTTGCGCAGCTGCTCGGAGCAGTCGCCGCCGCCGGCCCAGATCTCGGTGAGGGCCGACAGGTCGAGCTCGGGGTGGCGAGCCAGGTCATAGAGCTGCGCGGGCGCGCCGTTCCACACCCCGATGCGTTCGCGGCTCACCCACTCGGCAATGCCCTCCGCGTCACGCCGGTCCATCACGATGCAGCAACCGCCCGCCTGAGCCGTGAGCAGCGTCGTCAGCACAAGCATGTTCAGGATCGTCAGCGGCAGGCAGTCGCCCTTGCGCAAGCTCGGGCCCCAGCCCCGCGAGGCGTTCAGAACCGCGCCGGGCAGCAGCAGGTTGTGCTGGCTGTGCACGATGCCCTTGGGCTGGCCGGTAGTCCCGCTCGTGTACGCGATTCCCGCGGGTGCGTGAGCATCGGACTCAACACGCGGCGCCGCCGGAGCCGAGGCACAAAGCTCTGACCATTGGCCTTCGGTGATCGCGGCGGGATCCGACAGCTTGCACTGCGGGCCGGCAAGGATCGCGGCTGGGGCGCAGTCCTCGGCCAGTAACCGCTGCTCGGGTTCCGTGAGCGCCTCACCGATCCCGACCCAGATCGCTCCGATGCGCTGCGCGCCGTGAAACGCCGCGACCACGCCGAGGTCATTGGGCAGGCACGCGGCGACCCGATCGCCAGGCCGCACGCCACCTGCCCAGAGCGCCGCGGCGGAGGCATCGGCAGCAGCGTCCAGCTGCCGGTAGGTCAGCGTGCCGGAACGGGCGACTACGGCGGTCGCGTGTGGACGCTCGGCCAGCGGGGCGTCGAGGACGCGCGCGATGGTTCGCACCGTGGGATGAACGCCCGCCACCTCCTTTTGGCAAATGATAAGAATTCAGCAACACAGGAGTCAACGCGGCGTCCTACTGGCGGGGGTGACATGGCGGCTAACGGAAATGCGGGCGGTCGCCGGGCTCAGCTGAAACCGCCGCGAATGTCTGAGGTCGTCGCGGGGATCCTGCGCGAGCGCATCATCGACGGCCGGCTGGCGGACGGCGACCTGCTGCCCAAGCAGGACGAGCTGCTCGACGAGTTCCCCATCAGCCGGCCCACCATGCGCGAGGCGCTCCGGATCCTCGAGGACGAGGGGCTGCTGACGGTACGCCGCGGCAATCGCGGCGGCTCGGTCATCGAGGTACCGACCGCCGACACGTCGGCGTACACTTTCGGGCTCGTGCTGCAGTCCCGCCGGGGCTCGATCGCGGATCTGGCCGAAGCCATCCGCCACATCGAACCGATCGCCGCCGCCATGTGTGCGCGGCGCGATGATCGCGACCAGGCCGTGCTGCCGGTCCTGCAGGCCAGCCTCGACGAGACCGCCTCTGCGATCGGTGACGGGGAGCGCTTCACCACACTCGCCCGCGCCTTCCACGAGCGGATGGTGGGCTGCTGCGGCAACGAGACCATGATCCTGACTGTCGGCGCATTGGAGTCGCTCTGGTCGGAGCAGGAGCGCCAATGGGCGCAGCAGGCGACGTCGGCCGGCACGTATCCCGGGCAGTCCTATCGCAAGGCCGTGCAATCGGCTCATGAGGCGCTCGTCGCGGCGATCGGCAGGGGTCAGGCGGAGAGGGCGAGCCGCCTCGCCGCTCGGCATCTCCAGCAATCGCAGCACTATTCACTGCAGGGCTCGGAAGAGCAGATCGTACGGGCCACCTCTTTGCGCAACGGGCTGCGGCTGTGAAGGCCGAGGTGGTCGGGCCGGCACTCACCTCCGTGCCGGGGCTCGGTGCACTCACGCTCGGCGGTTTCCTCGCGCAGGTGTGCAGCGAACACGCAGGGCGAGAGGCCCTCGTCTTCGACGATCCGCTCGTCGAGGGCGCGACCCTTCGCTGGACCTATGCCGACCTCCTACGCGAGTCACGGGCCGGCGCGCGTGCACTACTGGCGTCGGGCGTCGGGCCGGGCGACCGGGTCGCGATTCTCATGTCCAACCGGCCCCATGCGGTCGCTGCCTTCTTCGGCGCGGCGATGACCGGCGCGGTCGTCAATCCGCTCTCGACCTTTTCGACCGCTCCGGAATTGCGGCAGCTGCTCGATCTCGCCGATCCTGTCATCGTGCTGGCGCAAACCCGCATGGGCCGCCGGGACTTCGCCGCGGAACTGGCCGGCAGCGGCCGACGCGTGGTCTTCGTCGGTCGCGATTGGGACGCATTTCTCGCTGAGGGCGAGGCTCTCTCTGACGACGCACTCGACCGCGCCGCTGAGGCTGTCACACCCGATTCCGATGGGCTGCTCATCTTCAGCTCCGGCACCACCGCGAAGCCGAAAGGCGTGCAGCATCCGCATCGAGCGCCGAGCCTTCAGTTCTGGGTGCAGAGCCGGGTCTTCGGGCGCACTCCGCAAACCCGGATGTGGACGGCGCTGCCGATGTTCTGGACCGCCGGGATCAATTCAGCGATGGGCGCGACGCTCGCGGCCGGAGGCTGCTGGGTAATGCAGGAAGGCTTCGACCCGGGTCAGGCGCTGGCGCTGATGACCCGCGAACGCGTCACCGAGCCGTACACGCTTCCGCACCAAGCGCGGGCGTTGGAAGAGCATCCCGACTGGCTCACGGCCGACCTTTCGGCACTGCGGCAGGTCTACGGAAAGTCGGTCTTCACGCGTCACCCTTCGGTCCACGGTGATCCCAGCTGGCAGATGCCCGTCGGCTGGGGCATGTCGGAGACGTGTGCGTTCGTCTCCGCGCACCAGAGCGATTCCGGCCGTGAGGTCGTACGGCGCAGCCTGGGGAAGATCCTTCCGGGCGCCGAGGTGAAGGTGATCGATCCGGAGTCCGGGGCGACGGTCGACCTCGGCAGCGAAGGTGAGATCGCGGTACGCGGGCTGACCCTGATGAGCGGCTACCTGGGCAAGAAGCCGGCCGATTGCTTCGACACCGATGGCTGGTTTCGCACCGGCGATGCCGGCAGCCTCGACGAGAACGGCGAGCTGCACTGGACCGGCCGGCGCACCGAGATGATCAAAACCGGCGGGGCCAATGTCTCCCCTGCCGAGATCGAGGTGCAGATGCGTGCCGCGCCCGGCGTGCGGTTGGCCCGCGTGCTCGCAATCCCCGACGAGCGTCTCGATCAGATCGTCGTGCTGTGTGTCGAGCGGACTGATGGCCCGGATGGTGACGCGGTGAATCCTCAATCGTTGCAGGCCTTCTTGCGCGAGCGGGTTGCCGCGTACAAGGTGCCCAAGCGGGTGCTCATCTTCGAGGCGGGGCAGATCCCGCTGACCGCGAGCGCGACCAAGGTGCGCGATGAGGAGTTGCGCCAGCTCGTGCTGGCGCGCCTCGCCGGCCCCGATGCAGCCAATGCGACAGCAAGTGAAGGGGCGCGATGAGCGAGCAGCCAACCGACGGTCTGGACGTCTCGGACCTGGCGCGTCACATGGGTGTGCCGATCATGCCCGGCGAGCTCCGGGAGCCGGTGAGCGTCAACGACATCCGCCGGTGGGTGCAGGCGATGCACTATCCCAACCCGCTGCACTACGACGACGCCTGGGCTTCCGAGAGCCGGTTCGGCCGCCTCGTCGCGCCGCAGTCGTTCACCGTCGCGACTGACACGAGCCACGGCTGCGCGCCGGCACAGGTGGGCCGGATCCCCGGTTCGCATCTGGTCTTCGGCGGCGACGAGTGGTGGTTCTTCGAGGGCGGGATCCTGCCTGGCGACAAGGTGCTCTGTCACCGGCAGCCCTTCGACTACAAGGTGAGCAATACCAGCTTCGCCGGGCCGACCTGCTTTCAGCGCGGCGACACCCTGTACATCAATCAGCGCGGTGAGCGCATCGCTCTGCAGCGCTCGACGGCCATCCGCTATCAGGTGCGGCGCGCCACCGAAAAGCAGCGTGAAAGCGCGCCGAGCGTGGAACCGGAGTGGACCGCCGAGCAGATCGAGAAGCTCGAAGCCACGAAGCTCGAATTCATAGCCCAGATCCATGCACTCGGGCATGACAAGCGGCTGCTGTCGAGCGTGAAGGTGGGCGACACGCTCGCGACCCACGCCATGGGCCCGCACAGCCTGGCCAGCTTCACCACCGAGTGGCGCGCGTATCCCATGACGACGTGGGGTGCCATGGCCAAGGGCCCGACCTCGGTGCGCGGCGAGGACCTCGGCTACACCAAAGAGATGGCCGGCCACGAAGGTGACCGAAACCTCGAACGCACCAATCCCGAAAAGACTGACGGCGCCTATTTCGGTCCATCACGCGGGCATCTGCAACCCGAATGGGCGCAGCACATCGGGATCCCCCGCGGCTACGGCTACGGCGCGTCGATGGGTGCCTGGGTGCTCGACTACGTGGCCGCCTGGGCGGGCGAGTGGGGCCACATCTATCACGCCGACGTGAAGTACCGGAACCCCGCGCTGACCGGCGACGCGACCCTCATCTCGGGCGTCGTCACCGGCGTGCGCGAGGAGCGGCGCCGCGTTCATGTCGCCGACGTCGAGGTCGTCGCCCGCAACCAGGATGATGCCGTCCAAGCGAAGGGCGTCGTCTCGGTGCAGCTACCCGTCGCCTGAAGGCGGTGCTGGCTAGCGGCCCAGCAGCTTCGGCGTGTTCACCTTGATCGGCTTCACCTTCAGGATGACGCGACCCTGGGGCCCGATCGGATTTCCGTAGTCCTTTCCGACGTACTTGCGCGAGAGTTCATCGATGTGGTCGCGCGCTTCCTGGCCGCCGACGGACTCGCTCACCTCGCCGCGTACCTCCGACCAGTCCCAGAGATTGTCCTTGGAGTGGATGAGGACGGTCATCTTGGGGTTGCGGGAGACGTTCTTGGCGCGCTGGCGCTGCGGCTCGGTGTTGATCAGAATCTGCTCGCCGTCGGTGTCGACCCACGTGAGCAGGGCCTGCGGCTGACCGTCGGGCATCAGGGTCACCACCGTGGCGAGGTTGGCGCCCTTGGCCAGTCGCACGGTGTCGTCATCAAGCGGCATGTTTGGCTCCATCTCTGCGCAAACTTCCTTGCGCAGCAAGCCATTCCCGAGGTGGCCGCAGTGAAACGCACGTCACGCCCGGGGGCCCGGACATCAGCTCAGCGCGATGCTCGCTTCGGCGCTGCGTACGGTCAGGAAGGTCATGCCCTGCTCACCCGCGGTGAAGCCGTATTCGTCGCCCGCCTCGAGCACCATGGAATCGAACCGGCCCAGGGTCGGCCCGTCGCCGAGCAGCGTGAGCGAACCCTCGAGCACCATGATCATTTCCTCGTGGTCGTGCCTGTGCGCCGGCACCGTGTAGCCCGCCGGAAACCAGGAGATCTGCGAGTAGAAGCCGCCCTCACCGCGAGCCAAATACTTGCGCCGCGCGCCGCTGCGCTGGGCAGCCTCGACGAGCGCTTGGTCGACGTTCGACTTCGTCTCGTCGGGAAAGGCGATCGCGTCGACCAGGAAAAAATTCGCGCTCATGGGGTGGACCCTAGACTTGCCGTGGGACGCGCCTCGCGCCACATCGTCGGCACATTCGGACCGCCGCCCGGCAGGTCGAACGAGCTGCGCACCTTGAAGCCATAGCGCTCGTACAGCGCCACATTCGCCGGGTTGCTGGACTCCAGATAGGCGGGCAGGCCAGCCTCGTCGACGAGGCGCAGGTTGGCTTCGAGTAGGCCCAGCCCGTAACCGTTGCCGTAGTGCGCGGGATCGGTGCCGAGCAGGCTGAGGTAATAGTGCGGCTCGTCGTGCGGATGGTTGGCGTCGAAGGTTTCGAGGGCGGCGAACACTCGCGCTGATTCGGGCCCCATCAATTCGATGAGCATCGGCTCGAGTGCCGCTTCCTGAGCGGGCGAAAGCTCCGGCTCGCCCGGCGGAATCCACACGCTCGTCGCCGCTCCGCCGGCGCCGAGCCAGACCCACGGATAGCGCAGGCCGCCTTCCACGAGCGCCCCCCAGAACGCCCGATGCTGCTCGGCGCGCACTGCCGGATCCGGAAATACCCAGCTCCACGTGGGGCAATTGTAGAACGCCTTCACCAGGATCTCGGTGGCCGTCGCCGCATCATCCGTAGTCGCGACGCGAGGGGCGAGGCTGCGGCTCATCACTCAGAATGCATTCGGGTCGAGGGCGACCGCTTGCGGCACCGGGTGATGAAAGAGCGCCGCCGCATTGCGCCAGGTGAAGAGCTCCGCTTCGGTCGTCGGGAACCCGCCGACTTGAGTGTCCAGCACCTGCTGGGTCCGTGGCCAGCTCGAATCCAGGTGCGGGTAGTCGGCCTCCATCATGATGCGGTCGAGGCCGATCCGGTGGCGCAGCTGGAAGACCGACGGATCGTCCAGTGCGCAGTGCCAGAAGTTGCGCTGGAAGACCTCGGCGGGAGTGAACGGTTGGTCGTGCCAGGTGCCGTAGATGTCGTGGTAGTTCAGGACGTGGTCGAGCCGGTCGAGCAGGCCCGGCACCCAGCCGATGCCGCCTTCGGACATGGCGATCCGGATGTTCGGATAGCGCACCGGAATCATCGAATAAAGCCAGTCGACGGCCGAGAACATCGCGAAGCCGAAGGCCAGCACGCCGATGGCGTCGGCCGGGGCATCGGAGGAGGTCGAGGGAAGGCTGGACGCTGATCCGATGTGCAGGCAGATCACGGTCTCGGTCTCTTCGCAGGCCCGCATCATCGGGTCCCAGTAGCCGGTGTGCAGCGACGCGAGACCAAGCTTCTCCGGAGCTTCCGGAAACGTGATGGCCTTGAAGCCGCGCGCCGCGTTGCTGCGGATCTCGGCCGCGCCAACCTCGGCATCGAGCAGGTACGGCACCTGACACGGAATGATCCGCTCGGGATAGGCGTCCGCCCATACCTCCTTGTGCCATTCGTTGTTGGCGCGTATCAGCGCCAGCGCCAGCTCGCGGTCTTTCGTTTCGCGCTGCAAACGTTGTCCGGCGAAGCCCAGCAATGCTGACGGGAAGTTGACCGAGGCGTACACCCCATCGAGGTCCATGTCGCGGATGCGGGCGTCGATGTCCCAGGCGCCGCGGCGCATTTCGTCGAACCGGGTGGGTTCGAAGCTGGCTTCGATGACCGGCCGTCCCACCACGGCGTTGAAGCCGATGTTCGGGTAGCGCTTGCCTTCGAAGCTCCAGTACTGGCGGCCGTCGGGGTCCTCTACCACCCGCGGTGCACGGTCCTGCAACGCGTGCGGCAGCCGTCCCTCAAAGACGTCAGGGGGTTCGACGATGTGGTCGTCGACCGAGATGAACGTGTACTTGCGGGGCTGGCGCTCGGGCTCCGGCAAGAACGTCACCGCCGAGGCATGGGCACGGCCCCCGACGGTGAACCCACTGTCGGTCAGCGAATCCGGGTTGATGCTCATGACTCGGTGCCGGAGATGGTGTGCCCTGCCAGCGCTCCCCCGTCGACCACGAACTCGGCGCCGGTGCAGAACGAGCTTTCATCCGACGCCAGGAAGACCATCACACTGGCGACCTCGTCCGCCCTGCCGATGCGCGGGATCGGCTGCTCGGCGAAGTAGGCGTCCTTGTCGACGTCGTCGAACTCGGGCGAGGACACCATCGCCGTGTCGATGGTTCCGGGGTGGACCGAGTTGACCCGGATGTTGTCGTGCCCGAGTTCCAGGGCGGCGCAGCGCGTCATGCCCCGGATCGCAAACTTGCTGGCGCTGTACGCCGTCGTGCCCGCCAGCCCGATGAACCCACTGATCGAGGAGGTGTTGACGATGCTGCCGCCGCCGTTGCCGCGCAGCGCCGGAATGGCGGCGCGCATGCCGAAGAAGCAGCCGAACTGATTGACCTCGATGACCGCGCGGAAATCGTCCGTCGGCTGGCTCTCGAGCGGTCCGAGACGCATGATGCCGGCATTGTTCACCAGGACGCCCAGCGAACTGAACTGCTCGGTCGCCGCCGCCACGGCTGCAGCCCAGTCAGCCTCGCTCGTCACGTCCAGATGCACAAAGTGTGCCGCGCTTCCGAGCTCCTTGGCGAGCACCCTGCCTTCGTCGTCGAGCACGTCGGCAATGACGACGCGAGCTCCCTCGGCGACGAACGCGCGTGCCTGTGCGGCGCCCTGCCCGCGCGCTGCTCCGGAGATCAAGGCGACCTTTCCGGCCAGCCGATCCGTCATGAAGCCGGCTGCAGGTCGAGGCCGATGCCGACAGTGTCGGGGACCTGGACGAAGCCGCCGTCGCGCACGACCGGCTTGCCGAAGTAGCCGTCCCACAGCGGCGCCAGCTCGCACCACGTCCCGGCCCGCGAGGCGGAGAGCGCCTGCACCGAGACGTGCGGGTAGCAGTGCGTCACGAGCTCGACCCGGTAGGCCTCGCAAAGTGCTGCAGCAGCGAGGAAATCCGTGATCCCGCCGATGCGCTCGAGGTCGAGGACGACGTACTTGGTGACGCCGAGATCCAGTAGCTGCTTGAGCTGATCGAGCCCGTAGATGTGCTCGCCGGTGCCCATCGGCATGGGCGCCTCGGCGCCGAACCTGGCCAGGCCGTCCCAGTCCTCGTATTCGACCGGATCCTCGAACCAGGTGACATCAAGATCGGCCATCCGGTGCGCCAGCTTGGCGGCGGTGCGCCAGTCATAGGCCTGCGCAGCATCGACGATCAGCGCCGCGCCAGGGGCGATCACCTCACGAACGGCGGCGACCCGGGCGTATTCGAACTCCACGTCGGTGCTGCCGAGCCACATCTTCACGTGGGGAGTGTTGAACTCAGCGGAGACTTCGGGAGCGATCTTCGCGCAGTCCTCCGGGCTCAGGCCGGACCACAACCCGGCCGCGGTGAACCCGGGCTGCTCGCGCCGCTCGGCGCCGACGAGGCCTGGCAAGTTCGTTCCCCGCAGCCGGCACAGCAGATCCCAGGCAGCCATGTCGAGCGCCGAGGTGGCAAGCCGGACCAGGCCGCGCACCCCGAGAAAGTTCGCCTTGGCGGTGAGCAGTTTCGTGCGTACCTCACGCATCTGCTCCGCCTCCGTGCCCAGGTAGGCATCGGCGAACAGGGTGATGAGCTCCTGTACCGCGGTCGCGGAGTGCGGATCGAAGACGTAGGCGTAGCTGAACCCGGCAACGCCCGACTCATCGGTCAGATGCACACCGACGTTGTGCACGCTGCTGATGGAAAAGCGGGGCGACGTGATCGCCGTGGACAGCGGGTCGAGCAACGCGGTGCTGAAGCTCTTGATGGCCACTAAGACTCCCTCCGGAGCGTCCGCGTATCGGACTCGCGAGCACCCTATGCCGATGGTCATGGACCGCTTGGGTTAGGTCGTCCGGCGAGCGCTCCACTCCTCGTCGAGCATCGCGTAGACCAGCAGATCGGTCCACTCCCCCTTGAACATTTCGCTGCTCACGTGATGTGCCTCTTGGCGCATGCCGAGCCGCCCGGCCAGTCGCATCGAGGCGGTGTTGCGTGCGTCCATGTTGGCGACCACCCTGTGCAGGCCGAGGTCGTCGTACGCAAGGTCGAGGACGGCAGCGCACGCTTCCGTTGCGAAGCCTTGCCCTGCGACGTCGGGATGGAACGCGTAGCCGATCTCCCCTCCCGCATGACGCTCGGAGCGGAAGAAGAGCACGACGTCGCCGACGACGCGGCCATCGCTGATCCGTTCAACGCCCAACGTCACGGCATCGCCCTCGGCGGTGATCTCGCGCCGCCCGAGGTCACCCGCGATGCGACCCGCGAGCACCTCCTCGCTCATCGGCTCGAAGGGCAGGTAACGGCACACCTCGTGATCGCCGCGGTACGCCAGCAGATCGGGGATGTCGTCAGCGGTCAGGGGCCGCAGTCGCAGGCGTGCAGTGGTGATCGGATAGGCCGGCTGCAATCGCATAGGCCATCTTCGCCCGGGGCCGGCGAATCAGCCGAGGTGGGCGAAGTTCGGCCAAAGCTGCGGATCGATGTCGTCTCCGACCAGGTCCAGCAGCCGCACGTCGTCGGCGAGCATCGCCGACGAGTCCTTGCGGCACCGCTCCATCTGCAGCACGAGCACCTGCTCGCTCGGAAAGTGCTTGAACAGCAGCTGAAGTTGGCTGCCGTAGCGACCGCAGGCGATGGCGCTCTGGAGCGCGCAGCCCCTTTTCCTTCCGCTCATCACTCACGCGATTCACGTCCGCGACCAGAAGGGCGATGCGGCATTCAGGATAGGAAAGTCACCTGATCGGACGATCGGGCGCAACATGCCCGAAACGTAGGGCCTTTTGTGGGTCTCGCGCTCTAACGCGCGGGCGATCCGACTGTCGCGCCGGCACCCAATTCGAGCCGCTCGATCTGCTGGTGGCCTTGCAGAACGGCGGCGGATCCGGTGACCCCGCAGGCGAGAGCGATGGCGACCAGGAGTGCCGAGATGGCTCTTGATCGGCGCGGCGCCGGTTTCAGCAGGAGGTCCAGACGCTCTGCCAGCTCAACATCGGCGGCGCCGAGCACCGCGCTCAATCGTCCCTGCTCCGCAGGCATTTTCGGGCTGGCCGAGTGCGCATGCGCGTGACGGGCAAGCGCCGCACGCGCAAGACCGCGCGCCACGAGATCGCGGCTGCCGACCTCTTGGGCGGCGACCTCGTCAGCCCACCGCTCGGTATTGGCGACGATGACGCGAGCCAGCGGACGCAGCAGCGGGTTGGCGGCTGCGGACAGCTGGGCCAATTGGGTGAAGACGTGATGATGGTGGCGAAGGTGGGCGGCCTCATGCGCCAGAAGCACCTTGCGCTCCGGCGCGTCGAGGGCCTCCAGCATCGCCGTGCTCACGACGACGTGTCCCGGCACACCGGCGACCGCGAAGGCGGTAGGGGTCTCGTCGTCGACGACGATCAAGCCTGAGTGGATCGGGCCCAGCCGGCGACTATCGACCGACGCTTGTAGTAGCGACCGCGTTGCGCGCACGAAATAGCGCACGGCCGAGGCGAGCAGGAGGAAGACCACCAGCGCAGCCACGGCACCCGTGACCGTGGAAGCGCTGATCGGTAGCCCCGGCGCCAGGCGCGCGCCGCGGCGTTCGGCAGCTTGCACCGTGCGGAAGCCGAGCACCGCGGCCACGCCGAGAACGAGGCCGGTCATCACCGCGATGGTGAGGGCCAGCGCCGTCCCCAGCCGGACGATTGCAGCGGGCGGCAACCGGCGCCCGAGCCTTGAACCAAGCAGAAAAGTCAGCAATCCCAGCAGGATCGGGACGTACCCGAGGGGGGTCACGATCCGTCCCCGGCGGGCTCGTCTCCCGCATTCGCCTGGCCTGAGGCGTCACGTCCTGCGATGGACAGTAGCCGGGCGAGCATCACCTCGTCGTTCGGATCCAGATCGGCGACGAAGCGGCTCAGCACCCGCTCGCGATCCGAGCCTTCGAGCAGGCGAAGCATCTGAAAAGCGGTCACGCTGGCGACCGCACCGTTCGCGTCGTCGGCGAGCGAGTAGCGATACGCCCGCCCGTCCAACTCCCGGTTCAGCGCGTGCTTGGCGTGCATCCGGGTCAGTGTGGTCATCACGGTGGTGTAAGCGAGGTCTCCCCCAAGCGCCGACAGCACCTCGGCCGGCGACATGGGCTGCTGCGCCGTCGCCAGGCACGCGAGCACTTGCTGCTCGAGCGCGCCGCGCCGGCGCCGTTCACCTGTCTGGCCCATCGTTCTCTCACCATCTACTACTACGGTCATAGTAGTATTTCGCCGTGTCGCGTCACTGTCCACTATCGCGGATAGAACGGCGCAGCCCGTCCCGTCAACACCGAATCACCCGTTCGCAACATGAACCGGAGACCCCGTGAGCGTGCATCACCTGAGCTGGCTCGAGTCCGGTGTCGTCGGCGGCATGCAGGGCGTTGCCGAACTGTTTCCGGTCTCCAGCCTCGGGCACAGCGTGCTGCTTCCAGCGGTGGTCGGCGGGTCGTGGCAGCGCGATCTCAGCGTCTCCACGCCCGAGTCCCCGTATCTCGCCTTCATCGTCGGCCTTCACGTCGCGACGGCGCTGGCGCTCATCGCTTACTTCTGGCGCGATTGGGTGCGCATCATCAAGGCGCTCGTGACCAGCATTGCCAGGCATGAGGTCCGTACCTCGGACCAACGGCTGGCCTGGCTGCTGGTGCTGGCGACGATCCCGGTGGGCCTCGTTGGTCTGGTGGCCGAGCATTGGTTCCGAACGACACTCGCCAAACCGAATCCCACAGCGGTCTTCCTAATCATCAACGGGGTGATACTGCTCGGGGCCGAGCACCTGCGGCGCCGCTCCGGAAACCTCGAAACCGCCTACGTGGACGAGAGAATCACCGGTCCTGAGTCCGACGCACGCGTCGCCCGATTGCCCGTGTTGCACGCGACGATGATCGGTGCGGCCCAGATCTTCGCGCTGGCGCCCGGCATCTCCCGCTCGGGTGTGGCGATGGTCGGCGGCATGCTGCGCGGCCTGTCCCGGGAAGACGCCGCCCGTTTCTCCTTCCTGCTCGCGACTCCCGTCATCCTGGCGGCGGGTGCGCTGAAGCTCGGCGACCTTTCCGGGCCGCTCGGCAGCGGTATCCGCGGGCAGGTGCTTTTCGGCTCGCTGCTCTCCGGGATCGGGGCGTACCTCTCGGTGCGGTTCCTCACCCGTTATCTCGCCAACCGATCGCTGCGCCCGTTCGGCATCTACTGCATCGCGGCCGGCGTCGCCAGCCTGATCTGGCTGGCGGTTCGCTGATCCTCAGTTGACCCTTCAGGTCGGGGCAACCTACTGTCGGCAGATGCTGCTCGACCGGACCGACCTCTCGCCCGAGGAGTTTCAGAGCCTCACGGGATGGGAGATCAAGCCGGAGGGTGCCTGTAAGGGTGAGACGTGCGTACCCCTCGCGAGCGCGGACTTCGACGCCGTCTCGACGGCCGAACGCCTCGGTATGGCAGTGGTCGAGGAGCCCGGGTCGCCGTTGTGGGCGCTGGGCCCGGAGAGCATCGGTGGCCGCGCCCTCACCAATACCGACACCGCCGACTTCGCGCTGCCCGACCTCGACGGCAACGAGTTCCGCCTCTCATCCCTGCACGGGCAGAAGGTTCTGCTTCTTGCCTGGGCGCCATATTGAGGCTGCCGCTGGGATCTGCCCGGGTGGCAGGCAATGCGCGAGGAGCTTCACCCGCAGGGCTTTGAAGTCGTTGACGTCTGCCTCGAGATGGGCGGCGCCGAGATCGCCCGCCTCTACGTCGACGAGGCCCATTCCACGCATCCGTCGCTCCTCGATGAATCGCATGCGATGGACGCCCGCTTCGGGGTAACCAACATCCCGCAAGCGATCTGGATCGATGAAGCAGGCCAGATCGTGCGGCCGCCTGAGCCGGCGACGTGCCCACCGCGGGGCGAGACCGCCGAGGGCATCGTCAAGATGATCGGCGACGGCGCGTTCCGCGAGAAGTACGCGGCCCGGCTACGCGATTGGGTCGCCAACGGCGCCGAAAGTCGCTACGCGCTCTCCCCCGAAGACGTCATCGCTCGTTCACGTCCGCGTTCGCCGAAGGTCTCTCAGGCCGCGGCACATTTCGAGATGGCCCAGCACCTTTGGCGGCTACAGGGCTTGTCCGAGCGCGCGCTCGTGCACTTCAACGCGGCGCACGAATTGCAGCCCGACAACATCACCTACAAGCGGCAGGCGTACTCCGTCGTCGGCGTCGAGCGCTCCGACGACACCGAAAGGGGACGCTTCCGGCAGGCACCCGAAGAGGGAGAGGACTGGCCGTTCATCTCCGACTTCAATCGCGACCTCCTCGCCCATGACCCGAAGCTCGCGGAGAAGCTCGGCCTGAGCTGAACTCGTAACTGGATCGATGGTAAAAGCTATGCCGACTCCTTGACCGTTGCCTGTCGTCGGCCTGGCGCAGGAGCGTCTGCGCACGCGAGAAGGATTGGCCAGCGTGCGTTGTAACCCAAAAGGGTGCCCTTATTCGTCTTTCCAGTGTGAGGGCAGCCCTGGAGGAGGAGTTGTCTTGCCATGACGGCGGATGACCCCACGCTGTCTGACGGCTGGCTGTCGTCGATGTACGCCGACCTCGTGGGGGCGATCTCGTTGTTCTGTGGCGATCAGCGGACCGCAGAGGACGTTGCCCAGGAAACGCTGATCGACCTGTGGCAGCGCCGGGCCGAGCTCGCGGACCCGCGGGCCTGGGCCTACCGGTACGCCTTCAACACAGTCAAATCCGCCTTCCGTCGCCGCGCCGCCGAGCGGCGGGCGCTGGCGCGGATGTCTCGTGAGCGGCCGGCCATCGTCGACCAGCTCGGCGCCGTGGAGCAAGACCTTGACCTGCGGCGTGGCCTTGCAGCATTGCCCAACCGCCAACGTGAGGCGGTGCTGCTTTACTACCTCGCGGACTTCGACACGACGCAGACCGCCCGCACCATGGGGTGTTCTCAGGGTGCTGTCAAAGCGCACCTGTCCCGAGGTCTCGCCGCGCTGCGCCGCTCCGGATTGGCCGACCAGCTGACCCTCGATGAGAGCGAGAACGTCAAGTGAGCTCAGATCTGCGAAGCCGGCTTCACGCTGCGGCAGGCGTACCCCATCCCGAGGTGAGCATCGCCGCCATCGAGGCGGAGGTCGCGCGCCGGCGTCGCATCAGGCAAGGGTGGGGAACGGCTGGGGTTGTCGTCCTCGCTGCCGCGCTCGCCGCCTCGCTGCCCTTCGCGATCAGCGGCTCGCGGCAGGGGACGGCGCGGCTGAGCGCGACCCCGACGCCGCAGGCGAGTACGACCGGGCAACCCAGCCCGACGGCGAGGGCGAAAGGCACCCCAACGCTTCGGTTGTCATGGTCAGGACAGCCACATGACGGTGCGACGGCGACCGTGACCGGCGCCGGGTTCAGCCCTGGAGCCAGCGTGCAGATATCCCCCTGCCCGCCGAACTCCGAATGCACCGACCGGCCCATCGCTACGGCGCGCGCCCGCGGTGACGGAACGTTCACCGTCGGGGTGACCGCGCATCTGGTGAACGACGACGGCTCCGGCAGCTCCTGGATGTGCGCTCAGACCTGCAAGTTCGTCGCCGAGTCCCAGACCGGCACTTTTGACGCCGAGACGGTCACCTTCGATCTGGTGCAGCTCCCGCCCGCCGACGAGGAATGCTCGGTACGCACGCTGCAGGTCGGTTACGTCGGACCGGGTCCGAGCGCGCCTGGCCGCAAGTCAGCACTCTTTCGGGTACGCAACACCGGGCAAAGTCCCTGCTGGGTGTATGGGCCCGGAGGGTTAGGCGGTCTCGTCGACCAAACGCAACTGCCGAGCGCCGCTTGGAGCATTGACCAGTCGCCACCAGCGTGGCCGCCAAGAGCCATCACGTTGCAAGCCGGGGACACCGCCCAGTTCACGATCACCAAGCCGGCGTGCGTGGGCCCATCCGTCACGTCGTCCAAGCTCTACTTCGGCGTATCCCCCGGCCCCATCGTCATCATCGAGGTTCCGATTCCCAGCGGCGCGCAAGCGCAACTAGCCCTGTGCAGCAACGTCTCCGGTGCAACTGCGAATCTGCCTGCCCCCGAAAACGTCCTGACCGTCTCCGCTTACACCGCGGGTTAGGCCCCGACGGTGAGCTGATCAACCGGCGAACACGAAAGCACGCACCCGTGGCATCGTCCGCCGAGCTTCTCCGCATCGGCCACCGTCATTTGGGAATGCGACACCGCGCGATATCCGGTGCGGACACTTTCGGACTCGCGTCATGGACAGGTCTTCTACTCGTCGCCCGGCTACCGAGCGGCCTGTGAGGCTACGGGCGACGAGTCGCCACTCGTAGCCGGTTGCCGTCGGGATCTTCAAGATGGCACTCGCGGCCAGCGAGTCCATCCTCGTCGATTGCCACCTCGAACTCTGCCGACACCGTTTCAATGTCATCGACGAAGAGATGGATCAACGTGTTGGGTCGCGCATCGCCTATGTGCTCGGACAGGTAGATCCGCACGTTCGCCCGAGCTACCGATAGGAACCACGGAAATCCAGGCTCGAATTGGTGCTCCCACTCTTTGCGGAAGCCCAGTCGGGCGTACCAGGCGACCGCAAGCGCAGCATCTTCGACCCGAAGAACGGGAATGACCTCTTCCACACTCCGAGGCTATCGGCAGACGCAGAAAGTTTCGACACGAGTCCGCGCCTATGCCAATCTCGCATGTCCGATCTCCTGGTTCTCGCGGTCCCATGAATCGAAATGCAACCGTTTGGTGCGCCTTCGCGGCCGTCAGGCGTCGGCGATCAAAACCTCGACTTCTGGCGCTGTCAGCTGACCCCACTGGACATGGGTGAGCCGGTATCGACCAGGAGTGAGCGCTGCGACCTCGTCTGGCATCAGTGACAGGGCGACGGTTATCGTGCGTGCGTCATACGGACCTAGGTGGTAGACGCGCAGCAGTGCGGCCATCGGCCACGGTTGATGCTGTCGGCTGGTCACGCCGTGGCCGTTCGGGTAAAGCAGCATTCCGCGTGCCATCTGCCCGCCAGACGCTCTGACGGTCTCATTCGTCGGGTTCCGTAACTCGACTGCGGGGTGCCAAGAGCCGTCACCGGCGGATACGTGAAGCAACGGCTCCGGCCACTGAAGAAGAACGCTGCCCACAGTGCCGAGCATCTCCGGCGTGGGACGAGCCTGGCAAGCGCGCAGACACGCCACTCTCGCGCGCATCGAAGCGGGCAGCATGTGCGCCTCGAGTCTCCCATGTCGAAGGTCGGTAGCTTGCGTCGATGGACGCCTTCCAGGTCGTGCGCGACGGGTACGACCGGATTGGCACTCGTTACCGTGACGCCAGTCGTGAGAACCCGATCAGAATGCAGTGGGTTGAGTGGCTGCTGGACGAGCTTGCTCCAGGCAGTCTCGTCCTCGAACTCGGCTGCGGTGCTGGAGAACCAGCGACGCGTCTGTTAGCTGATCATCATCGTGTCGTCGGAGTTGACGCATCGTTTGTGCAGCTGCGTCTAGCCCGAAGTGCGGCGCCCGGCGCGGCCCTGGTCCAGGCGGACATGACAAGGCTCGGCGTGCGCTCCGAGAGTGTGGACGCGGTGACTTCCTTCTACGCTTTCGGGCACGTTCCGCAGGCAGACCACGTTCCGCTGCTGAGGTCCATTGCTGCCTGGCTTCGGCCGAACGGCTGGCTTCTGGCGAATCTCCCCGTCCAGGCGGGCGATGCGCGCAGTGAATCTTGGCTCGGAGTGCCGATGTTCTTCGGGGGGATCGCTCCGCCGCTGGCACGACAGACGATTGAGGAGGCGTCGCTGGTGATCGACCAGTGGTCGATTGTGCCCGAGATGGAGTCTGACGGTCGCACGGTGGAGTTCGCCTGGCTCGTCGCACGCAAGCTGGCGAGCGCCTCGCCGTAAAGCGCGGATGTGCCAATAGCACGCGCTCGGGAGCTGGCACTATCGGGCTCCTTGATTGGTAGGGGCCGGAGATGAGAGGAGAGCCCAGAGACCACCCGCGCTGCTAGCTCTCGTCGAGAAAGCAGACTTCTGCGCGCGCAGCGGCTATCTCCTGTTGCCGCTGGTGAACCTCGGCGCTGGAGTGGTCGTCGGTGAACACATACGCCCGGTCTCTGCGGATGGCGTCAACAATGTTGAGGGCGACTTGCTCGGCGGGAATCACGCCGACGGGGACCATTGCAGTCTTGATGAGTCCGGGCATGACAACGCTAACGCCTACTCGGGCACCGAGATCCGACAGTTCCGCGCGCAGTACATCGGATACGCCGAGAACGGCGTGCTTGGCGGCGGTGTACGGCCCGAGCTTGGGGCGCGCGATGACCGCTGCCATGGAGGCGGTGTTGATGACGTGCCCCTCCTCGCCGGTGGCCAGGATCAGTGGCACGAACGTGCGAATACCGTGGATGACGCCCCAGAGGTCGACGTCGATGACGCGCCGCCACTCCTCCAGGCTGAGCTCCCATGAATTGCCGGTGTTGACAATGCCCGCGTTGTTGATCGCGATGTGCAGGCTTCCGTAGCGGTCTATCACCGTGCGGCCGAGGTGCTCGACGGCGTCCGGGTTGCTGACATCGACAACCTCTGCATGTACGTCCACACCGGACGCCTGGAGGCGTTTGCTCTGCGCCGTCAGCGTGTTCGCGTCGATGTCTGCCATGACGACGCGCACACCCTCGGTGGCCAAGCGCTCCACTAGCGCCAACCCGATCCCACTTCCCGCTCCGGTCACCACAGCCACGCGGCCGGCCAGTCTCTGCATCGCGCGAGGCTATCCTGCTCATACGTCGCGGCCACCGCAGCTACCGATGAGGGACGAGCGTCTTCAGCACGGTCCACCACATCCACATCCACATCCACTTACGCGGCCGGTCCCGAATGTCCCTTCGTGGTGTGTGTAGAGGCCCAGAGGCTTCAATACCGAGCGCCGGGGCTTGCCTCGAAGCCCGCCTTCGCCTTGCGGCGGGCTGCCTTGGGTCGGTTTCCCGAGTCCAAGTCATCTTGGTCGATACATGGGTCGAGGCGCCATTGCTCATGGTCGATGCCGCTGACGGATCGGCGTCGTAGCGCGCAGAGCCTTCACTCTCGCCCGTCTGATTGGGCGGGGACAATCGCTTCCATGTCGCCTATCAAGCGCTTCGACCACGTCGGCATCACTGTCGCGGACCTCGATGCCGCGACGACGTTCTTCGTCGGGCTGGGTTGGGAAGTCGAGGGCCGTACGTTCATGGAAGGTGAATTCGTGGACACCGTCATCGGCATCCCCGATTCCCGTAGCGAGATCGTCATGTTGAGCACGTCGGACGGAGGAACCCGGCTGGAACTGTCGAGCTTCAGCCGCCCCCACCACGAACCGGGCTCACCCGCCGCCATGTCCACCGAACTGGGGCTGCGCAACGTCGCTTTCGAGGTGGACAATCTTCAGGAGCTCGTCGATCGGCTGGCTACAGACGGCTACGGCCTGGTCGGCGGCATCGGCCAGTACGAGGACGCGTGGCGGATGGCCTATGTCCGCGGGCCGGAGGGGATCATCGTCGCCCTGGCCGAACGGATCGACTGAGCGCCGGTCCTCTGGTGGATAGCGGGCAGCTTCGCTTTGATGGCAGGCTTTCTTCTGCTGGCCGTGGTCGGGATGCCAGGCACGGGCAAGGGCGCCCTCCCCACCTCCTTGAGCTTCCTCGTCGGATCCCTCGGAACGGTGTGGGTGATCCGCCGTCGCCGCGCAACGGGCCGAGGCTAAATCCAGTCGCCGAGCCGACGTTGGCCCTCGTAGAACTCGACAGGTCGCGGAAGTCCCCGAAATGCCGTTCGGGAGCGCTCGTCGAGAGTTCTCGGGACACTGAACCGAGGCGGCCGACTTGCCGGTAAGGCGGGCATCCGGAGCCGAAGGCTGAAGGCAGGTAGTAGACCCGGTTCCGCGCCGCCGCACGCGTAAGTATCAGTAGGGCCCCGTCGGGGCGAAATCCTTGCGTCAAGCAACGGCGATGACGCGACGGCGATGACGCGACGGCGATGACGCGACGGTTGCCGGTCGCAGTCCCACAAGACGGCCGCGGTACCGTGCCTCATCCGGCAAGGAGAGCGCTATGAGCACCGATACGGTTGACCTCTACGACCCCGACTTGTACGTCGACGGCCCGATCCACGAGATCTTCGCCGAGCTGCGCCGCACGGATCCGGTGCATTGGCAGGAGATGCCCGGAGAGCCGGGCTACTGGTTGGTACTCAAGCATGCCGATCTGTCGTGGGTAGCCCGCCATCCCGAGCCTTACTCGGCGGAGACGCAGGGCGTCGTCCTCGAGGATCCGGCGCCCGAGCAACTCGCACTCAGCCGCAACATGCTGCTGATGATGGATCCACCGCGGCACGGGCAGTACCGCAAGCCACTGGTGCACAGCTTCAAGGCAAAGGTCATCGCTGCCATGGGCGGAAGGGTCCGGGAGATCTGCACCGAGATCCTCGATGCCGTCGCCGATCACCGGGATATCGAGTTCGTCCACGATGTCTCCGCCAAGCTGCCCAACCAGGTGGTGGGTGAGCTGGTCGGGATCCCCAAGGAGGACTGGGGCCAGATCAACATCTGGGCCGAGCAGAGCACGAGCAGCCAGGATCCCGACCTTGGCACGGGCTATGCGCCCAGTGGCATGTCGGAGATGGCGATCTATGCCATGGAATTCGCCGCCCGCCGACGCTCCGAGCCGCCCCGCGAGGACTTGGCCACCCTGCTGCTGTCCGGCAGCTTCGGCGACGGGCCGATGACGGAGATGGAGTTCGGGAGCTTCTTCGTCCAACTGGTGACGGCAGGCAACGACACCACCAAGACCATGCTGTCGTCGGGACTGCACGCGCTGCTCCAGCATCCCGAGCAGCTCCAGTCACTGCGCGACGATCCCACCCGGCTGCCGGACGCGGTCGAAGAGATCCTGCGCTACGCCAACCCTCTGCACTATTTCCGACGCACCGCAACGCAGGACACCGAACTGCGCGGCACACCCATCAAGGCCGGCGAAAAGGTCGCCATGTGCTACACCTCGGCCAACCGGGACGAGGACGTTTTCGACCGTCCGCAAGAGTTCGACATCACTAGACACCCGAACCCGCACCTGTCGTTCGGCCTCGGCAACCACTTCTGTTTGGGTGCACATCTCGCTCGACTCGAAGGCCGGATCTTCTTCGAAGAGTTGCTACGCCGCTTCCCCTCGATCGAGCTGACCGGCGACGCTGTGCGCATCCGGTCCAACCTCAACAACGGCCTGAAACGACTGCCGCTCCGACTCACGCCGGCCTGACGGGATTTCTTTGAGCTGGCCTTAGAGTCGGCGCATGGCCGCCGCCACGTATGACCGGCTCGGAATCGGTTACGTGCGGGGGCGCCAGCCTGAGCCGCGATGGCAGGCCGCGATCGACCGTGCGCTCGGCAACGGACGCTCGGTGGTGAATGTCGGCGCCGGCACTGGTTCTTACGAGCCGTCAGGACGCCAGGTGCTGGCCGTCGAGCCATCCACCGTCATGATCGCGCAGCGACCGGCCGGTGCGGCTCCGGCCATCCGCGCTACGGCAGAGCAACTTCCCTTTGCAGGAAGGCAATTCGACGTCGCGATGGCGGTCTCGACGCTCCATCACTGGACGGACTGGGCCGCCGGTATCGACGAGCTCACTCGGGTCGCGAGACGCGTGGTGGTGGTCCACTTCGAACCTGCAGTCCACGACGACTTCTGGCTTGTTCGTGACTACTTGCCGGAGCTGTCCGACGTCTGGCGGACGACGCCGACTGTCCAGGACGTCGCCGCCGTGATGGGTCAAGGTACGCAGATCGAGCCTTTACCGGTGCCCTGGGACTGCCGCGATGGATTCCTCTCGGCATATTGGCGACGGCCCGAGCGTTATCTCGACGCCGAAGCACGCCGTTGCATGTCGGGTCTGCAGGCGCTGGATCCGGGCCCCGTCGTGCGAGCGATGGCTACGCTGGCCGACGACCTCGAAACGGGACGCTGGCACGCGAGCAACCGCGAGGTCCTCAGTCAAGAAAAGTTCGACGGCGGATGGAGATTGCTCGTTACGCCGTGACCCCGCCGTCCACGGCGACAACCGATCCGGTCATGTAGTGCATCTCGTCCGACGCAATAAACGCGATGGCAGCCGCGACGTCTTCGGGCTCGCCCATCCCTAGCGGACTGCGGGCAGCGCCCGCGCTGAGATCTCGCGGCGAAGGCGGCGGCGGCGCGTTCATCAGCCCGGTGCGCGTGGCTCCCGGAAGGATGGCATTCACGCGCACTCCCTGCTCGGCGAATTCCAGCGCCAGCGCCTTGGTCAAGAGGTGCACGCCGGCCTTCGACGCGCAGTAGGCAGCGCGATAGGGGCGGCCATTCACCCCGAGCCGCGATCCGGTGTTGACGATGTTGCCCCCGGTCCGCTTGAGCGCGGGCATGTACGCCTGGCACATGAGGAATGTGCCGGTGAGGTTGATGTCGATGACCCGCTGCCAATCGGCGAAGGCCAGCTCTTCCAACGGGCTCGCACTGACGACGCCGGCGATGTTGCACACCACGTACGGATCGCCGAGGTCGGCGAGCACCGCCTGCGAAACGGCCCGCACCACATCGGGATCGCTCACGTCGCACACATAGTGGCGAGCGCTGCCGCCGGCGCGTTCGATCGTCGCGACGGTCTGTTTCGCACCTGCCTCCTCGACGTCCAGGCACGCCACCCGTGCGCCCTCGCTCGCCAGCCGGATGGCGGCAGCACGGCCGATGCCTGATGCCGCGCCGGTGACGACGGCGGTCTTTCCCTCGAAGCGTCGCATGCGTTCTTCCTACCGAATCTCGGGCAACTGAACGAGACATAACGATCTGGCCGCGCAGCAGTGTCGGCGCGGCCACCCCCACTCGTATGTTGTATAAACATCAAGAGCTGTGACCCGAGTCACGTTAGACCGGTCACGCCTGCCTTCAGCTGAACCTGCCGCATTGCCCATTGTTCTCAGGGAGAAATCCGTTGCCAAGCTTCGATAGTCATCGCTCACGAGCAATCGTGCTCACCGCCGTCGTGGCCGTCTCTGGTCTGGTAGCCGTCGGCTGCGGCCGATCGAGCTCAGCAACTCCGAGCGGGGGCACTTCCAGCGCGCCGACGTCGGCTGGATCCAATCCGGCCTCCGCTTCCGGAAGCACCATTGCCAAGGGCGACTTCGGTTCGGAGAAGAAGGTGTGCGCGCCCGGCCCGGCCACCGGAGCATCGGGGCGGGGCGTCGTCGGCAAGACCATCCATCTCGGCGTGCTGGGCGACCCGGGTGCGGCTGCCGCTCCCGGCCTGGAGCAGGAGTTCTTCGACACCGCAGACGCTTTCAGCAAGTGGTGCAACGCCGCCGGCGGCATCAACGGCTACCAGCTCGTCGTCGACAAGCTCGACGCCAAGCTCTTCAACGGCGGCGCGCAGGTCATCCAGGCGTGCCAGAAGGACTTCATGCTCGTCGGAGGCGGCAACGCGCTTGACGCCGCCGACGTCAAACCGCGCCTGGCCTGCAACCTCGGGCAGATCCCGGCCTACACGGTCTCGCCCGAAGCCAGCGCCGCCGGCCTGCAGGTCTCCCCGGCCGCCAGCTTCCCGACCAAGTACCCGGTCGGCGTGCTGCGTCTGCTCGCCAACGCTTACCCCGACACCCAGCAGGCGCTCGGGATCGCCGGGAGCAGCCTCGCCTCGCTGACCCCGCAGGGACTTCGCGCCCAGCAGGCCTGGCAGGAGTTGGGCTACAAGGTCACCACGGTGCAGCCGCGGCCCGCGCTGGTCGACAACTACCGGCCGTGGATCGAGCAGATGAAGCAGTCCGGCGCCAAGGCGGACTTCGAGATCACCGCCCAGGACCCGACCCCGATCTTCAACGCCATGAACGACACCGGCTTCAAGCCGGAGTGGACCCTCTTCGCGCAGACTTTCTACTCCTCGAAGTCCGTGCAGGCCGCCAAGGCGGTGTCCTACCTGCCCAGCAGCTACGTCTACTTCGCGAACCTGCCGTGGGAGCTGGCGGACAAGTTCCCGGTCGTGGCTCAAGCCAAGTCGATCATGGAGGCGTCCAAGCCCGGCGCGAACCTCGACGCGTTCACTGCTGGTGCGTTCAACAGCTGGGTGCTCTGGGCCGAGTCCGCGACCGCTTGCGGCAGCACACTCACCCAGGCGTGCATCCTGGACAAGGCGGCGCAGCACCCAGCCTGGACCGCCGGCGGTCTCTACGCCCCGGTCAACACCGACCCCAAGGTTCAGGTGCCGACCAACTGCGTGGTCATCATGCGGCTGACCAAGACCGGGTTCGTCTACGACCAGAAGGTCACGGACCCGAACAACGGCGTCTACAACTGTGGCTCGAACAACATCGTCAACGTGAAGAGCTTCCAGACGAGCTAGCCGCTTCGCGAGGGTGGCCCGGGAGCGGTCAAGGTGCGAGCAGCGCTTGATAATCGCCCCGGGTCACGTCGCCGCCCGTCAGGGCCCCATCAGCACGGGCGACCTCCACGCGCTGGCCGTCGACCAGAACCCGCAAGGAATCAACTCCCGAGCGCGCTGTGACGGTATAGACCAGCTGAGCCAACGCCAAAGCCTGTTCCTGACTCGAGACGGAACTGAGCCCGCTGGTCACGTCGACAACCGCAGTGCTGCCGCTCAGCTCGACCCGGCGCAGCCGGAGCGATCCCGGCACCGCGGAACGAAGTCCGTGACCGGCTTCCTCCCTGGTCGGACCATTGAGCAGCGCCTGAACCGTGCGTTGGAGGGTGACCGGGTCCGGCACCGCGCGATGAGAAGCAATCACCTTCTCCCCCCGCACGAGGTAGACGTCAGTCAGTCGCGTGACCGGGCCGACGAGCGAGGTGGCATGCGGCGCCGTTGCGGTCGCCAACTCATGTGGGTGCGCCTGCACGGTGACGCCGCAGCCGGTCAACCCGACCAGCACCGCTGCGGTCGGCGCCACCCATCTCCACTGCGACAGGAACGTCACTGGAGGTGCTTCGCAGTGATCTCATGCGGCCGGACGTGCTCGTCGGCCAGCTCCTTCTCCGGGCCCTCGTACTCACGGACCTCGACGACGAATCTTGCTCCGCCCGACGCCCCCTGCTCCACCCGGATGCGGCCCCCGACGAGCCGGACGGTCTCACGGACCAAGGCCAGGCCCAGGCCGGCCCCTCCGCCCTCGCCGCGGCGGCCGCCGGCGCTGGCGCGATAGAAGCGGTCGAAGACACGATCTCTTTCCGCCAGGGGGATTCCCGGGCCATCGTCCTCGACCCACATTCGCAGGATCGGCCCGGCCGGCGTGATCATCCGATCGAGGCCGATCGCCACCGAACTGCTCGCGTACCGGCCGGCGTTGTCGAGCAGGTTCACGGTCATGCGTTCAAGACGCCGCTTGTCGCCGAGAATGCAGGCGTTCATCGCCCTCGCGTCGACCTCGATCTGCACGGGCGGCCTGATCGCCGTGAGCCGCTCTGCCCGCAGGACGATCTGGGCGACGCACACCGGTTCCAGTTCGGCCTCAGCGCCGGCGTCGATACGGCTGATTTCCAGCAGATCTTCCACGAGCTGGCCGAACCGGCGAACCTCACTCGACAGCAGGTTCAGAGCCGAGCGGCCCCTGTCCGACAGTTCGTCGCGGCGCCCCTCCAGTACCGAAAGCGCCGTGGACACGGTCGTCAGCGGTGAACGCAATTCGTGGCTGACGTCAGCGGTGAATCGCACCTCTCGATCGATCCGCTGTTGCAGCGCATCGGCCATGTCGTTGAAGGCCGATGACAGAACGGCAAGCTGGCGATCGGGGGACGGGCCCATCCGCGCGTCAAGGCGTCCGCCTGCGATCTCGCGGCTCGTATCGGCGAGCCGGGTGAGCGGCCTCAGGAGCCGGCGGCTGGTCCACAGGCCCGCAGCCGCCCCGCACAGTGTCACGATGGCGGAAACGATCAGCAGAACGCCGCTCAGCGTGTGCAACGTCGAGTTGAGCTCGCCGAGCGAAGCGAGCTCGTAATACTGGGCATTTGCGCGCGCCAGGGACACCCCGGTGACCAGAACCGGCCCACCACCGAACGAAATCCGCTGATGCTCGGCCTTGCCGGCCACCACCAGCTTGCGCAGTTCGCCGGGGATGTCGTCGGGCCCGGTGCCGACCGCAGAGGTGTACCACTGCCCCCGGTAACGAAGCAGCGATTGCGTTCCGTCACTCAGCCGCACCCCGGCCAGCACCGGCGCGACCTGAGTGCCTCGCGTCATCAGCGCGTCGTCGATGGCGTCGGCGTGGGTCTGGGCCAGATGCTCCGCCGCGCGCTCGCGCTGGCTGAGCAAGTAGCTGCGAGTCACCGTGAAACTGGCGGCCGACAGCACCAGGCAGAGCAGTAGCGCACCGAGCGCAAAGGTCGCCACCAGCCTGACCCGCAAGCCGACCCGGCGAAGCGGGGACCTCACGTCTGCAGCTTGTATCCGAGCCCACGAACGGTCAGGACATGCTCAGGGTGGGCGGGGTCGTCCTCGACCTTGGTGCGCAGCCGGCGGATGTGGACGTCGACGATCCGGCCGTCGCCCAAATAGTCGTAACCCCAGACTCTTTCCAGCAGCAGCTCGCGGCTGAAGATCCGCCCGGGGGCTGACGCCAGCTCACACAGCAGCCGGAACTCGGTCTTCGTCAGATGGACCGGATGACCGTCACGGCTCACCGCACCGCCGGCCGCATAAATGGAAATCGAACCGATCACCATGGTGTCGTCGTTCGTGGCGAGTCGGCCTCTGCGGCGAAGGGCGCGCAACCGGGCCGTCAGCTCGGGCATGGCAAACGGTTTCGTCACGTAGTCGTCTGCGCCGGCCTCGAGTCCGGCCACCACGTCGCTGGTGTCATTGCGGGCGCTCACCACGACGATCGGCACATCGCTGAGGCGACGCATGCGGCGGCAGCATTCAAAGCCGTCCATCCCGGGCAGCATCAGGTCGAGCAGTACCAGCTCTGGCTCCTCGACCGCCACCTTGCCGAGCGCCTCCTCGCCGGTGGCAGCGGTGGACACGCCGTAGCCCTCATCCTCCAGCGCCATGCTCAGGGCCGCACAGATCCGTTCGTCATCTTCAACGATCAAGACAGCAGCGCCCACGATGAGCCATCTTGCCCCATCACCGCGCTCAATTCAGCGCAAAGATCTCCAACAGGGCCGTTCGGCTGGCTCCTGCGGAGACGAGGAAACTCACCCCGCAGGGCAAGCTGGACGCCATGCGGCAGCAATCGGAGGCGGCCGTCACACCGTCCGGAGTGAAACCGGTGATGCCGCGAAGGTCGACCCGGATGTGGGTGCCGCCATCACTTGCCACGGCATCCACGGCGTCCAGTAACGACCTTCCGTTGGC